>NZ_VIWT01000002.1:600000-777273 GCF_007829815.1 Kitasatospora viridis | reverse complement strand
CCAGCAAGCGCGAGAGCGGCCTGGCCCGCTCCTCCGCCGAGGTCATCGCCGAGGCCCCCTGGTCCGGCAGCGTGCTGCCGCTGGACGACTTCGGCACGGTCACCTTCGACAACAACACCGTCAACGGCGCCGGCCTGTCCGCCGCCAACCCGACCGGCATCGACATGGCCTCCGACTCCGGCACCCCGGAGGCCACCACCTCCGGCCTGAGCGGCAACGACTTCTCGATCACCTGGGACAGCCTGTAGGCCGTCCACCGGGCCCGGTAGGAACCTGTCGTCAAACCCGACCGGTCCACGGCCTGACTGGCTGACGGCTCCCGAGGGGCCGTCAGCCCACAATCGACTCTCCGGCTCTGACACCTGGTCACCTCCCCGCCACCGCAGCGGCCGCCCTCACGGCGTGCCCGGGGTGCCGGTCGGGGCCGGGGGTGGCGGGCAGCTGACCGTGCCCGGGTGGACCGAGATGGTCAGGCCGGGGGTGGTCAGCAGGCCCGGGACCTGGAGGTCGTCGACGGTCGCGGTGACCTGGTCGAACTTGGCGTAGCCGGCCTGGATCCCGAAGCGGTTCTCGGGGCTGAGGAGCGGGTTGGGCACCGGCACGCCGTTGGCGCCGGTGATGGTGGTGACGTCCGGGCCGTTGATGTTGAGGTCGACCAGGCCGTCCATGTCGAGCACGCCGGTGGCGGTGCGCAGGTCGAGCACGGTGTTCTGGGTGGTGATCTCCCAGGTGCCCGGGTTGCCGTCGCCCAGGGTGATCATCAACGTGTAGGTGGCGCCGAGGAATTGCTGCTGCTGGGCCAGGCAGAGGCCGTTCAGCAGCCCGTTGGCGAAGCCCATCCGCAGGGGTGGGCGGTGCCGGTGGTGCCGGTGGCGGTCTCGTAGGGCTGGTCGACCAGGGCGGCGGCGTAGTGGGTGCCGTAGAGGCTGCTGGTGGTGAGCTGGATCGCGCCGCTCTGGATGAGCAGTCCGCTGGCGAGCGCGCCGCCGGCCAGCGCGCTGCCGATGCCGCCGGCCGCGAGCAGGGCGGGAGGGCGACCAGCAGGGCGCCGCCGCCAGTGGGTCCGGCCCTCGGGCATCTCGTCCATGGCGCTCACGGCGTGGTCACCGTGATCGTGCCGGGCAGGTGGACCGGGTGTTGGTGGAGCCGAGCGCGGCGTGGTCGTCGGTGGTCTGGATGCCGTAGACGTCGGCGTCGAAGCCGCTGGCCCCCGCGTTGAGTTTGATGAACGACCCGAAGAAGTTGAGCAGGCCCTGCACCCCGCAGATCGGGACCAGCACGGTGACGCAGATGTTGTTGATGGTCCCCCACATCACGGTGGTCTCCGGTGCGCCGGCGGTGTCGAGGCCGCCGAAGGAAACCGGAGTTGGGGATGTCGATGGTCAGTGCCGTGCCGTCAGGGGCGGTGTGGGTGACGTGCATGTGGCTGTTGATCTGCAGCTGGGGTGAAGGTGTACTGGGTGGTGGTGACGGTGGTTCCGTCGGACAGCCGGACGGTCACGCCGTTGGTCACCGACAGCCCGACTGCCGTCAGGTCGTCGATGGTCACGTGCATGGGTTTCGGTGTCGGCAGGAACGGCATGCCGAGCGGAGTCGGCTCGCCGGGCAGCACAGCCGGGGTGGCGGCGTGCGCGGCCGACGGGTTCTCGCCGGGCAGCACGGCGACCGCGACCAGCACGCCGAACACCCCTGCCACGCAGAGCAGTCGGCGCCAGCGGCCGGCCTCAGCACCTCCCGCTCCCGCTCTCGACCGGGGCCCGCCCGGCCCTGGGCGCGGCGCCGGCGGCGCGGGCCCCAGCCGACGATCATCGCGCCGCCCAGCACCACGAGCAGCATGCCGAGCAGGAAGCCGCCCAGGTTGGAGACCACCAGCGAGACCACGGCCAGCACCGTGCCGAGCAGGCCGAAGGTGTTGTAGCGCTGCCGGGGCAGCGCCAGCGGGATCAGCCCGCACAGCATCATCCCGCCGCCGACCAGGTAGCCCGCCAGCGCGTCGAACCCGGTGACCGTGACCAGCCGGATCGCGCCGAGCGAGAACTTCAGCACCGTCCAGCCGCCCAGCACCAGCCAGAGCGAGCCCCAGAACGGGCGGGTGCGGCGGAAGGCCCGGAACCAGCGCCGGCCCGCGCGGACGCCCCGGGCGGTGGCGGTCAGCACGAGGTCGCCGATCCGGGCACCACCCTGATCGAGAGGGACTGCAGGGTCAGCGAGCCGGCGATCTCGGCGGTGTTCGCGGTGGCGTTCAGCCCGGCCAGGTTGACGGTGCTGCCGCCCGGGCCGGAGCCCGCCGAGCCGAGGCCGAAGCCGCCCGCCTGGGCGCCGGTGAGCGGCGAGCCCGCCACCATCACCTGGTCGGCGGCCATCCCGAGCACCGCGTTCTGCAGCGTGGTGCTGCCGCTGGCGCTCAGCGAGGGCGCCTCGATGTAGAGGTTGGAGGCGTTCAGGTCGGTGGTGAAGGTGGTCGGCGGGGTGACGGTGACCTGCTGACCGGCCGTCAGCAGCAGCGAGTACCCCCACCCCGGCGAAGGACTGGTGGACGATCCCGCACAGCCCGGCCAGGTTGGCGCTGGCGAAGCGACCCGGGCCATCGCGGTGGTGTTCGAGGTGCTGCCGGTGCTCGACTCGACTGTGGGCGTGTTCAGGACGGCCCCGAAGCCGGTGCCGGAGACGCCGTTGGACATCAGGGTGAACGGGGTGTCGGTCCGTTGAAGCTCGCCGCGAGCGCACCCGTGGCGATGCTCGCCCCGAGCGCCCCGACCCCGAGCGCAGCGGGCAGCAGCACGGCGGCCGAGCGGCCCCAGCGGGTGCCGCGCCGGGTGTCGTCGGCGGCCTCGGCCAGCATCCGCCGGTTCCACTCGGTGGCGGCCGCGCGGCCGCGGTGGCGCCAGAACCGCACGGTCGCCCGGCAGCGGCGGATCCGGCGGCGCAGGGGTGGGGTGCCGTGCGATCGGGCGGACGACTGACGGATCGTCATGACTGCCTACTCTGTGATGGATTCGCCGGATCGTTCGGGAACTGACTGGACATCAGGCCTCCTTCTCCTCGGTCCGGATCCGCCGGAACCGCCGCCACCTGCGGGCCGGCTTGGCCGGCATCCAGCCGACGGCCATCGCGCCGCCGAGGACGGCGAGGAACATCCCGACGAAGAACCCGCCGAGGTTGGTCAGCGGGAAGGAGGCGACGCCGACCAGCACCGCGATCACCCCGGCGGTGTAGCGCTGACTGGGGATCAGCAGCATCAGCAGGGCCAGCGCCATCAGGATCGCGCCGCCGGCCATGCCGGTGATGCCGCCGAGGCCGACGTGCAGCATGGCGCTGATCGGGGCGAGCGGCAGGTAGAAGATGATGAAACCGCCGAGGGCGGTCCAGACCGCGGCCCAGAAGGCCGGGTGCGGCGCCAGCGGCGGTGGGCGAGCCAGATCCCGGAGCGGGCCTGGGTGGTTCTCGGCCATCGTGGACCTCGCGGGGCGTGGGGAGTCGGGGCGGGTGGTGCGGTTCCCGGCCGGTGGGGCCGCGGTGCGGGTGGAGTCCTGGTGGGTCGGACTCCACCCGGGTGTGCGGTGGGCGGGTCAGCAGTCGCTGCCGCCGGTGCCCTTGCCCGCGGTGTCGCCGTTGACCAGCGAGATGCTGAGGTTGGGCAGGGTGATCGCGCCGCCGAGGGTGGCGCCGTTGGCGTTGGCCTTCAGGCCGCTGATGTCGGTCTCGCCGCCGGTCGCGTCCAAGCCGAACTGGCCGGCCGAACCGTCGGTGATGCCGCTGTTCTTGATGTTGGCGCTGTCGGCCGCCGCGCGATGTGTTGGGCGTGGTGCCGCTGGCGTTCAGGGTCGCGCTGGCGCCCGTGATCGCGTTGCCGTCCAGGATCAGGTTGCTGGCCTGCAGGCCCTGGCCGGCGTCGAGCTGAGCGGTTGGTCAGCGGGGTGGCGGCCGCCGGTGAGGTGATGTTGAGCGACCAGGTGCCGACCGTGCCGACCAGCGGCAGGTTCACCGACTGGGTGGCGTGGATGCAGACCCCGTCCAGGCCGGCCTTCGGCAGGCCCACCTCGGAGACGGCGGCCGGGTTGCTGCCGGCGTTCACCGTGGTCATGACGGTGCCGAGGCCCTTCGGGGCCGCGACGGTGGTGGAGCTGAGGGTGAACGGGACGGCGGTCAGCGACAGGTTCGCCGCCAGCGCGCCCTCGGTCATCGCCATCGCCATGGCGGTGATCGCGACGGCGGCCGGCACGGCCACCAGGGCGCTGCGCCGCCAGCGGGTGACGCCGCGCGGTGGCGCGACCGCCCGCCCCGCTCGACGGTTCGGTGTGTTGTGGGGTGCCTTCCTCGGATCTCTCCTGCATGGGTCACTCCGACGCTCTTCCCGCCTACGGCGGGGGGGTGGGTGAGGGCACTGCCGATGAGCCGATGACGGGAGGAACCGTGAGGAATCCACCCGAGTCGGTTTACAAGGTTCTGGCAGTGTGTCCAGAACGTAGGCACTATCAGACGGTCCGTCAATAAGCCGAGCAGGATTCGCTGACTAGACTCCGCGAATGGCCTGGTACCGCGATCCCGAAAGGTCCCCGGTGCGCGATCGGCTGCTGGACTCGGCCGCCGAACTGATCGCCGACCGCGGATTCCGCCGGCTGCACATGACCGAGATCGCGACCGTGGCCGGAGTCAGCAGGCAGACGGTCTACAACGAGTTCGGCTCCAAGGAGGGCCTGGGCCATCAGCTCTTCACCCGCGAGCTCGACCGGATCGCGCTCGGCATCCTGGCGCAGCTCGACGCCAACCGCGGCCGGCTGCGCGCCGCCACCGAGGCGGGCGTCGGCTTCATCCTGCGCGAGGCGGACGTGAACCCGCTGCTCAGAGCGGTGCTGACGGCCGATCGGGACGAGGAGAACGGGCTGCTCGCCTACCTGACCACCGCTCCGGCGCCGCCTTCGACACCGTCTCCGAGCTGCTCACCGGCTACACCGAGGAGGTCTGGCCGGACGTCGACCCGCTCTCCCGCTCGCTCGCCGTGGAGGCCGTGGTGCGCCTCACCGCGAGCCACCTGCTCCAGTCCTCGGCGGACCCCGAGCAGTCCGGGCGCGCCGAGGCGGTGCGGCGGATCGCGGAGATCGTCATGCGGGTCTCGGGGGTGGTCGACCCCCGAGCCGGAACCGACCGATGCGGAACCGACCGGGCCGGAACCGCCTGCCCCGGCCGGAATCTGACGGCACCGAATTCCCGCTACCCGCCCGTTTCGTTTATCCGGTTCCGCTGATCCCTTTCCGGCTGCCATTTCCGCTACGCCCCGTATCGCTTTTCCGCTCGGCGAATTCCGCTTCAGGCGGAGGGCGCCGGCACCGGGGACAGCGTCGGGCCGGTCGGCAGGGGGCCGAACGCGCCCAGCGGCCAGACCCGCAGGCCGATCCGGCCGCTGACGGTGGCCAGGTCGCCCCAGCCGTAGCTGCGCGCGTCGTCGGAGCCGTCGGGGTTGTCGCCCAGGAAGAACAGCTTGCCCGGCGGCACCGCCTGCGCGTGCGCGGGTCGCGTCCCGGCGGCCGTCCGGCTGGCAGCAGTTGCTGCTCCGGTGCGCCTGCCCCGGCCAGGTCGACTGGTCCACCCGGTACCACTGGCCGCTGCCGCCGGGCTGGACCAGCACGGTGAACGGGTCCTGCGGGGTCGAGTCGATCTCCACCCGGTCGCCGGGCAGGCCGATCACCCGCTTCACGATGGTGGTGTCCCGCCCGGGGGCGCGCAGCAGCACCACGTCGAACCGGCGCGCCGTGCCGCCCGTGCCCGGGACGGTCAGCAGGCGCTGCCCGTTGGCCAGCGTCGGCTGCATGCTGTGCCCGTCGACCCGCACCGCGAGCGCCGCGACCGCCACCGCCAGGGCCGCGCAGAGCCCCACCGACACGCCCAGCGCGACGAACAGCACCCGCCGGACCCGCCGGCCACCTTCGCCCCGTGCCATCGCACCCCTCCGGACTCGTGCGCCAAGACCGCCAAGACCGCCGAGCGTGCGGGCTGCGCCGCGCGGCCGTCAAGTACCGCGCACGGCCGGGGAACTGACCGGCGGCCGGCCCTGGCGTGTCACGGCCTCCGGCTCGCCGGGCACATGTCAGACTGGCGCGTCGGCCGGGCCGCAGGTCATGGGGGATATGGGGGGCGGCGTTCGCACCGGGTGGCCGCACACGTGGCAGTCCTGCCAAGAGTTAAGATCCAGTCGCGCGTGAAGCACACGAACGAGTGCCGCGGCGGTCGGCGGAAGCGGGGGAAGCATGGAGGTCCGGTTCGGCGTGTCCACAACCCTGCCGGGTCGTCAGCACGTGAAACCAGCCGCCCCGGAGCTCACGCGCTCAAGGAGGGGATCACGCTGAAGAACGACTACGCCCAGCCCGGTGCCACGATCGACACGGCACCCGGCGGGCTCGACGGACCCGCCGCACCACCTCTCGAAGCGCCGTCACTCGAAGCACTGCCGGCCGCCGCGGCGCGGCGGCCGTGGTGGCGCCGCGCCCGGTGGGAACTGCTGCTGCTGGTGTACGCGGCCTACGACGGCAGCCGCCTGCTCGCCAGCAGCAGCCTGCCGCAGGCCCAGCAGCACGGCCGTGACCTGCTCGCCGGCGAGCGGGCCCTGGGCCTGAGCCCCGAGCACTGGCTCAACCGCCTCTTCGCGCAGCACCCCTGCCTGGGCGTGCCCGCCGACTTCGCCTACGCCACGCTGCACTACGCGGTCACGGCGGGCGTGCTGTTCTGGCTGTGGCGCTACCGCCGCGAGCACTACGTGCGCGCCCGCACCTGGCTGGTGCTGACGACGACCCTCGGGCTGGTCGGGTTCATCGCGTTCCCGACCGCGCCGCCACGACTGCTCGACAACTCGTCAGGGTTCGTCGACGTGCTGGCCCTGCACTCCTCGCTCGGCTGGTGGAGCGGCGGGGGCGGCGTGCCGAAGGGGCTCGCCGCGATGACCAACGACTACGCGGCGATGCCGAGCCTGCACGTCGGCTGGGCCCTGTGGTGCGGGCTGCTGGTCTTCCGGCACAGCCGCAACCGCGTGCTCCGCGTGCTCGGGCTGCTCTACCCCGCGACCATCGCCGTCGTGGTGATGGGCACGGCCAACCACTACCTGCTGGACTGCGTGGCCGGCGTCGGGGTGACACTGCTCGGCCTCCTGGGCACCCGTCAGCTGTCCCGGCTGGGCAGGTGGTTCGGCGCCCGGCGCGCCCCCGGCCGAGCCTGACCCGACCACCGACCCGGGTGCTCGAACACCGGGGAAAAGGTCAAGACTTCGTAAAGGTGTTTAGTGACCCGCCGGATCGGGTCTAGGCTTGGCGAGGTTTGAAAGGCACCTCGTTCGGTGAGGCGTCTTCACGGACACAGGCCACTGACCCGACGACGTCGAGAGACGCCCAGGTTCAGGACAGGTCTTCCCGACTTAAGGGTTGACCCCAAGTGGCTTCCCGCGCCCCGCTATGGGCCCCCGGCCGGCGGTCGGGGCAGGGATCACGCCGTGGAGTGCCAAAGCTCTGACGAGTTGGGGTGAACCGGCACCACTGCGGCCGCGCATCGCGGCTGCGCCGGTGAACTCCTTGCCGAGTCGATGACGCGCGCCACGGGGCGCGTGCGACCGGGAGGAGGCGAGAGACATGGATTGCAGTAGTCCGGGCCACAGTAGCCCCTGCCCCCGCCTGTCCTCGTTCTCCGTCGGCATGCGATAACCACCCTCCCTGCACGCTCTTCTGACGGAGCGTCAGACCCGCGCGGTGCCGCCGCCGCGGGTCCCGGTGGTGCGCGCCCGGCGGCCGCCCTCCCGACAAGGAGGTGCCCCCGTGCACACCCTGACCACCCTCGACTTCCTCACCCGCCTCGCCACCGGCGTCGGCTGCGGCGCCCTGATCGGCGTCGAGCGCCAGTGGCGCGCCCGGATGGCCGGCCTGCGCACCAACGCCCTCGTCGCCGCCGGCGCCACCCTGTTCGTGCTCTACAGCGAGGCCGTCGGCGACGCCACCAGCCCCACCCGGGTCGCCTCCTACGTGGTCTCCGGCATCGGCTTCCTCGGCGGCGGCGTCATCCTGCGCGACGGAGCCGGGGTGCGCGGCCTCAACACCGCGGCCACCCTGTGGTGCTCCGCCGCCGTCGGCGTGCTGGCCGCCTCCGGGCACCTCGACCTGGCCCTGCTCGGCACGCTCACCGTGCTCGCCGTGCACCTCGTGCTGCGCCCGGCCGGCCGGCTGCTCGACCGGGCGCCCGCGAGCGGGACCGACCCGGACGCCACCGTCCGCGCCACCGTCCACCTGCGGTGCGACCGCCGCTCCGAGAGCCACGTCCGCGCCCTGCTGCTGCAGGCGCTCGCCGGCTCCGGCCTGGCCCCGACCGGCCTGCGGGCCCGCCGGGAGCGCGAGGACACCGCCAGCCTGCGGGCCACGGTCGCCATCACCGGCGACGTCGCCGCGGCGCTGGAGCAGGTGGTCTCCCGGCTCTCGCTCGAACCGGGCATCCAGGACCTGCACTGGCACCTGGAGGAGGAGCCCGACCGCACCGAGCAGGAGGCGCTCGCCTGACCGGGCGCGCTCCGACCCCCGAAATCCCTACCCCGGAAAGAGACATCCATGATCACCGCGCTCGACCACGTCCAACTCGCCGCGCCGCCCGGCACCGAGCCGCTGCTGCGGGCGTTCTACGGCGACGTGCTGCAGATGGCCGAGATCGCCAAGCCCGCCCCGCTCGCCGACACCGGCGGCTGCTGGTTCGCCGCCGACGGCGGACGGGTGCGCATCTACCTCGGCATCGAGGAGGGGTTCCGCCCCACCCACAAGGCCCACCCCGGACTCGCCGTCAGCGAGATCGACGAGTTCGCCACCCGCCTCGGCGAGCTCGGCGCCCTGGTGGTGTGGGACGAGACCCTGCCGCCCAGCCGCCGGTTCTACACCCAGGACCCGGTCGGCAACCTCCTGGAGTTCGTCGAGAGCGCGCCGCAGTCTTAGGACCGGTCAGGCTCCCGGTAGCAGGAAGGCCAGGAAGCGGGTGCGCACGGCGCAGAAGACGACAGCGATGATCGTCAGGTCGACGCTGGTGTTGAACCAGAAGCCGCGCGGCCCGAAGACGAAGGGCACCAGGAAGATGAAGAAGCTCTGCGCCACGTAGACGTAGAGCGAGTTGCGGCCGAAGGGCAGCAGCACCTTGCCGACCGTGCGCGCGATCGGGGCCTCGAAACGGCGGATGAGCACGTAGGTCCCGGCCGCGCTGACCGGTGCGATCACCGGGCGCAGCAGGCCCAGCCGGTTGTTCTGGAACAGCTCGTTGTACAGCGGCGAGCTGGTCCACTCCGGGTGGTAGAGCAGCACGGTGCCGGCGGCGTAGATCAGCACGGCGGCCAGCACCAGGGCCCAGCGCAGCGTCAGCCGCCGGCGCGGTGCCAGGCGTCCGACCCAGCCGCGCAGGTCGTCCCAGTGGTAGCCGGCCACGGTGCCCAGGAAGAAGTAGACGCCCCACTGCAGGAACGGGCTGGCGGCGCCGGTGGCGAACTGCGAGGGCAGCACGTAGCCGGCGTACGCGAGCAGCACCACCAGCGCGGCGAGCCGGCGGGAGAGCAGCCAGACGGCCAGCGGCACCAGCAGGAACATCGGCACGTAGAAGGTGAGGAAGTCGGCCCAGCCGTAGGTGTAGCGCAGCATCGCGGCCCGCCAGAGCAGGGCCGCCGGGGAGGAGCCGGTGTCCAGGCCGACCTTGACCGCGGTGACGCCGCGTGCCGCGGCCAGCCGTCCGATGCAGGTGAACAGCAGGGTCAGCGTCACGGCGACCAGGTACAGCCGGCCGGCCCGCTGCCAGGAGTTGCGCGCCATCCGCGCCGCCCCGTGCCGCTCCAGGTCGCGCCGGCGCAGCATGCCGACCAGCAGTCCGGCGATCAGGAAGAAGTTCTCCGCCTCGGAGACCAGCAGCGAACCCCGTCCGTCCACGTCCCCGAGCAGCGAGGGCAGGTAGTCGAGGTGCACCGCCGCGAGGATCGCCACGTAGTAGCCGCGCATCAGGTCGAGGGTGACGACCCGCTCGCGTCTGGGCCCGCCCGTCCCGACCCGCGCGTTCGCCGGGACGAACCGGGCGACTCGGCCTGACCTTGGCACATGGAGGAGCGACGTCATACCGACAGTCGGCCAGACCAGTCTTTGACGGGTCTGAGAGCTGCCCTCCCGGAATCTTGAGAGATCGCCGCCCGGTGAGCTGAGATGAATGGAACCCATTGACTGGTCCAGACCAGTTCACTAGCCTTCTTCCGACCCCGCCACGGCGGAGTCCGCACCCCAACTCCCCTCCCCCACAACCGAAAGGCCCCGCACCATGACGCGACGTCTCCGTACCGCAGCAGCGCTCGCCCTCGCGCTCGGCGCCGGCCTGGTGGCCGCCGGCACCGCCGAGGCCGCCCCGGCCCCCGCGCCCGGTTACACCTGGCACGCCGAGTACTACTACCAGGACCAGTGCCAGAGCATGGGCAGCCTCGGCGTCACCAACCACCAGTGGACCGCCTTCTACTGCACCTGGACCCCGTTCAACCCCGGCTTCACCGGCTCCGGCATCCTCGGCGAGGCCGACCTCTACGTGAACTAGCCGGACCGGGCCGAGGCGAACGAAGCTGACGGCCCATCGGACCGCCTCCGCGGCGCGACCCGTTCGCGGAGGCGCCCGCGTCGGCCGCCGCCTCCCGTGCCACGGTCAGGTCCGGGCGACCTCCAGCGCGACGATCAGGCAGGCCACGCCGACGGCCGTCCCGTACAGGGAGTACGCCCAGCCCCGGAGGAACTCCCACCAAGCGGGCAGGGCCTCGTCGAGGATGCGGCGGGCAGTGCGGGAGATCCGCGGCGCCGGGACTACCGGCATGGCCGCCTGGCGCTCCACGGCGTCGCGGACCAGCCGGTAGCCCTCCAGGGTGGTCACGCCGAGCCGCACTCCTCGGCGGTCCTTCACGATGAGCGCGGGCGAATCGTACGTGCCGCGGGAGAGGAACTCGAAGCTGCTGATCCGCGCGATCTGCCCGAGGTCGACGGTCCGCTCGCCGGTCCCGGTCCGGGCGGTCAGCAGGTTCGGGTCGGCCTCGTGCACGCGCAGCGGCCCCCGGGCCGAACAGGTCGTGGCAGCCAGCATCGGCAGCAGCCCGCCCACGAAGGCCACGAAGAGCACGAACGGCGGATCCGGAGCCGGCCGCACCCAGAGCGCCGGCCCGAGCGTCAGCGCCACAACCACGCCGAAGTAGAGCATTCCCCGCCTGCGGGCCTTCGCCCTCGCCAGCGCCGGTGGTACCCCCGAGTCGTCCACGACCGGCAAGCCTAGCGCTGTGACCGCAGGGGTTCGCCGGGTTTGCCGAAAAGCCGGTAGCAGTACAACCCGCCAGTCCGGACCCTGTGGTTCATGACGTGGACGCTGAGCACCTCGCTGGACTATTTCCGCTCCGCGGCAAGCGAGTTCCTCGCTGCTCATCCTGCGGCGGTGGTCGGAGTTGAGGCATTCGCCCGCAGTCAAGGAGCCGAGTTTCATCGCGGCGTGACGGCCCTGGTAAGCCCGAGTTCGACAGTTGGCGGGCACACGATCATGTCGGATTTCGGGTGTGACCTGCGGGAATAGGCGTGAGGTGCCGTCGGGGGCGTGTGTCCACGCCTCCGACAGGTCTTTGTCCTGGTCAGGGCCTATTCGGCGGTGGTGAGGCCGCTCAACTTTGCCGGCATCGGGATGCCGCAGCTCTTGAAGATCCGCTCGTGGGTGTCGGTGGTCTGGGTGGTCTGTTCGAGCCGTCCGGCGGGCCCGGCGAGGGTGACCTGATGGATGCGCTGCAGTTCGGTTCTGATGGTCCGCCAGGTGAGGTCGGTGCGGCGTTCGGCGACGCGGATCAGTAGCAGCGCGAGCCAGCAGAGCAGGACGTGAGCGCGGATGCGGTCGTCGAGGCGGTGGTAGACCGGCCGCAGATACAAGGTCGACTTCATGGTGCGGAAGGCTCGTTCGGCTTCCAGGAGGTTCTTGTAGCCGAGTGCGACATCCTCGGCCGTCAGGTCCGGGTCGGACGTGGCCAGCAGGTACTTCCCGTCGAGGTTGGCCTCGGTCTTGGCCTTGGCGCGGTCGATGGACAGTCGGCCGGTCGTGGACTGCTTGAGCCAGCGGCCGAGGGAGGGGTGGTCCCGCAGTGCGCACTCGGCCTTGCGGTGGGGCGCGTCGGACGGCATGACGGCTCGCTTGAGGCCGGCCTTGGCGGCGCGCTCCCTGGCCTTCTTGGCGTCCGCCGCGCGGGCGGCGGCGATCCGGTCGAGTTCTTCGGTGATCGCCTGGAGTTGCTGCTCGCGCCGAAGCTTGTCCCGTTCGGCTTCGGCGGGGTTGTGGCAGATGATCCAGCGTCTGCCGGGATCGGAGTCCAGGCGGACCTCCTTGACCCGCAGGTTGTCCCGGACGTGCTGGTAGCGGCCCTGCCTGGCGAGGGCCTCGGCAGCTTTTGCGGAGCCTTCGCGCATCTTGACGCCGGTGATGTAGTGCCCGCCGGCGCGGGCGAGGCAGGCGAGGTTGGCCTCGCCGGAGAAGCCGGAGTCGGTGACGGTGACCACCCGGCCCAGGCGCCAGGCCCGCAGATCGGCTTTGACCTGCTCGATCACGCTCTGGTCGCTCGTGTTCCCGGCCCAGGTCCAGCAGCGGACCGGGATGCCCTCGCGAGTGACGGCCAGGCCGATCACGACCTGCGGGAGGTCCTTGCGGTGGTCCTTGGAGTGCCCGTAGCGGCGAAGGGCCCCGTCCGCGGTGTCGGCGTCGTCGCGTTCGAAGTAGGTGCTGGTGGTGTCGAAGAAGATCAGGTCGACCTCTAGGTCGAGGAGGTTCGCCGCGGCGAAGAACACCGCTTCCTGCACGGCGGATTGGGTGTCTTCGCCGACGAGCAGATCCATGGCCCGGTAGGCGTGCTGTTCGGCGATCTCACCCGCGCCGGGGATCACCACGTCCCGACTCGCCCACTCACTCGCGGCCCGCTTGGAGTCCGGTGCCACCGCCCGGTTGGCGACCAGCGCGAACAGCGCCCGCTCCACGTCCGTGCGAAACCGGCGCGCGTCCAGCACCTTGGCCAGGGCCTGGTCGATGCCCAGCAGCTTCCACAGGCCGTCCAGCAGCCAGACCGCACCGAGCGGGCGGGAGGCCACCACCTCCAGCGGGCCACCCTCGACGCCCAGCGGCTCGGCGACGTCCACGTCCGTGTCGCCGAGGTAGCGGTTCAAGGACGCGACCAGACGCCGCAGGGAGTCCAAATCAAGCTTGTCCTCCCGCCCGAGGTTGAGCAGCACGTCAGCCTGCGTCGTGCCGCCCACCCGCCGGTTCGTGGCCAGCTGCACGTACCGAACAACGCTGCCGTCCTTGTTCCGCCGCTGGGTCTTCCGCACGTACATGCCCGCATGATGCCCAGTCAGCCCGGGCCACAGCAGCAGAACACCTGAACTCGCGTGCCCGCAGCCCGATACCGCTCCAGACCACTCAAATCACGCTGACCTGCGATGACATCCGATCGCACCCGGTCGTGTGCCCGCCAACTGTCGAAGCCGGGGTAAGCGTCGAGTCTTGTCAGTTCCGGATGCCAGGATCTCGGTACTGGCCGATGATCAACAGGAGTCCTTGCATGCCGACCGCTACCGCCTCCGGGACCACAGTGCCCTACCTCCGCCAAGGGTCCGGCCTGGGCCTGTTGCTACTGCACGGCACCAACAGCGATGGCGCAACCGGGTTCGGACCGGTGATCGACCGCTTCACCGACCAACGGACGGTCCTCGCGCCCGACTACGCCGGCTCCGGCGGCTCGACCGTCCCTGACGGACCGCTGGACCTGGACCTGCTGACCACGCAGGCGGCCGCGGTCATCACCGACGCCGCCACGGGACCGGTCGACGTGGTCGGCGTGTCCTTGGGCGCAGTGGTCGCGGCGGCCACCGCGGCCGCACACCCGCACCTGGTCCGCCGCCTGGTCCTGGTCGCCGGATGGGTCAGCAGCGATGACCCACGCCACCGCCTGGTGTTCCAGACCTGGCGAACGCTGGAAGCCTCCGACCCCGCGCTCGCCACGGCGTTCGGGCTTTCACTGGCGCTGAGCCCCGGCTTCCTTGCCGGACTGGGCCACGAGCGTGTTGCGCAGTTCATCCAACGCCGCTCGCCCGACGGCACCGCGGCCCGGATCGAACTGGGGCAGCGCGTCGACCTGCGCAACCGGCTCCCGCAGATCTCCGCTCCAACGCTGGTGATCGGCCTGACCCAAGACAACCTGGTCCCCGCAGCGCACGCCCGCGCCATGCACCAGGCGATCCCCCACAGCCGCTATACCGAGATCGACAGCGGCCATGCGGTCGTCCTGGAGCAACCGGACCAGTTCGTCCGCCACGTCCGCGACTTCGTCCTGGACGAGCCGGATCCAACCGCAACGCGCAGGTGACCGGCTCCCCCCCGGCGCGCTCACCCCAGTCGGCAGGCCCCCGTGGACGGGCGGGCCGCGACGACCCGGGGCAGCTCGTAGCCCGCTCGGCGGAAGGCCGCGCCGACTGCCGTCGCCACGGCGGGTGCAGCGCCCGCGTCCACCAGGACCAGTACCGAGCCGCCGAAGCCGCCGCCCGTCATCCGGGCCCCGTGGGCGCCCGCGGACAGGGCCGCCGAGACGGCGAGGTCGGCCTGGGGCCAGGAGACCCGGTAGTCGTCGCGCAGTGAGGCGTGGCCGGCGGTGAGCAGGGGGCCGAGGGCGGCGTAGGAGCCGGTGTCGAGCAGGGTCGCGGCCTGTTCGACCCGGGCGTTCTCGGTGACCACGTGGCGGACCAGTGGGCGCAGTTCGCCCGGTAGGGCGGCGAGGGCCGGGGCCAGGGCGTCCGGGTGGAGGTCGCGCAGCGCGGGCAGGCCGAGCAGGGCGGCCGCGCGCTCGCAGCCGGCGCGCAGGGCGGCGTAGGCGCCGTCGCCGAGGTCGTGCTTGGTGCGGGTGTCCAGCACCAGCAGGTGCATGCCTGCGCCGGCCAGGTCGAGCGGGAGTTGACGCAGCGTCAGGTCGCGGGTGTCGATCAGCAGCGCGTGGCCCTCCTGACAGCAGGCCGAGGCGAGTTGGTCCATCGCCCCGCAGGGGACGCCGACGAACTCGTTCTCGGCCCGTTGGGCGAGCAGCGCCAGCTCGGTGGCGCCGAGTCCGAGCCCGTGGAGGTCGTTGAGGGCGAGCGCGGTGGCGCACTCCAGGGCGGCCGAGGAGGAGAGGCCGGCGCCGAGCGGGACGTCGCTGTCGACGTGCAGGTCCAGGCCGCCCACCGGGTGCCCGGCGGCGCGCAGGGCCTGGAGCACCCCCGCCGGGTAGCCGGCCCAGCCGTGCACTGCGCCGGGCCGCAGCTCGTCGAGGCGCAACTCGACCGGCGGGCCGGCGACCTGGGCACTGGAGAGCCGCAGCACCCCGTCCGTCCGGCGGCGCACGGCGACCCGGGTGCGGCAGGGCAGGGCGAGCGGCAGCACCAGCCCGCCGTTGTAGTCGGTGTGCTCGCCGATCAGGTTGACCCGGCCGGGCGCCGCCCACACGCCCTCGGGCCGGGCGCCGTACCGCGCTCCGAAGGCGAGCCGGATCCCGTCCCCCGTCACGTGGCGACCTCGCGCAGCCGGGCGGCGGCGTCCTCGGGGGCGACGTCGTTGACGAAGGCGTCCATGCCGGACTCCACGCCGGCCAGGTACTTGAGCTTGCCGGCGGTCCGCCGGATGGTGAACATCTCGATGTGCAGCGCGAGTTCGTCGCCCCGGTGGGCGGGCGCCTGGTGCCAGCCGGCGATGTAGGGGGTGGGCGGCTGGTCCGGGCCGAAGATCCGGTCGAAGCGGCGCAGCAACTCCAGGTAGATTCCGGGGAATTCGGCGCGCTCGGCCTCGCTCAGCCGGGTCAGGTCGGGCACCCGCCGGTGCGGGTAGACGTGCACCTCGTAGGGCCAGCGGGCGGCGAACGGCACGAAGGCGGTCCAGTGCTCACCGGCCAGCACCACCCGGGTGCCCTCGGCGCGTTCGGCGGCGAGCAGGTCCTCGAAGAGGTTGCGGCCGGTGGCGGCGCGGTGCACCCCGGCCTGCTCGATCATCCGGGCGGTGCGCGGGGTGGTGAACGGGAAGGCGTAGATCTGGCCGTGCGGGTGGGCCAGCGTCACGCCGATCTCGGCGCCCCGGTTCTCGAAGCAGAAGACCTGCTCCACGCCGGGGAGTTCAGCGAGGGCGGCGGTGCGGTCGGTCCACGCGTCCAGCACCAGCCGGGCCTGGTCGGGGGTGAGGTCGGCGAAGGAGGAGCCGTGCTCGGCGGTGAAGCAGACCACCTCGCAGCGCCCGGTGCCGGACCGCTCGGCGCGCAACGGCGTCTCGCTGTCGCCGAGTTCGACGGCGCTGCGCATGGCGAGCGAGGGGAAGCGGTTCTCCAGCACGGCGACCTGGTAGTCGCCGGCCGGGATCTCGGTGAGCCGGCCGTCCCGGGTGGGGCAGAGCGGGCACTCGTCGGCCGGCGGGTGGTAGGTGCGCGACTGGCGGTGGGCCGCGATGGTGACCCAGGCGCCGGTGGCCGGGTCGCGGCGGATGGTGGACAGATGGGCGGTGGGGCTCAGCGGGCGCTGGTCGTCGGCCGTGCGCGGGGCGGTCCCGGCGGGGTCGAAGAAGAGGAGCTCGCGGCCGTCCGCCAAGGTGGCACTGGTTTTGGGCATGGCTGTCCCTATCGGTGATGACTGGCAAGCGAAGATGACGAGCAGGCAGAACGGAGTGACGGCGGAAGAAGTGACGGTAGATCAGCTGTAGCGCGGGCAAAGGACCAGGTCGCCGGAGTCGGCGACGGTCAGCCGCAGGCCGTGCGCGGTCGCCAGGGCCTGCGCTCGCACGACCCGGCCGGTGCGGTCGGTCACCGCGCACGCCGTGGCGCCGGGCGGCAGCAGCACGGTCAACTCCTCGTCCGTGCGCCGGTGCAGGACGGCCTCGGTGAGGCGGCCGGCCGACCAGCACAGGTCGACGGTCGTGCCGCTGCGGGCCCGCAGACCGTCGGCCCGCCCGGTGGCCCAGGCGGCGGGCAGCGCGGGCAGCAGGCGCAGCACCGCGTTGTGGCTCTGCAGCAGCAGTTCGGCGATGGCGGCGGTGATGCCGAGGTTGCCGTCGATCTGGAAGAGGTCCGGCGGGTGCAGGCCGAGCAGGTTGGGGGCGGTGTACCGGTCGAGCAGCTCCCGCACGCTGCGGCCGGCCAGTTCGCCGTCGCCCAGGCGGGCGGCCAGGGCGACCGTCCAGGCCCGGCTCCAGCCGGTGGAGCCGCCGCCGTGCGCCAGTCGGCGTTCCAGGGCGAGCCCGGCCGCTGCGGCGCCAGCGGGGTCGGTGAGCGGGTCGAGGGCGCTGCCGGGGTGGAGCCCGTAGAGGTGGGAGAAGTGGCGGTGGCCGGGGTCCTCCTCCGGCAGGTCCTCCCACCACTCCAGCAGGCGGCCGTCCGGTGCGGTGCCGGGTGGTCGCAGCCTGGCGCGGGCGGCGTCGAGCTGGGCGGCGAAGGGCTCGTCCGTGCCGAGCAGCCGGGCCGCGGCGGCGGTGTTGGCGAAGAGCTCCCCGGTGAGCCAGTGGTCCATGGTGGCGCCGGCGGCGACGGCGGTCAGCGTGCCGTCGGGCAGCCGGAAGCGGTGCTCGGGCGTGGTGGAGGGGCAGGTCACCAGTCGGCCTTCGGCGTCCTCGGTGAGGAACTCCAGCAGGAACCGGGCGGCCCCGCGCATCAGCGGGTAGGCCCGCCGGGCGAGGAAGTCCGGGTCGCCGTCGAAGAGGTGACGCTCCCACAGGTGCGCGCAGAGCCAGGCGCCGCCCATCGGCCAGTTCGCCCAGACGGGTTCGCCGGAGACCGGGTTGGCCGCGCGCCACAGGTCCACGTTGTGGTGCACCGTCCAGCCGCCGGTGCCGTAGTAGGTCTCGGCGGTGCGGGCGCCGGTGACGGCGAGGTCGTCGAGCAGGTCGAAGAGCGGTTCGTGGCACTCGGCCAGGCCGGTGGTCTCGGCCGGCCAGTAGTTCATCTGGAGGTTGATGTTGGTGGTCCAGTTGGCGTTCCACGGCGGGACCACCTGCGGGTTCCAGATGCCCTGGAGGTTGGCGGGCTGGGTGCCGGGGCGCGAGGAGGCGATCAGCAGGTAGCGCCCGTAGGCGAAGAGCAGTGCGGCCAGGCCCGGGTCCTCGGCGCCGGCCCGGGCGAGGGCGAGGCGTTCGTCGGTGGGAAGGTGGTCGGCGGGCTGCGGTCCGGGCTCGCCGAGCCGGACCGTGCAGGTGTCGAAGAGCCTTGTGTGATCTGCGACATGACGGTCCATCAACTGCTGGAAGCTCGACGGCGTGGCCGCCGCGAGCTGCGCGGCCACCTCCGCCAGCGGCCCGTCCTCGGGGCCGACCGGCGGCACGTCGTAGCCCCGGTAGCCGGTGGCGACGGCCACCAGCAGCAGTACCTCGTCGGCGCCGGTGACGGTGACCGTGTCGCCCTTGCCGTGCACCCGGCCGCCGGTGGCGAGCACCCGCAGTCCGGCGGCGAAGCCCGTCCCGGCGTCGGGCGTGTAGCTCGCGGGGTCCGGCTCGCCGAAGGCGAAGGCGGCCGGTGCCCGGCCGCCGACCAGCAGGTCTCCCCCGCCGGTGACCCGGGCGGTGGCGCCGGGGTGCGGGGTGTCGAAGTGCGCGGTGAGGTCGAGCCGCCCGGGCACCGAGGAGGTGATCCGGGTGACCAGCACCCCGTCCGGCGCGGAGACGAAGGACTCGCGCACGATCTCGGCACCGCCGCTGCGGTACCGGACCCGGTGCACGGCGCGGGCCAGGTCCAGGGAGCGCTCGTACTCCTCCACTTCCCGTTCGCCGAGCCCGAGTTGGAGGGTGGCGAGGGGCTGGTAGGCGTGCAGGTAGGGGCCCTGCATGCGCAGCGCGAGCTGCTCGGCGCGGGCGTAGTCGCCTTCCCGCAGCACGGCGGTGCGCAGCTCGGCCAGGTGCTCGGCCGCGCCTTCGCGGTCGCGGGGTCCGGGTCCGCCGGACCACAGGGTGTCGGCGTTGAGCTCGACGGTCTCGCGGACGCCGCCGTACAGCATGGCGCCGAGGCGTCCGTTGCCGAGCGGGAGCGCCTCCAGGAAGGAGGCGGCCGGTCGGCGGTACCACAGTCGGTCGGGCGCGGGACCGGATCCGTCGGGGGTGGACCCGTCGGGAGTGGACCCGCCCGACGGTGGGTCACCCGGACCGGATCCGCCGGGCACGGAGCCGTGGTCGATCGACAACTGAATGTCCTTTCGAAGAGCGTGCGGCGGCGTCCCCCCGTCACGGGCGGGACGCGCGCCGGTCAGGCTCCGGGGCGGCCCGGCGGGTCGCCGACGGGGCCGGTGCTGCCGCGGGCGACCAGTTCGGGCCGCAGCAGCTGGAGCGAGTTGGTCGGGGCGGCCGACTTGGCGACGGCGCGCAGCAGCAGCTCGATCGCCTGGCGGGCCATCTCCCGGCTGGGGATGGCCACGCTGGTGAGCGCCGGCCAGGTGAGGCGCGACTCGGGCACGTCGTCGTGGCCGACGATGGAGAGGTCGTGCGGTACGGAGCGGCCGAGCGAGCGCGCCGCCTCCAGGGCTCCCAGCGCCAGCACGTCGTGGGTGGCGAAGAGGCCGGTGACGGCCGGGTCGGCGGTGAGCGCGGCGGTGGCGGCCACGTGGCCGCCGGGCTGGCTCGGTTCGGGGGCGTAGTGGACGGCGCTGTCCGGCACGGCCAGGCCGTCGGCGGCGAAGGCCCGCCGGAAGCCGCGGATGCGGGTGCCGTGGGCGGGGCTGGCCAGCACCGCGACCCGCTCGTGGCCGAGTTCGCGCAGGTGGCGTCCGGCCAGGTAGCCGGCCTGCTCGTAGTCGATGGTGACCACCGGGAAGCTGTCCGGCACCTCGCTCTCCCAGGCGCACAGGGCGACCGGGAAGCGGGCCTCGGCGAGCAGCGGCAGGTGGTCGATCAGGTCGTTGTCGCCGGCGATCAGCAGGGCGTCGACCGACCGGCTGGTCAGGCTGGCCAGGTGGCGCCTGGCCCGCTCGCCGTCGAGCCGGGTGGTGGAGAGCAGCAGGTGGTAGCCGTGCTCCTCCAGCACGTCCTCGACCTCCTCCACCACGGTGGCGTAGAAGGCGCCGACCACGCTGGGGACGAAGAGGCCGACGGTCCTGGTCGCGCCGGTGGCGAGCGAGCGCGCGACCAGGTTCGGCGTGTAGCCGAGTTCGGCGATCGCGGCCCGGACCTTGGCGGCGGTCGCGGGGCGCACGGGCACCCGGCCGCTGATCACGTTGGAGACGGTCTGCTTGGTGACTCCGGCGCGGTCCGCCACGTCCTGCATCGTCGCCATGTGTGCGCCCTTCGGCATTTGACCGGTCCATTGACTATGCCCGAAGGCTAGATCCAGCCCCTGGACCGGGTCAACCCACGTTCGCGCATCATGCGAGGTCCGCGCACTGATGGAACGTCAGCCGTCGACTACATGACCGAAACGTTACCTGTCGTGGACTTGTTTTACCGGTCAAGAGGCTCGTACGGTTCAGGCCATCCGGCGGGCCCCGCATCGTGACCCTCCGCCGACGATCCTGCTGCGCGACCTCCGCGCCTGTGAGAGGACCCCCATGGGAAGAATTCCCTCGACCCCGCTCCGCATCCTGGGCGCCGCCACGGCCGCGGCCCTGGCGCTCGGCCTGACCGCCTGCGGCAGCAGCGGCTCCGGCGGCGACGCGAAGTCCGGCGGCAGCTTCACCTACTGGTCGATGTGGCGCGAGGACGAGCCGCAGGCCAAGGTGCTGAAGGCCGCGATCGCCGACTTCACCAGCTCGACCGGCGTCAAGGTCAACGTCAGCTGGAGCGGCCGCGACATCTCCAAGAAGATCGGCCCGGCGATCGCCGGCAACCAGGCCCCCGACCTGTGGGACGACTCGAACGACGTGATCTACGGGTCGACCGCCGCCGCCGGGCAGGCCCTGGACCTCACCCCGGTGCTGAACGCGCAGATCCCCGGCGACAACCAGCTGGTCTCCGACGTGATCCCGAGCAAGTACTTCGACATGCTGCCCAAGGACCCGGGCGGCTCGGACCACTACATGGTCCCCTACGAGGTGGCCACCACCGGCATGTACTACAACGCGGCCGACCCGGACACCGCCGCCGCCATGCCCAACCCCCCGGCCGACTGGGCCGGCCTGCTGAAGGTGTGCGACGCGCTCAAGGCGAAGGGCAAGCCCTGCATCGCCTCCGAGGGCGAGGACCCGTGGACCAACGGCCTCTACTTCGACTACCTGTTCAGCGCCGGCGGCGGCAACGTCGAGAAGCTCTCCGCCGACAAGTCCGGCGCGACCTGGAACGACCCTGCGGTGCTCACCGCCGCCCAGCAGGTCGAGCAGCTGGTCAAGGGCGGCTACCTGATCCCCGGTTACGACGCCACCAAGTACCCGGCGCAGGAGACCAACTGGTCCGCCGGCAAGGCCGCCTTCTACATGGACGGCAGCTACGTCACCTCCGAGGTCGCCAAGGAGGTCCCGGCCGGCTGGAAGTTCGGCTCGCTGCTGCCGCCCGGCGCCAAGAGCCCGGACGCCTCGCTGTTCGGCTTCGCGATCCCGAAGAAGGCCAAGCACGCCGCGGCCGCCGAGAAGTTCATCGCCTTCTTCCTGCAGAAGAAGGAGCTGACGGGGATCTCCACCACCGCGCTGAACATCACCCCGCGCGCCGACATCTCCGCCCCGCCCGGGCTGGAGGACGCGCAGAGCACGCTCAACGGCCCCACCGTCCGGCTGCCCTACGACGGCGTGGCGGGCGACTGGCCGGCCAAGGTGTTCAACCAGAACTACCTCGACCTGTGGCACGGCAAGCTCACCGCCGCCCAGTTCGTCGCCAAGTGCAAGGCCGACCAGGTCACCTACTGGCAGACCCAGGGCTGAGCCTTGAGCAGCACGATCCACGACACCTCCCGGGCGGCCCGCTCCGCCCGGGCGGCCCGTCCCAGCTCCACCCGTCGCGGTGCCGGCCCGCACGAGCGCCAACAGCGCCGGATGTTCTGGCCGTTCACCGCCCCCGCGCTGATCGTCTACGCGGTGCTCTTCCTCGCCCCCGTCGGCTACGCCCTGTGGACCAGCTTCTACAAGTGGGACGGCATGGGCGCGATGCAGTGGCGCGGCCTGCGCAACTACCAGGTGCTGTTCCAGGACCCGGCGTTCCGGACCTCGCTGGTGAACACGCTGGAGATGATGTTCGTCGGCGGCGCGGTCACCTTCGCGATCAGCTTCGCGCTGACCCTGGTGCTGCGCGAGATGCGCGGGCGGCTGTTCGCCCGCTCGGTGCTGTTCTTCCCCTGCCTGGTCAACGGCATGGTCTTCGGCATCGCCGCCGGCTTCCTGTTCTCCCCCAGCGGGCCGGTCAACGAGGCGCTGCACTTCTTCGGGGTCACCACCCCGCCGAAGTGGCTCTCCACCGACAACCTGCTGCCGATGGTGATGGGCACGCTGATCTGGACGGCCACCGGCTACTACACCTCGATCATCATGGCCGCGGTCGACCAGATCCCCGAGTACCTCTACGAGGCGGCCGAGTTGGACGGGGCCAACGCCTGGCAGCGGTTCCGCCACGTGACCCTGCCGTGCGCCTGGGACGTCATCTCGGTGTGCGCCGTGCTCTGGACGGTCAGCTCGGTGAAGATCTTCGAGCTGATCCTGCTCTTCGGCGGCAGCAGCAGCGCCTACCCGCCGGTCAGCAGCTGGAACACCGCGCTGTACGTCTACACCGAGGCGTTCCCGCAGGCCACCGTCCCCCGGATGGGCATGGCCACCGCCGCCGCGATCACCAGCCTGCTGCTGGTCACCGTGGTGACGCTGGTGCTGCGGCGGCTGATGCGCCGCGATCCCATCGAGTACTGAGCCGCCACGGACTCGTCCACCACTGAGAAAGGTCGCAGCACGTGCGAAGCAAGCGCGGGTCGGCCGGGCCGGCACGACTGATCGGCACCGCCCTGGTCTGGGGTGCGGTGGCCGCCGATCTCCTCCTGATCCTCTGGATCCTGCTCACCTCGCTGCGCGGCAGCGGTGACATCCTCAAGCACGCCTTCGGGCTGCCCACCACGCCGAAGTTCGGCAACTACGCCACCGCCTGGAGCGACGGCGGCTTCGGGCCGGCCGCCGTCAACAGCGTCGTGGTCGCCGTGGCCTCCTCCGCGCTGGCCGTCGCGCTCGCCGCGCCGTGCGCCTACGCGCTGGCCCGGCGCCGCTCCCGGACCTCCTCGGCGCTGACCATGACCTTCGCGATGGGCCTGGGCGTGCCCGGCCAGGTGCTGGTCGTCCCGCTCTTCGTCGGCCTGGCCAAGGCCAACCTGACGGACAGTCAACTCGGCCTGACCCTGGTCTACGTCGGCCTGGCGATGCCGTTCACGGTGTTCCTGCTGACCGGCTTCTTCGCCGGCATCCCGGCCGCGCTGGAGGAGGCCGCCGTGCTGGACGGCGCCGGCGCCCTGCGCACCTTCACCCAGGTGGTGCTGCCGGTCGCCCGCGGCGGCCTGATCACCGCGTTCCTGCTGCAGTTCATCAGCTCCTGGAACGAGACCCTGTTCGCCCTGGTCCTCACCCACAGCCAGGACCAGATCACCCTGCCGGTGGCGCTCGCCGAGTTCGTCGCCTCCGCGCAGCTCAACGGAATGGACTACGGAACCATGTTCGCGGGAGTCTGCCTGATCCTCGCACCGATGATCGCCCTGTTCTCCTGGATGGGCACCCGGATCATCCAGGGCATGACGGTGGGGATCGGCAAGTGACCTCCACCCTGCGCCAGGACCTGCTGCGGATCGAGGGCGCGGCCGACCCGGTCGCCACCCTGCCCATCCTGCACGGCATTTCGCCCTACACCGCCGGCGGCACCGGGATCGACGAGGAGATGCGCCGCGGCCTCGCCTACGGCGCCCCGCACTCGCTGCTGCCCTACACCCGCCAGGACCGCTACGACCGCGACCGCGCCACGCGCGAACTGCCTTGCGTGGTCCTGGAGAACGAGCACCTGACCGCCGTGCTGCTGCCCGCGCTCGGCGGCCGGCTCTGGTCCCTGACGGACCGTCGGACCGGCCGGGAGCTGCTGCACCGCAACCCCGTGCTGCAGCCCGCCAACCTCGCGCTGCGCGACGCCTGGCTGGCCGGCGGCGTGGAGTGGAACCTCGGCACCACCGGCCACTGGCCGCTCACCTGCGAGCCGCTGCACGCCGCCCGGGTCACCGCGCCCGACGGCACGCCGGTGCTGCGGATGTACGCCTTCGAGCGGCTGCGCGGCATCGTGCTGCGGATCGACAGCTGGCTTCCCGCCGGCTCCAAGGTGCTGCTGGTGCACGTCGAGCTGCACAACCCGGCCCCGCACGAGACCCCGGTCTACTGGTGGTCCAACATCGCGGTGCCCGAGGACCGGGAGACCCGGGTGCTCGCCCCCACCGGGCAGGCCTTCCACTGCGACTACGTCAGCGACCTGAAGCTGGTGGAGTTCCCGCTGCTGGACGGCGAGGACCGCAGCTACCCGGGCCGGGTGGCCCGGGCCGCCGACTACTTCCTCGACCTGCCCGCCGGCGAGCGCCGCTGGATCGCCGCACTGGACGCCACCGGCGCCGGCCTGGTGCAGACCTCCACCGAACGGCTGCGCGGCCGCAAGCTGTTCTGCTGGGGCACCGGCACCGGCGGCAAGCACTGGCAGGAGTGGCTGTCCGGCCCCGGCAGCGCCTACCTGGAGATCCAGGCGGGCCTGGCCCGCACCCAGCTGGAGCACCTGCCGATGCCCGCCGGGGCCACCTGGTCCTGGACCGAGGCCTACGGCCTGCTCCAGGCCGATCCGGCCGCCGTGCACGGGAGTTGGGAGCAGGCTTCGCAGGCCGCCGGCCGGGCGCTGGCCGAGCTGCTGCCGCCGGCCGAGCTGGCCGCCGCACACGAGTCGGCCGCCGGGTTCGGCGCACCGGAGGAGCTGTTGGCCAGCGGCTCGGGCTGGGCCGCGCTGGAGATCGAGGCCGGGCGGTTCCCCGCCTCCGCACGGCTGCCCTTCGGCAGCCCGGGGGACGAACAGCGGCCCTGGCGCGCGCTGTTGACCACCGGCGCGCTGCCGGTCAGCGACCCGCCGGCCGCCCCGGTCACCGGGGCGCACTGGCGAGCCCTGCTGGAGGCCCGCGCCGAGGACTGGCACGCGCGCTACCACCTGGGCCTGCTCCGGCTGGCCGACGGCGAACCGGACGGCGCCCGGGAGGCGTTCCAGCGCTCCCTCGAACTGCTGCGCACGCCTTGGGCGTTGCGGGCCCTCGCGTTCCTCGCGCCCGACCCGCGGCAGGCGGCCGAACTGCGCCACGAGGCCCACCTGTTGCGCCCCGCACTGCTCGAACTGACCATCGAGGCGCTGGATTCGCTGCTGGCGGCCGAGCGCCCCGCGGAGGCGTTGAAGCTGATCGAGGGGCTGCCCGCCGTCACCCGCGGGCACGGCCGGATCCGGCTCGCCGAGGCCAACGCCGCGCACGCCACCGGCGACGACGACCGGGTGCGGCGGCTGCTCGCCGAGGGCATCCGGGTGGACAACATGCGCGAGGGCGAGGTCTCGCTCGACACCCTCTGGCAGGCCGTCCACCCCGGTGAACCGGTGCCGCCCGCCTACGACTTCCGCATGTCCGAAGGCTGAGGCTCCCAGGAGGAGCCCAGCCCCGGGGGGACGCAGACCGGGTCGGGCCCCCACACCCGGCCCCGCCGCCGACGAGGACGTCGACGGCTTACCGCGGGGTGCGAGATCGGGACTCGCACCCCGCCCACCCACAAGGAGTTCCTGTGTCAGCTCCGCGCACCAGACTCGCCGGCGGGATCCTCGCCGGTGCGCTGGCCACCGCCGGCCTCGGCTCGGCGACGGCCACCCCGGCCGCCGCGGCGGCCACGGCCCCCACCGCTCCCAGTTACTCCGTCACCGTCGGCGCCACCGGCTCGTACGCGTACCCCACCGACACCCCGGCCAGCGCGTACATCGACAAGGACGGCACGTTCTACTTCCAGCAGTCGGTCTCGCTCTACGGCGCCACCCAGGCCCGCAACTGGTCCTTCTACACCGGCACCGACTTCGACCACGCCACCCGCTCGCCGATCAGCGACGCGGTCAACCCGGCCAACAGCAGCGACCGCAACAACGACACCACCTGGCGCTGCAACAACTCCCCGACCGGGCTGGAGGCCACCGCCGCGCCGTCCGGCTCCGGCTACTCGCAGGTCAACTTCTGCGACCTGGTCGGTACTTGGGTGGACCCGGACACCGGCGACTGGTACGGGCTGGTGCACGACGAGTTCACCCCCCAGCCGTTCGGCGACGGCCTGCACTACGACTCGATCGACTACGCCAAGTCCACCGACCAGGGCCGCACCTGGACCATCGAGGGCCACGCGATCACCTCCCCCTACAGCACCACCCGGGGCGACACCACCGCGTTCCCGAACCAGACCTACGACTACGGCGACGGCGACCCGCGCCTGTTCGTGGACACCGCCTCCGGCTACTTCTACGTCTACTACGGCTCCCGGATCATCCCCAAGGGCGGCGTCGGCGGCAGCAACGGCGGCCTGGCGCACGTCGCCCGGGCGCCGATCTCCGGCAAGATGGCCGCCGGCACCTGGCAGAAGTGGTACGACGGCGCCTGGACGCAGCCCGGCATCGGCGGGCTGGAGAGCAACATGGTGCCGGTCGGCTCCGGCAACACCACCGGGTACACCCCCGTCGGCAGCGACTACAGCCCCGCCACCACCGGCACCGTGGACCAGCAGGTCGCGGCCGGCACCCTGCCCGCCAAGTCCGACCTGTTCATCATGAACATCGCCTACGACGCCTACCTCGGCCTCTACATCGGCGAGCCCGAGGTGGTCTCCGGCACGGCGCCGCAGCGCTTCTACGTCACCCGCGACCTGGCCACCCAGCAGTGGACCCTGGCCGGCGACACCGGCAGCTACACCTCCGGCTCCTGGTACCGCTGGCTCGTCGACAGCGGCAACCTGACCAGCTCGAACATCATCGCCAAGTCCTTCCGCTCCTACTGCTCGATCAGCTGCGCGAGCTCGGACGGCGAGTACGCCGACATCACGGTGGACTCCTCCGCGCCCGCCCCGGCGCCGGTGGACCTGACGAAGAGCTACCGGATCAGCAGCGGCGAGGGCCGGGTGCTGGCGCAGGTCTCCGGCGGCTCGGCGACCACCTCCGGGGCCGCCGCCACCGGCTCCGCCCTGGAGTCCTGGAGCTTCCAGGCCGACGGAGACGGCTCCTACCGGGTCGTCAACTCCGCCACCGGCCAGCTGCTCGGCGTCGACGCCACCAGCACCGCCAACCGGGCCTGGGGCACCGCGCCGACCGTCACGGCGGCGGCCGGCGGCAGCGCGGCGGCCGGCCAGCAGTGGTTCGTGCTGCCGGCCCCCGGCGGCTCCGTCCAGCTGGTCAACCGGTACAGCGGCCTGGTGATCGGCCTGTCGGCCGCCTCCGGCGGGCTCGCCGAGACCACCCCGCCCCGCTCCTGGACCGACACCACGGGCAGCACGGTCGGCGGCGGCCGCACCCCCGCCCAGCAGGAACTGACCCTCACCGCGACCGGCAGCGCGCCGGAGAGCGTGCTGGTCACCGGCCCCGGCGACCAGACCACCGCCACCGGCACCGGCACCACCGTCTCGCTCCAGCTCACCGGCACCGACACCGCCGGCAAGGCGCTGAGCTTCTCGGCCACCGGCCTGCCCGCCGGACTGGCCATCAGCTCCACCGGCCTGATCACCGGCACCCCCAGCACGGCCGGCAGCGCGACGGTGACGGTCACCGCCTCCTCCGGCACCGCCACCGGCAGCACCACCTTCCACTGGACCGTCGGCTCCGTGCTGACGGGCAGTCACGTGCTGCTCAGCGGCGGCAACGCGCTGGACGACGCCAACGGCAGCACCGCCGCCGGCAACCCGCTGATCACCTGGTCCCCGAACGGCGGCAGCAACCAGAGCTGGCAGTTCGTCCAGCAGAGCGGCGGCTCCTACGAGCTGGTCAACGGCCGCTCCGGCCTGTGCGCCGACGTCTACGGCGGCTCCAGCAGCGCGGGCGCCACCCTCGACCAGTGGACCTGCACCGCCGGCACCAACCAGCTCTGGAACCTGACCCAACTGCCCACCGGCGCCTACTCGGTGACCTCGGTGCGCAGCGGCCTCGCGCTCACCGCCCCCGCGAGCACCGGCTCGACGGTGACCCAGCAGGCCTACACCGGCTCGACCGCCCAGCAGTGGACGCTCGGCTGACCCACCCCTGACCGGCCGGGTCGCGGTGTGTGAGGGCACCGCCGACCCGGCCATCCCCGACCGACCCGCGCCCGACGACCCCAGGGCGCGGGTCGGTCCGCTGAACGGCCGTTACCTCGGCAGGAACGAATCAGACCGACCGCTCGGCGCCGTAGTACCCGTGCCGCAGGCAGAACCGCATGACGTCCGTACCGTCGGCCTCGATGTGGGCGATCAGCAGTGAGCGCAGCGGCTCGGGAAGGTCCTTGCCGTGGGCGTCGGTCCAGTCGAGGGAGCTGAAGAGCTGGGCGGCGCCGTCGAGTTGGGCCGGGGTCGGTGGGCGGGTGGTGGGCGCGGTGCGGATGGAGTCCGGGTCCTCGGTGAGGAGTTGGCGTTGCAGGGCCATGTCGTACCACATCAGGCCGCCGTTGGGCTCGCGGGCGGCGGTGCCCGACCAGGCCAGCAGGACGCGGATCCGCTCGATCGCGTCGGGGTGGCGCTGCCGCAGGAGGGCGGCGAGTTGGTCCTCGGCCTCGCGGAGGTGAGGTGACCCGATCGAGCGGGTCACGGCTGCGGCCGCGTCGGTGAGTCCGGCGGGGGCCGCTTCGATCCACCGCAGTTGGCGCTGGTCGGCCTCGGCGCGCTGTGCGGCGAGTGCGGCCTGGGCCTTCCGCGATCCGGTCAGGCCGCGCCCGGCCAGCCAGTCGGTGAGGGCCGGGCCGTCCAGCAGGTCGGCGTCGCAGTTGCCGGCGCCCCGGAGCCCGGTCTGGTGGTGCAGCGTCCAACGGGCGATCAGTTCGCCGTCCGTGCCGTGCACCAGGATCGTCGGCCAGCCCAGGCACCGGCACCGGTCACCGGTGCCGCCGTCCACGATGGCCAGGAGCCGGGCCAGTTCGGCGATGTCCGTGCCGGTGACCACGGTCCGTGGCCGGTCGGCGGAGTCGGCCTCGTCGGGTGCGCCCTCGACGATCACGACGCGCTCCGCCCGGTCCAGCACCTCGCGCACCCGAGCCGTCGTCGGCGCGTCCTCAGCCCTGCCCGCAGTTTCCTCGAAGATCACATCCGCGAGGATAGCGGCGCCGGGGCGCGGCCCGCGCCCGGGCGGTCCCGAGGGCCCGGGCCCGCGACCCAGCCGCGCTTGTAGGTGCGCATCAGCAGGGCGGTCTCCACGCCGAGCACGCCGTCCAGGTCGGCGAGGGCGCGCGCGGTGAAGCCGTCGAGTTCGGCGGGCGTGCGGTGGCTGGAGTAGCCGAGCAGGTTGCTCGCGCCGGTGGTGGTGACCAGCTGACGGACCGCCGGCTCCGCGGCGAGCCGGCGCAGCGCGGCGTCCAGGCCGCGCGGGGTGACGGTGAGTCGGAAGCGGGCCTCCACCGGGTAGCCGAGGATGGCGGGTTCGGCGTGCAGGCGCAGGTGCAGCACGTGCGAGGCCATCAGGCGGGTGAGCCGGCGGCGGGCGGTGGTCTCGCCGACGCTCAGTGCCCGGGCCAGCGCGGTGGTGGACATCCGCGCGTCGTCCTGGAGCAGCCGGACCAGCTGCCGGTCGAGCTCGTCGACGGTGATCGGCTCCGGCGCCGGCTGGCCCTGGGCGAGCCGGCGTCGCACCGGGGTCGGCTCCTCGTCGTACGGCGCCCAGTCGCTGGCGGTGAGCAGCAGGCGCAGCACCACCGAGGAGTGGACGCCGAGCACGCCGTCCAGCCGACCGATCGAGCCGTCGACCACGGCGAGCAGGTGCTCGGGCGAGGGCACGGTGAGTTCGGCGTAGGCGTCGAGGGAGCCGGTGGCGACCTCGACCGAGCGGGTGTCGGGCCGCCGGGCCAGGGCGAGCGCGGTCTCGTGCAGGCGGCCGGGGGCGCAGCGCACGGCGAGTTCGACGGTGCTGCCCTCGCCGAGGTGCTCGGACAGCAGCGAGGCGGTGAAGCGGACCTCGCCGGTGGCGGTCATCCGCTCCAGGCGGCGGGCGATGGTGCGCTCGTGCACGCCGGTGGCGGCGGCGATCTGGGCGAACGGTGCGCGCGGGTCGCGGTGCAGGGTGCGCAGGATCGCGTGGTCGAGCGGGTCCAGGACGGGGAGCCCGGTCGCTCCGTCCGCCCCGGGCCGGATGCCGGGTTCCGCCGGTTCCGTGGTCACTGCTGCCTCCTTCGACCGATTTCGCCCCCAAGCATTGCCCAGGGTGTCGGCGAACGGCGACATTGTGGTGCGGATTCCGCCGCCGTGGCTCCTGGAAGGCCGGCGCGGCGGGTCCCTCCCCCGCTCCCCGCCCCGGATCCTCCCCGGGCCGGGGCGGGGGTCCCCCACCCTCCCTTTTCGAGAGCAGGTGCTGCCATGTCCGAGACCGGCACCCTCAGACCCGCGCCCGCCGGGCCGCCGTCCGCCGGGCCCGCGCTCCGCACCACCCCGTTCGGCGCCGTGATCGCCTCGGTGGTGCTGGTGGAGCTCTCCAGCGGCATCACCCAGGGCTTCCTCTCCCCGCTGCTCAACGGCCTGACCGGCGCGCTGCACGTGTCGGCGGCCGACCTGAACTGGATCAGCATCGCCAACCTGCTGGCCAGCGTGGCCTTCACCCCGGTGCTCTCCCGGATGGGCGACCTGTACGGGCACCGCCGGGTGCTGCGCTGGAACCTGGCGATCGTGCTGCTCGGCTCGGTGCTGGTCGGGCTGAGCCGCTCGTTCGGGCTGCTGCTGGCCGGGCAGCTGCTCCAGGGCGCGTTCGCCGGCTTCTTCCCGCTGCTGGTCGGCATCCTGCGCAACCGCACCCGGCGGCACGGTGACGGCGGCGACGGGGAGAGCCGACGGGGCATCAGCCTGATGGTCGCCGGGCTGACCGCGGGCGTCGCCCTCGGTCTGGTGGCCAGCGGCCTGCTCGCCCGCTCCTCGGCGAGCCCGACGGCCGCGCTCTGGGTGCCGACGGCCGCCGTCGGTCTGGCCCTGGCGGTCTCCTGGCCGCTGCTGCCGGAGTCGGCGCACCGGCCCGGCGGGCGGGTGGACTGGGCCGGTGGCGCGCTGCTCTGCGCCGGCCTGGTCGCGATCATGCTGGGCCTGGGGCAGGGCGGCGCGCCGGGCTGGGCGTGGACCTCGCCCCGCACGTTCGGCTGTCTGCTCGGCGGCGCGCTGGTGACGGCGCTGTGGGTGCTGGTGGAGCTGCGGACCGCCGAGCCGATGATCGACGTGCGGCTGTTCCGGCACCGCAACGTCGTGGTGGTCTCGCTGGTGGCGCTGACCTTCACCTTCGGGATGCTCGGGCTGCTGGTCGCCAACCCGGTCTTCCTGGGGACGGCGAAGGCCGAGGCCGGCTACGGGCTGGGCCTGGACCCGCTGGGGATCAGCCTGGCGATGCTGCCCAACATGCTGGCGCTGACCCTGGGCGCGCTGCTGGCGCCCGCGCTGGCCCGGGCGATCACCGACCGCTGGGTGCTGCTGGCCGGCTCGCTGCTGATGGCCGCCGGCTACGCCGTGGAGTTCGCCTCGCACGCCGCGCTGGTGCCGTTCCTGACCGCGACCGCCGTGGCGGGCCTGGGCAGCGGCCTGCTCCAGCACGCCACCCGGGCGCTGGCCGTGGAGGCGGTGCCGCCGGAGCAGACCTCGGTCGGGTCCGGCATCAACGAGCTGCTGATCAACGTCGGCGGGTCGATCGGCGCCGCCGTGGTGCTGGCGATCTTCGCCGCCCGGACCCCGGCCGGGCAGGCGCTGCCCCGGATCGGCGCCTACACCGACTCCTGGCTGGTCTGCGCCGCCGTCGCGCTGGCCGGTGCCGCGATCTCCCTCTGCTACCGAGGAGCGAAGAAGTGACCACCCCCGAAGCCGACGTCCTCGACGGGCTGCGCGACCGCTCCCGCGCCGTTCTGACGAAGCGTCAGGACGAGGTGCTCGGGCTCAGCCACAGCCTGCACGCCGAGCCCGAACTCGCCTACCAGGAGCACCGGTCCGCCCGGAAGATCACCGACCTGCTGGAGCGCGCCGGCTTCGCGGTGACACGCGGAGTGGGCGGGCTGGCGACCGCGTTCACCGCCACGGCGGGCGGCGGCGAGCTGGTGGTCGGGATCTGCGTCGAGTACGACGCGCTGCCGGGCATCGGCCACGCCTGCGGGCACAACGTCAACGCGGCCGCCGCCGTCTCGGCCGGTCTCGCGCTGGCCCCGGTGGCCGAGCAGCTCGGCATCACCGTCAAGCTGATCGGCACGCCCGCGGAGGAGTCCGGCGGCGGCAAGGTGGACCTGCTGCGCGGCGGCGTCTTCGACGACGTGGCGGCGGCAATGATGTCGCACGCCGGGCCCGACGACTCGATCGGCATGAGCTCACTGGCCATCAGCAGCCTGCGGGTCGGCTACACCGGCCGGGCCGCGCACGCCGCCGCGATGCCGCACCGGGGGATCAACGCCGCCGACGCGCTGATGATCGCCCAGGTCGCGATCGCCGCCTATCGGCAGCAGCTGGTGCCCGGCGCGGTGGTCTCGGGCATCGTCACCTCGGCGGGCGACGCGGCCAACGTGATCCCGGCCCGGGCGGGCGCCGAGTACGACTGCCGGGCCCGGACCGCCGAGGAGCTGGCCGAGTTGCAGGCCCGGGTGCGGGCCTGCTTCGAGGCGGGCGCGCTGGCCACGGGGGCGGAGCTGGCGATCGAGACGGTCGGCAACGACTACGCCGACCTGCGGCAGGACCTGGCGATGTGCCGCAGCTACCAGGCCGCCGCCCAGGCCCTGGGCCGGACCGTCCCGCAGCAGGACCCCGGCGCGCTCGGCGGCTCGACCGACATGGGCAACGTGTCCCACCTGGTGCCCTCGATCCACCCGATGATCGGCTACGCCTGCGGCGACACCATCATGCACAACCCGGAGTTCACCAGGTTCGGCGTCTCGGCCGGGGCCGACCGGGCCGTCCTGGACGCCGGGCTGGCGATGGCCTGGACGGCCGCCGACCTGGCGCTCGACCCGGCTCACCGGGCCTCGCTGCTGGCCCGCCTCGCCGCGCGCTGAGCAGGGCGGCCGTCGGCGCTCACCCCGGCCAGCGCAGCCGGAACAGCGCCCCGCCGCCCGGCGCCGCCTCGGCGGTGAGCGTCGCGCCGTGCGCCTGCGCGATCTGCCGGGCCATCGCGAGCCCGAGCCCGGAGCCCGGCAGGGCGCGCGCGGCGGAGGCCCGGTAGAAGCGGTCGAAGACGTACGGCAGGTCCTCGGCGGCGATGCCCGGCCCGTGGTCACGGACCGTCAGCTCCAGGCCGGCGGTGAGCCGCACCTCGACCTCTCCGCCCGGCGGGCTGAACTTGGCGGCGTTGTCGAGCAGGTTGGAGACCAGCCGGGCGAGCCGGGCCGGCACGCCGGGCACCGAGCGCTGCGCCGAGTCGTCCGCCAGGGCGAAGGCGGTGGCCGGCCAGTGGCCGCGGGCCGCGGCCACGCAGTGCTCGACCAGCGCGCCGAGCCGCACCTCTTCGAGCAGCGGCTGCGGCTCCTCGTCCCGGGCCAGCTCGATCAGGTCGTTGACCATGCCGGTGACCTCGCGCAGCTGCCGGCGCAGCCCGGCCGCCGCCCGGTCGCGCTGAGCATCCGTCAACCTGTCGGCCTTGGCCAGCAGTTCGGCATTGGTGCGCAGCGCCGTCAGCGGGGTGCGCAGCTCGTGCGAGGCGTCAGCGACCAATCGGCGCTGGGCGGCCACGGATTGCTCCAGCTCACCGAGCATGGTGTTGAAACTGGCTGCCAGGCTGGTGAGTTCGTCCTCCCGGCGGCCGGGCGGCAGTTCGATCCGCAGGCCGGCGTCCCGGGTGTCGGCGATCCGCTCGGCGGTGCGGGTGAGCCGGGCCACCGGGGCGAGCGCGGTGCGGGCGACGGCGTAGCCGAGCGCGCCGGCCAGCAGCACGCCGACGGCCGCGACGACCGCCATCAGCTCGCCGGCCTGCCGCACCCCCTCCTGCACCGAGTCGGAGCGCAGCGCGACCTGCACGGCCTGCCGGGTGCCGGGCTGCGCGGCGGTCATCGGCGTGGTGAGCATCCGGGCGGGGTGGCCGCTGATGGTCAGGTCGGTGAAGTAGCCGGACCGCTGCCGGTCGGCGACCTGGCGGGTGGCCGCGGTGACCGGCAGCAGGAACGGGACGTCGTGGGCCGGGTCGGCCGGCACGATCTGGGCGCAGGCGGGTGCGGCGAGGAAGTCGCACTCGCCGTAGACCACCTGCGGGCCCTCGTCCCGGTGCTGCTGCTGGACCAGGGTGGCCTGCTGGGTGAGGTGCAGGTCGAGCTGGTGGTCGAGTTCGTAGCGGACCACGTTGAAGGCGGCGGCGCTGATCCCGACCGCGACCAGCGCGACGGCGGCCGTGCAGGCCAGCGCCAGCCGGGTGCGCAGTGGCCGGCGGCGGCGCCACCGGGCGTGCGCGCTCGGGCGCGGGCCCGGGCGCCGGGCGGCTCGCCCGCTCATCCGCGGTCCAGCCGGTAGCCCACCCCGTGCACGGTCTGCACCAGCCGCGGCTCCCCGCCCGCCTCCAGCTTGCGGCGCAGGTAACCCACGTACACGGCGAGCGAGTTGGAGTCCGGGCCGAAGTCGGCGCCCCAGACCCGCTCCATGATCACCTCGCGCGGCAGCACCTGGCCCGGGTGCTGGAGCAGCACCTCCAGCAGGGCGAACTCGGTGCGGGAGAACTCCACCGGGCGCCCGGCCCGGTGGCCGGTGCGGGTCACCGGGTCCACCGCGAGGTCGTCGAACCGGTACTCGGGCTGCTCGGCAGCCGGGGCGGTGCGGCGCAGCAGGGCGCGCAGCCGGGCGGTCAGTTCGTCCAGCGCGAACGGCTTGACCAGGTAGTCGTCGGCGCCGGCGTCCAGGCCGTCGACCCGGTCGCTGACCGAGTCGCGGGCGGTCAGCACCAGGATCGGCAGCCGGTCGCCGAGCGCCCGCAGGCGCCGGCAGACCGCCAGGCCGTCGAGCGCGGGCATCAGCAGGTCGAGCACCATCGCGTCGGGCTGCCAGCCGGCCACCTCGGTCAGTGCGGCCAGCCCGTCGGCCGCGCCGCGCACCAGGTAGCCCTCGACCGCCAGACCGTCCTCGACGGCCGCGCGCACCTCCGGGTCGTCGTCGACGACCAGCACCCTCTGTCCGCTCTGTCCGCTCTGCCCGCTGCTCATGCGGACAAGCTTCGCGTATCGACTCTGAGAACTCTCTTATCCCGGCTGAGCAGTCTCGTCGCCATGCGGACAGAACAGAGCAGTCCCACTCGTCCCGGCAATCCCGGCACTCCCGGCAGACCCCTGTCGGTGGTGATCGGCGCGGGCGGCACCGGTGGACACATCTACCCGGGCCTGGCGCTCGCCGAGGCCCTGCGCCGGGCCGACCCGGCGGCCGAGATCTCCTTCGTGGGCACCGAGCGCGGCCTGGAGACCAGCCTGATCCCCGCGGCCGGCTTCCGGCTGCACACCGTGGACATGATCCCGTTCGACGCGGCGCTCGGCCTGCGCCGCTACCTGCTGCCGGCCGCGCTGCTGCGCTCGGGCGTCCGCTGCCGGGAGATCCTGCGGGAGCAGGGCGCGCAGGTGGCGGTCGGCATGGGCGGCTACCCGAGCGCGCCGGTGATCGTCGGCGCGCAGCTGGCCGGCCTGCCCAGCGTGGTGCACGAGTCCAACGCGGTGCCCGGGCGGGCCAACCGGTTCGCCGCCCGGCTCACCCCGCACATCGCGCTCGCCTTCGACCGCACCCGGGCCCACCTGCCGTCCGGCCGCTCGGCCGAGACCGTCGGCATGCCGCTGGTCGGCGCGGTGGCCCGGCTGGACCGGGCCGCGCTGCGGGCCGAGGCCCGCCGCCACTTCGGGGTGCCCGACCACGCCCGGCTGCTGGTCTTCAACGGCGGCAGCCTGGGCGCGGCCCGGCTCACCGCGGCCGCCCTGGAGCTGGCGGCGCGCTGGCGCCACCGGGCCGACCGGCTGCTGTTGGTGAAGACGGGCCCGGCCGCCTTCGAGGAGGTGCGGGAGCGGCTGGCCGGCAACCCGGTGGCGCGCGCCGTGCCGTACCTGGACCGGATGGACCTGGCCTACGCGGCCGCCGACCTGATGGTCTGCCGGGCCGGCTCGGCCACCGTCGCGGAGCTGTCCAGCCTGCGGATGCCCGCCGTGCTGGTGCCCTACCCGCACGCGCCGCACGACCACCAGACCCACAACGCCCGGGTGCTCGCCGACCCCGGTGCCGGCCTGCTGCTGCCGGACGGCGAGTGCACCGGCGAGCGGCTCGCCGCCCTCGTCGAGCCGCTGCTCGCCGATCCCGCCCGGCTGGCCGCGATGTCCCGCGCGGCCGAGCCCGGCACCCACGCCCGCGCGGCCGACCTGCTCGCCGCCAAGGTGCTCGACCTGGCGGCCGAGGCGCCGCTGACCAACCTGAACTCCTGGAGGACCGCATGACCACCGATCACCTGACCCCCGCTCAGAGCGACTGGACCGGCCGCACCGTGCTGGTGACCGGCGCCGAGGGCTTCATCGGCAGCACCCTGGTGGACCTGCTGGTCGCCCGGGGCGCCCGGGTGCGCGCCCTGGTGCACTACAAGCCCTACGCCGAGCGCGGCTACCTGGCCCGCTACCTGGCCGACCCGGACGGCCCGGTGGAGATGCTGGCCGGCGACGTGCGGGACGCCGGCCGGGTGCTGGACGCGGTGGCCGGCTGCGACACCGTCTTCCACCTGGCCGCGCTGATCGGCATCCCGTACAGCTACCTGGCGCCCGAGGCGTACGTGCAGACCAATGTGACGGGTACTCAGCACGTCGCGGCGGCCTGCCTGCGGCACGGGGCCCGGCTGGTGCACACCTCCACCAGCGAGGTGTACGGGACGGCGATCACCGCGCCGATCGACGAGCACCACCCGCTGCAGCCGCAGTCCCCGTACTCGGCCTCGAAGATCGGCGCGGACATGCTGGCGCTCTCCTACTGGCACGCCTTCGAGCTGCCGGTCTCGGTGGTGCGCCCGTTCAACACCTACGGGCCGCGCCAGTCGGCCCGCGCCGTGATCCCCACCGTGCTCGCCCAACTTCACTCCGGCGCACGGGAGATCAGGCTCGGCTCGACCTCCCCGACCCGCGACTTCACGTACGCGACCGACACCGCCGAGGGCTTCCTCGCGGTCGCCGCCGCCGACCGCACCCTCGGCGAGGTGGTCAACCTCGGCACCGGGACCGAGATCTCGATCGGCGACCTGGCCCGCGCCCTGATCGCCGCCTCCGGCCGGGAGGCGGAGGTGGTGGTCGACCCGAGCCGCCTGCGGCCCGGCGCCAGCGAGGTGGAGCGCCTGCTCTCCGACAACCGCAAGGCCCGCGAACTGGCGGGCTGGCAGCCCCGGGTGAGCCTGCTGGAGGGGCTGCGCCGCACCTCGGACTGGGTGGCCGAGAACCTGCACCTGCTCGCGCCGGACCGCTACCAGGTCTGATCCGGCGCAGATCACCACGGGTGCACCGATCAGCGCGGGGTGGCCGCCAACCCGGCGGCCGCACCCGGCTGGGCGGCCCGCTGCGGCGCCACCCGGCGGCGCCGGGCGGGCATGCCCATGGTCGGGTGGGTGACGCCCCAGACCGCGCTCTTGCAGACCAACTCCTTGTAGCGGGCGGCGAACCGGCCGGTCAGCGCGGCCCGCACGGAGCGGTCGTCGGCGGTGACGTACTGGATCAGGCCCGCCTTGCGGCCCAGCGAGACGCACTGGTTGAAGTAGCGGATCGGCACCTTCGGCAGCTTCCCGCCGGTCAGCCGGGCCGCGATCGCGTCGGCGGCCTGCCAGGCGGTCGGCACGCCCGAGGCGCAGGACATCCGCAGCGGCTTGCCACCGGGCCCGGCCGCCAGCGCCGCGTCGCCGACGGCGTACACGTCCGGGTGCGAGAGCGAGCGCATCGTCTCGTCGACCACGATCCGGCCGCCGTCGGCGAGTTCGAGGGTGGTGGCCGCCACGATCGGGTTCACGGCGAAGCCGGCGTTCCACACCGTGACCGCGGCCGGGATGCCGGCGCCGTCGGCGGTGGTCACGCGGTCGGCCTCGACGCCGGTCACGCTGGTGCGTTCGAGCGCGGTGATGCCGAGCCCGTCGACCACCTTGCGCAGGTACTGCTGGGCCTTGGGCCCGAGCCAGTCGCCGAGCTCGCCGCGCACGGCGAGGGTGACCCGCAGGTCCGGCCGCGCCTCGGCGATCTCGGTCGCGGCCTCCACCCCGGTCAGGCCGCCGCCGACCACGACCACCGACTCACCGGCCGCCAGCCGGGCCAGCCGCTCGCGCAGCCGCAGTGCACCGGGCCGGCTCGCGATCTCGTGGGCGTGCTCCTTGACGCCGGGCACGCCGTGGTCGTCCCAGCCGCTGCCGAGCGCGTACACCAGGGTGTCGTACGCGAGCTCCTCGACGCCGTCCGCCTCTCCACCCACTCCGACGGCGACGGTCCGGCGGTCCACGTCCACTGCGGTGACCCGGCCGAGCCGGAGCTCGACGCCGGTGCCCGCGAACATCTCGGCGAACGGCCGGGCCGGGAGCTCCTGGCCGACCGCCAGCTGGTGCAGCCGGACCCGCTCGACGAAGTCGGGCTCGGCGTTGACGAGGGTGATCGAGACGTCCTCGCCGTGCACCCGCTTGGCGAGCCGCCCGGCGGCGACCGCTCCGGCGTACCCGGCTCCGAGGACGATCACGCGGTGCTTGTTCATTTCCTGCTCCTGTCTGACGCGGCTTCGCCCTATGAACCGGACAGCCCACCGCTTCCTGACAGAACCCGAGTGTGAAGCAGGTCACACTCGCGTCAGGGGCCTCAGAGGGCCATGAACAGCGGCTCCCCGTGGTCCGACGCCGCCCACTGCACGCTCGCCCGCTCCAGCTTGGCCGGGTCCACCTGGTTGCGGAACGTGGCGATGCCCTCGCCCGTGACCTCCAGGCACATCACGCCGACCACCTGGCCGCCGACCACCGCGACGACGCCGGGCGCGCCGTTCACCTCGCTCACGAACAGCCCGACCGACCCGCCGGTCAGCGCGCGCTTGGCCGCCCCCGGGGTGAACAGGCCCCGCATGAACTTCGCCACCTCGACCGCCCCCTGCACCGCCCGGGCGCGGACCGGGATCTTCCCACCGCCGTCGCCGATCGCGGTGACGTCCGAGGTCAGCAGCTTCACCAGCGGCTCGGTCCGGCCACTGGTGGCGGCCGCGAGGAACTCCTCGACCACCCGCCGGGCGGCCTCCTCCTCGATCTCGGCCCGCACCCTGCCGTCCGTCACGTGCTTCTTCGCCCGGTGGTAGAGCTGCTGGCTGGCGCTCTCGGAGATGTCCAGGATCCCGGCGATCTCCCGGTGCGAGTAGTCGAACGCCTCGCGCAGCACGTACACCGCCCGCTCGTTGGGCGCCAGCCGCTCCAACAGCACCATCACCGCGAAGGACACCGACTCCCGCTGCTCGGCCGTCTCGCTCGGCCCCAGCATCGGGTCCCCCGCGAACAGCGGCTCGGGCAGCCACTCCCCCATCGGCATCTCGCGCCGCGCCCGCGCCGAACCGAGCTGGTTGAGGCACAGGTTGGTCACCACCTTGGTCAACCACGCCTCCGGCACCGCGATCAGCCCGACCTCGGCCGCCTGCCACCGCAGGAACGTCTCCTGCGCCGCGTCCTCCGCCTCGCTCGCGGACCCGAGCATCCGGTAGGCGATCGCCTCCAGGCGCGGCCGGAAGCCCTCGAACCGCTCAACGTCGTCCGCAGTCAGAAGCATGGCCCAGATCGTAGACGACACCCCCGACGGTCCGTCAGCCGCCACGGCCGGACCACGCCCCGGCGGCTGAACCGGATTCAGCTCCGCCGTCTGAACGTGCCGGGGGCCGTCCCGTGGGTGCGCTTGAACGCGGTGGCGAAGGCGAACTCGGAGGCGTAGCCCACCTGGGCGGCGACGGACTTCAACGGTGCGTCCGATGCCCGCAGCAGGCGCGCGGCCGTGGTCATCCGCCACCAGGTCAGGTAGCCGAGGGGTGGTTGGCCGATCAGTGCGGCGAAGCGCCTGGCGAACGGCGCCCGGGACAGCCCCGCTTCCGCGGCGAGCTTCGCCACCGTCCACGGCGCCGCCGGGGCCCGGTGGATGGCGTCGAGGGCGGCGGTGACCGCCGGGTCGTTGAGCGCGGCGGCCCAGCCGGTGGCGTTGCCCCGGGCGGGCTGCTCACTGAACCAGATGCGCAGGATGTACAGCAGCAGCGTGTCCAGCAGAGCGGGGACGGCCGCGTCCGTGCCCAGGCGCGGGTGCTCCAGTTCGGCGGCCAGCAGCCCCACGGCCGAGCGCAGTTCCGGGTACCGGTCCGGGTGCGCGGGGAGGTGGATCCGGTCGGGCAGGCCGCGCAGCAGCGGGTGGGTGCGGGACGGGTCGAGCTGGTAGGTCCCGCACAGCACGACGGTGACCGGACCGCCGGCTCCGGTCCGGTCGACGCTGTCCGACGCGTAGGGCTCGGAAAGTCTCGGGTCGTCGGGGCCGCAGGCAGGAGCCGCAGGCAGGGATCCGGGGCTGTCGGCCAGGGTGTGCCCACTGCCGTGGGGCAGGAACAGCACGTCACCCACGCCCAGCGGGACGGGCTCCCCGTCCGGCGGAAGCAGCCAGCAGGAGCCCCGCAGGACCACCTGGAAGCCCGCCGACCCCGGCACGGAGGCGAACTCCTGCCCCCACGGGGCGTGCCACCGCACGTGCGCCGACCGGGGCCGACCGGTCCGCATCACCGCGATGACGTCACTGAGCACATCCACGCGGTGAGACTACGCGGGCGAGACGCACGCGTATGAACCGGGCACTCTGCCGCATGGATCGTCTCCAAGTGCGGTCGTAGATTCGCGACATGACGATCAAGGCCGCACGAATCCACGACTACGGCGACGCATCCGTGATCCGCCACGACGACGTTCCGCGCCCTGAGCCCGCATCAGGCGAAGTGCTCGTCCGCGTCGCCGCGACCTCGTTCAACCCCACCGAGGCCGCGCTGCGGGGCGGACTGCTCCGCGCCTTCTTCCCCTTGGAGCTTCCGTACACGCTCGGCTGGGACGTCGCCGGCACCGTCACCGAGCTCGGCGCGGGCGCGCAGGGGTTCACCGTCGGCGACCGGGTCATCGGGCGGCTCGACAGCGCGGGCGCGGCCGCCGAGTACGTACGGGCGCCCGTGGCCACGCTGGTCGCGGCTCCCGCCACCATCCCGCTCGCGCACGCTGCGGCCCTCCCCGTGGCCGGTCTGACGGCGTGGCAGGCAGTGTTCGAGCACGGGAAGGTGGCGGCTGGGCAGCAGGTCCTGGTCAACGGTGCGGGCGGAGGCGTCGGCGGCTTCGTGACACAGCTCGCCAAGCACGCGGGGGCCCACGTGATCGCCACGGCCGGCGCCCGCAGCGCCGAGGCGGTCCGGCGGCAGGGCGCGGACCAAGTGATCGACTACACCGCCACCCCGCTGGTTGCCGCACTCGACGGCCCGGTGGACACCCTGCTCAACCTCGTCCAGCTGAGCCCGCCGGACGCCGCGGCCCTGGCGCCGCTGGTGCGGCCGGGCGGGCGGATCGTCTCGATCGCCACCCCCATCGAGCCACCCGAGGATGCCAGGGTCACCGCGATGCACATGGTCGCCCGCAATGACGTGGCGCAGCTGGCGGCGCTGGTGGAGCTCATCGACGCGGGCGTGGTCGCCGTCGACATCAGCGAGTCACGCCCACTCGCCGACCTCGGCGCCGTCCACCGCCTCAGCGAGGCCGGCCGGATCCGGGGCAAGGTCATCATCGTTCCCTGAGCCGCCGACTGCCGGACCCCGCCAGCGGCACCGGCCACAAGGCCCAGGCAGCATGATCCGCCACGGCGACAACGGCCGTCACCACAGGTGCAGGAAGCTCCGGACGTCGTCATGGCCGTCGACGGCCCGACCGTCCACGTCCGTCGGGTCGGCCTCGGCCCGCGCCGCCAACGACTGCACCAGCGCGAGGGCCTCATCGCCGAGGCGCCCGAAGCGTCGAGCAGTGTGTCCCAGGCACAGGCCGGCCAGCCCGAGCAGCGGACTGCCCGACACGGCCCGCGTCCCGACCCGCACGCACCAGTACTCGACGAACTCCGCGTCGTCGTCGTTCAACGCGGTCCCGACCAGCACTTCCGCAGCCTCGCCCGCCGCTGAACGGTCGCGCAGCGCCCGCTCCATCGTCTCGGCCACCACCTCGTGGGGCAGCGCAGGAGGGTTCTCGAAGCTCAGGTGAGAATGCACCCGGCGAGACTACGCCGACCCCGTCCAACAGCTACTGACCGTCAGAGGGCGATGCAGCAGGACTTCTGCCTGCCCTTCGCCCTCGCCATGCTGTATGCGGCAGACGACCCGATCGTTAAGTTCAGGGAGTTCGACGACTCGACCGCGTACGCCGATGCGCTCCGCGAGCGGGCGCCGATCGGGCTGCTGCGCTGGCCGGGCTCCACCACGCCGGACGGGCCGCTAACCTCGGACTGACGCCGAGCGAGAGGATCAGCCGTGCTCGAACCCGACGACGAAACCGTGACCGACTGGTACAGCGCCCGCGCCAACCGGGAACGGCCCCCGGGCGTCCGAGACGCACTGACCCTTGACCCGACCACCCGGCGAGGCGGTGCCCTGTTCCCCGACACACCACGCCTGGTGGTCGAGTGGGATGGGCAGTCGTGGCAGCCAGTTGGGGTGGCGGACACGTACGCCGATGCCTACCCCATGATCGTTCGACGGGGCGAGGACTTCGCCCCGCCGCAGGATGACACCCCTGTTGCCCTGCTCCGGAAGGGAAGCGGTCGGCACCGCAAGAGCTAGGCCGATAAGCTCCGGATACTTGCTTGGCATTGATTACGACCCTTTGCCCTGCACATCCGGGCCCCGTCCCGCTGTGCGGATCACCTGCGGGAGCGGGGCCTACCGCTCTCCGCGCTCGCTCGGATGGGTCACGAAGCTGCCCACGGTCTCTGGCTCCCCGAGTCGCCCCCACGTCGACCACGGCGCGTGGCTCGCCGAGTTGGACACCATGGAAGCCGAATACGCCGCCGAGCAGGAGCGGCAGAGGCAGCAGGAGCGGTGCGCGGCACTTCGGGCCGTCGCCAACGGCGAGCCCGACCCCGGTTACACCTACCCGGGTGCGCACTACCTTGACGCGGTGCTGGTCTGATGGCCCGCCAGTTCTTCAAGACGCTCCCTGACGGCACCCACCGGGGCAACACGCGGGGGCTGCGGCAGTGTGAGCGGGACGGGTGGCAGATCCTCGCTGGAGCCCGCTACGCGGTCCGCTACGCCCCCCGCAGGCCGAACGACTGCCGACCGTGGACCGACGGGGTTACCCGGTTCTGGTCGCGTGACTGCTGGGCGGTTCCGCACCACCGCGCGAACGTCCACCCCGCGAAGTAGAACCCCCTCGCCCCGTCCGGGACCGACCCGGGCGGGGCTCTCTCGGCTCTGCCGTAGAACCCCTAACAACACCTCTCCGGAGACCCGGCGGGCCATCCGTTCTGCCTCTGCGGCGTGCGGAGCTGACTGAACCGGCAGGGCCGACGGCAGCGCAAAGCCCCCTGGAAACCGCCCCGCCGGAACCGGGGGCTTCGTGCTGTCCGCACGAAGGATCAGACGGTGACGCCGTGCGCCCGCAGGCAGGCGAGCGGGTCGATGGGTGGAGCGTGCCGCGCACCTTGGCCGCGGCACGCGATGCTCACGTGGCGTTCCGGCTCCCCCTGGACACGTGCGCGCCGAATGCAGAGGTATCGAGATCCTTGAGGGACTCCAGCGCCAGAGTGGCAATCGCGAAGCGCGGATCGCAGCGATCAGCGGCCTCGGGGACGGCGACGACCGTCATCTGGGCCGACGCGCCGGCAAGGACGCCGTTGAACGAGTCCTCGATCACGATGCATTCGTCGGGTGACGCGCCGAGGGCGGCGGCTGCGCGGAGATAGGCGCCCGGGTGGGGCTTGCCGTGTTCGTCGTCTTCGGCGGAAAACACGGCGTCGAAGGATCGGTCAAGGCCGGTGCTCGCGAGCGCATGCCGGATCACCGACTCCGGCGAAGAGGACACGACGGCCATCGCCCTCGATGCACGCGCGCACGCCGCGACGGCGTGTTCGGCGCCGGGCTTCAGCGCCACTCCCGCCAGCCTGCGGCACACGGCGGCCACGATCTGCCGCTCCACGTCGTCGGGGTCGGCTTGAATGGTGGCCCGATCGAACCAGTAGGCCACCATGTCCCGTTGCCGCAGCCCGCGCGTCGCCGCCTGCATCTCCGTTGTGAGGTGCAGGCCGAGCGGACCGAACACTTCACGCTTTGCCGCGTCCCAGATCGGCTCGGAGTCGATCAGAAGGCCGTCCAGGTCGAACAGGACAATCGGTAGCATCGGTTGCTCTTTCGTTGGCGATCACGCGAGAACGAGACGATTCGCTGCCCCGCCGTGCATGACCAGATGGTGCTGTGGTCCAGTGCGTCCTTGGAAAGCGCGGGACGCCACGCAGGGACGATCGAGCCCCACCGCGCGGCCAACGCTCTTCCAGGAGACGGCTTCTAATAGGCGTGGTGCGAGTATTCGTCCGGGGTGACTGCGGCGGCGTTCGCGTAGGGGCCGGTGCTCGTCGGGGCGGCGATGGCCTGGTTCCCGGGCAGGACGTTGGTGACCGAGAGGTGGCTCTGGCTCTTCGCGACCGGCGCTGCGGCGTAGGCGTGGGCTGCGCCCAGGATCGGCGCAGCGGCGAGGACGGCGAGGACGGCGACAGTGAGGACCTTGACGGCCCCTCCGGTCAGCTCCGGCATGGTGTTCCCCCTGTGTAGGCGAAGGCGCGCTCCCACCGCACGCCCTTGTGGATCAAGCTATGGGCCCACCGGGGAAGGGGTCAACCGATCTGGTGCTCCGTCAAGGACTCACGCGCTCGGCGGACTCGGTTCACGGTCGATCCGCTCGGCGACACGCAGCAGATCGGGGTGCAGTCGGCGTCCGGCACTGAACAGCTCGATGCCTAGCAGTCGTCCGTCCGCGTCGTAGTCGAGTATCGCCGTGTTGTCCTGTGCGGGTACCTGCCGGACAGCCTCTCCAGGCCCGATCCTGCCGAGGAGGTAGATGTACGCCATGTCTGCCAAAGCGTCGTATTCGACCCGCACCGCTGGAGCCCCGGCCACTCGTACCTCGTTCGCTTCGTCATCCATCGGACGGAGCATCTCCGAGGCCGCGCCGTGCCGTCAGTCGTTTTTTCGGCACCGGTGTCAGTGCGGTCTGGTAGCACTGTTCTGGGGCTGACTCCACGTCAGGTCCAGAACTGGGGAGGACATGACAGCGGTGGTTCGACGCTCGATCGCTGCGGCTGCGGCCGTGGTGATCGCGGCCGTCACGGGGCTGGCCACGAATCTGGCGACCGACAGCTCGGGTTGGGGGTGGTGGACGGGGCTGGCCGTGCTGGTGCTGCTCGGTGCGGGGCTCCAGGTGTACCTGACCTGGTCGTCCTCCGACGCCGGAGGCAGCACGGTCACGGCCGCCGGGCCCGGCTCGATCGCGGTCGGCGGCTCCGCGCGCGGCGGCTTGCGGACCAAGGTGGCGGCGGGCGCCGCGTCGGCCGCGCACGCCGTGGCGCCCGCGCCGCAGGGCGGCGTCACCGCGGCCGGCCCCGGCGCCGTCGCGGTGGGCGGTGACGCGGACGGCCCGATCGACACCGAGATCACGGCGTGAGGCGGGACACTTCGGCCCGGGCCACAGGGGCGGCGGCGGTCGCGGTGAACGGCGACGCGCACAAGGCGATCCTGACCAACCCGGTGTTCAACTTCTATCCCGCGCAGGCCTCGGCACCGGCGGTTCCGCGGCTGCTGCCGCCCCGGCTGGCCGACTTCACCGGGCGGGCGGAGGAGGTCGCGCGGATCCTCCTGCCGTCCGACGGAGCCGGTGAACACTACGCGCCCGACCGGATCGTGGTGGTCTCCGGCACCCCGGGCGTCGGCAAGACCGCCCTCGCCACCCACGTCGCCCACCACCCGGACGGCGACTTCCCGCACGGCCGGCTCTACGCCGACCTGCGGGGCATGGGCGAGCGGCCCGCAGAGCCGGAAGAGGTCATGGCCCGGTTCCTGGTGGCCCTCGGCACCCCGCAGGCGGAGCTGCCGGGCGACCCGCACCTGCTGCTCGACGCCTACCGGCTGGCGCTCGCCGGCCGCCGCGTACTGGTGGTCCTCGACAACGCGAAGGGCGAGGAGCAGGTCCGCCCGCTGATCCCGGCGGGCGGCGGCAGCACCGTGCTGATCACCAGCCGCAGCCGTCTCGCCGGACTGGAGGGCGCCCAGCGGCTGGACCTCGACACCTTCTCGCCGGAGGTCGCGCTGGAGTTCCTGCGCGGGGTCTGCGGTGCCGAGCGGGTGGACCGCGGGCTCGCCGACGCGGAACAGGTGGTCGATTTCTGCGGCCGGCTCCCGCTGGCCCTGCGGATCAGCGCCAACCGCCTGAGCACCAACCGGTACCTGCGGATGGCCGACCTGGCCCGCGAACTGCGCCAGGAACGCGACCGCCTCGGGGCCCTGGAGGCCGGTGACCTGACCGTGCGGGCCGCCTTCTCGCTGTCGTACCGCAGGCTCAACAAGGCCGCGATCAAGGTGTTCCGGCGGCTGTCCCAGGTACCGGGCGACCATTTCGGGCCGGGGATCTGCGCGGCGCTCACCGGTTCGAGCGAGCGCGAGGCCGCCAGGGAGCTGCGCAAGCTCGCCGAGATGAGCCTGATCGAGCCCGCACCCGGCCCCGGGTGCTACCGCTTCCACGACCTGCTGCGGGTCTTCGCCAGGGAACAACTCACCGAGGAGGCGGCCGAGTCGGTCGCGGACAACGCCGCTCGGATGAACGACTGGCTGCTGCGGTCGGCGCTGCGGGCGCAGTTCGCGGTCACCGGTCTTCCGATGCCGTCGTTCCTCCAGGACGGGAACGTCGCGCGGGTCGACAGCGCGCAGGACGCCGCCCGCTGGACCGAGGAGAACCTGTCGAGCGCACTGCCGACGGCCCGTCAGCTGATCGGCGCCGGCGCGCCGGAGCGGGCGGCCGTGCTGGCGGGCGCCTTGACCACGGTGTGCGAGGCGACCGGAAACTGGCCCGCCTGGGAGGAGGCGTGCCGGGCCGGTCTGGAGGCCGCCGAGCTCGTCGGCGACCGCCAGATCGGCGCCGGGCTCATGCTCCAGCGCGCGAACCTGGCCCGGGCCCGTCGCGAGTTCGGCACGGCGATGGAGATCGCGGAGGAGGTCCGCGAGCTGACCGAGTCCCTGGGCGACCCGATGCTGACCGCCGACACGCTGAACCTGCTCGGCGGCCTGCACATGGACACCGGGGCGCTGGAACGGGCCCGCCCGCTGCTCGAACAGAGCCTGCACCTGTGGCAGGACCTGGCGAACCCGCGCGAGACCAGCAAGGTGCTGTTCAACCTGGGCACCGTCCACCGTGCGCTGGGCGAGTTCGAGACCGCGATCCGGTACTTCCGCTCCGACCTCGAAACCTGCGAGTCGCTGGGCGACGAGCCCGGTACCGCCGAGACGCTGAACACCCTGGCCCTCACCCTCCTGGATGTCGACGACCCGTCCACGGCAGAGCAGTACCAGCACAGGGCGCTGGAGATCTTCCGCCGGATCGGCAACCCGTACAAGGAGAGCATGGTCACCAACGACCTGGCGCTGACCCTGCGGCACCAGGGCCGGAACGAGGAGGCCCTGGCCGCGCAGCTGGCCGACGCCGAAGCCTGCCGCGCGCTCGGGTACCGGTCGGGCGAGGCGGTGGCCAGGTCGAACGCCTCGGTGACGCTTACCATGCTCGGACGCACCGACGAGGCGCTCGGCCTGAACGACGAGGCGGTCGCCGTGCTCACCGAGCTCGGCGACCGCCAGCGCCTGGCACAGGCGCTGAGCGGCCGGTCGCTCGTGTTGTTCGGCGCCGGACTGGATGACCAGGCCATCGCCACGGCCGACCGGGCGCTGGAGCTGATGGAGGGCGAGGGACAGCTCAAGGACCGCGCCGACCTCCACTTCGCGCTGGCCCTGGAGCACGAGGGCGCGGGCCGCCACCGGGAGGCGCTGCACCACGTCGAGGCGTTCCTCGCCGTCCGCGAACTGCCTCCCGGGTCACCGCGGATCCGTTCGGCGCTGGTGATCGCCCGTCAGGCCGCTCTCGAACTGGCGGATCACGCCAAGGCCCGGCACTACCAGGACCTGCTCACGCCGGCCGACTGAGCCCGGCCGCCCGCCCGGGTCACCGGCGCCGCGGACCCCACCCCCGTGGGGGCCCGCGGCGCCGGTCGGTCAGGAGGCGGCGATCTGCTCGGCCGGACCGCCGAGCTTCGCCCAGGAGGTCATGCCCGGCTTCCAGCCGACCACGGCGCTCTTGTTCGGGGTGAGCGCGACCACCCAGCCGTCGCCGGTCTCGGCGATCTGCGCGGCGGGTCCGCCGATCTTGGTCCACCCGCTGCCGGTGTAGCGCACCAGGTCGCCGCTGCCGGGGGCGGTGGCCACCAGGCCCGCCGTGCCGCCGGTGATGGAGGTGGCGGGGCCGCCGATCGTCTTCCAGCCGGTGCCGCCGGTCCACTCCGTCACGGCGGTGCGGGCGGGGTTGAGGCCGTAGACGTGGCCGGTGCTGTCCTCGGTGAACTCGGCGCCGGGCCCTCCGATCCAGGTCCACCCGCTGCCGGCGTAGCGCACCACGCCGCCGGTGCCCGGTGTGCTGACCAGCAGGCCCGCCGAGCCGCCGGTGATCGAGGTGGCCGGGCCGCCGATCTTGACCCACTTGGTGCCGCTCTGCCACTCCAGCACCGCGTCCCGGTTGGGGGTGAGCGCGAAGAGGTGTCCCTGCCCGTCCACGGCGAGCTGCGCGACCGGGCCGCCGACCGGAACCCACGTGTGCAGGCTCCCGGAGTAGTACGAGACCTCGCCGGTGTGCGGAGCGGCGTCGAACAGGATGCCGTCCTGGGCGAAGATCCCGGTGGCCGGGCCGCCGATCCGCATCCAGGACTGGTTCCCGGCCCACAGGTTGACGTTGTTGCCGCCCGGCGAGAGCTCGGCGAAGGTCGAGAACTTCGCCGCCGAGCCGTCCGCCGCCGAGGCCGCGATCGGCAGCGTCTGCGGCGTGGTCGCGGTGCTGTCCCCCGTGGGCAGGTCCGCCGCGGTGGCCGGGCCGGCCACCAGGACGCCGCCGATCACCAACGCCGCCGCGGTGAACAGTACCTGCCGGAACTTGTAGTGCAGCTTCATGTTTCCCTCGTCTGTCGACGCCCCACCCCGAGGGGGCAGGGCGTTCCTGATGCACGGTCAGCGCGATCCCACTCCGCCGTGGGTGATCGCTCCGTGCCCCCGTTGGCACCGATCCTGCGCTGCCCGGCCCGCCCGGCCAATGCCCACCGCCGCACCGGCGACGCCGTCCCCCGCTCCACCCGCCTGAGCTGCGTGTTGGGACACCGTCCCCAGCGAGTGGGGACACCGCGCGGGGACACTGGGTGCGTGCCGATGCCGATGAACCGTCAGCACCAGGGCCCCGAGTTCCTGCGCGATCCCTACCCCGCCTACGCCGCGCTGCGCGACGCGGCGCCCCTGCAGCGGCTCCCCGGTGAGCGGGGCGGCTTCCTGGTGACGGGGGACGCCGAGGCGCGGGAGGCGTTCACCGACCCCCGGCTGTCGAAGGACACCGGGCGGCCGGGCGGCCCGCCGTGATCGACGCCGCGTCACACGAGCTGGCCGGCTACCTGGGCGAGCTCGTCGCCGTCAAGCACCGCTCGCCCGACGACGGTCTGCTCACCGAGCTGGTCCGGGTCCGCCACGGCGAGCAGCCCCCGGGCGAGGAGCGGCTTACCGGGCACGAGCTCGTCTCGCTCGCGGCGCTCCTGCTCATCGCCGGCCATGAGACCACCACCAACCTGAACTCGGGCAGGCACAGCCACAACCACAAACGCAGATCGACAGACCGAGTGAAGCCCTCGACAGAGGCACCTGATATCAGTGGTGCCATGGACGCCTTCGATGACGAACCCCCTGCTAGGGACCTGGATGTCCTCCAGGCTGCTTTCCCAGTCGAATGGCGCGAACCGCCCCTGGGAGAGGAAGACGTTGCGGTCTGGGAGGACGAGCACGGCGTCCGGTTGCCGGAGCCCTATCGGAGCTTCATCACGCACATCACCAACGGCTCCTCCTACGGCCCGCCCGAGGACGGCGGTCTCCTTCCGCTCGGCTGGCTCCCTCCAGGCTGGCCCGACCAAGGGGACCGCGACCCCGCAACCGCCTTCCCGCTCGAACAGGCCTGGCCCTGGGAGGACGAGGAGGTCACCGCAACCGACTTCGACCAGCGCACAGTCGACGTCTACAACCACGGGTCCATCGTCCTGGGCACAGACGACGAGCTCTCCTACTGGCTCCTGGTGACCACCGGGCCGCAGCGCGGGAAGATCTGGCTTGTCTCGGAGGTCGGCGCCTACCCCTACCCAGGCCCCGAAGCCATCGGCTTCGTCGAATGGGTCCAGCGCTGGCAGGCCGGTAGCGGCTGGTGGGACTGAGCCCAGCCCGGCTCGGTGGTTCATCACGCCGGCGCGCACGAGCCGGGCACGAACTCCGCCACAGGCCGTGTCCCTGTCCATCGTGAACGTCGCAGACAACCTGCTGAAAGCGCTTCAGTTTTCGCGAACTCGCGGGGCTCAGGGGGTCTAACCACCGTGAGCCCAGAAGCCGCCACGAGATGATCTTGGTGGAGCGGCGGTCAGGCGACGCTGCTTGCCGAGGTGGCAGGTCGAGCCGGGAGTGTCCGGCAGGGTCAGACCGTGGTGGTGCAGGCGAAGCCGAGGCCGGTCAGTCCTTCGGCCTGGCAGAGCCGGTCGGAGACGCCGCCGGCGGTGGTCTGCAGGAGTTGGTGGTCGGCGCCGTTGGCGTAGCCCCAGTGCATGGCCGCGCGCCACAGCAGGCGTCCGAGGTCCAGGCCTCGGCACTCGGGCACGACGCCGAAGTACTGCGGCAGCAGGCGGGCCCTGCCGATCGGGTCGGGCATGGTCTCCACGGGTCCGACGGCGCCCACCACCCGGTCGTCACGCACTGCGGTCAGCACAGGGCCGACGCTGCCGATCCGGGACTGCAGGAACGCCAAGCCCTCGCCGGCCGGCTTTTCGGCGAAGACGCCGAAGGTGGGCGCGCACGGGCTGCATGCCTCGGGGCGCCGCTCGCGGGCGCCGTAGAGGTGGACGCGCAGGACGCCACGGCCGGTGAGGGTGGGTAGCAGGGTGGCCCAGCGGGCAGGGCTCAGGCCTCGGCGCGAGGTGCGCCGGGGCCTGGGCGGAAGTGCCTGGGTTGGGTCAGTGGTTTCGAGGACTCCTCGGCCGAACCGCCAGCGCGGGCTGCAGGCGCTGCCGGTGGTGCCCTGAGCCAGCTGGCCAGGGCACCACGTCAGACCAGGTCCAGCGCCGCGGCGACGATGGCGTCCGTGTCGATGCCGTGGTGGCGGTAGACCTCGTCCAGGCCGCCGGACTGGCCGAAGCGGGTGACGCCGAGGGCGGTGGTGGGGACGTTGTTGACGGTGGCCAGGAAGGCGAGGGTGTGCGGGTGGCCGTCCAGGACGGTGACCAGTGGGGCGGCGCGGTCGGCGGGGAAGGCCTGGGCGAGGATCCACTCGGGGTCGGTGGCGAGGCCGCGGCGGGCCTGGAGGGCGCGGAAGAGCAGGTCGGGGCTGGTGACGCAGACGACGTCGGCGCCGTGGCCGAGGGCGGCGAGCCGGTCGGCGGCGGCCAGGGCCTCGGTGACCATGGCGCCCATCGCCGCGAGCGTGACCACGGGCCGGTCGGCGCGCCGGAGCACGTAGGCGCCGGCGACCACCTGTCGGCGGCGGCGTTCGCGGGCGGCCGGGTCGGTCGGGACGGCCGCGAGGGTCTGGTCGACGGGGCGGGTCGACAGCCGCAGGTAGGCCGAACTGCCGTCCGGCTTGCCGAGGTTGCCGAGGGCGGCGAGCAGGCACCACTCGGTGTCCAGGGCGAAGGCGGGCTCGTAGCTGAGGCAGCCGGGCTGCTCGATGCCGAGCGAGGGCGTGGTGATCGACTGGTGCGCCCCGCCCTCCGGTGCCAGGGTGACGCCCGAGGGGGTGCCGACCAGGACGGACTGGCCGCCGGCGTAGATGCCGAACGACCACGGCTCCAACGCCCGGTTGACGAACGGGTCGTAGACCACGCCGATCGGCAGCAGCGGCTGGCCCCAGCGACTCCAGGTGGTGCCGAGCTCGCCGAGCAGGCCGACCAAGTTGGTTTCGGCGATGCCGAGTTCGAGGTGCTGGCCGGTGGGCCGCTCGCGCCAGTGCAGGATGGTCTCGGCGTCGTCGGCGAACCAGTCGGTCTGTTCCGCGGGCGACCACACGCCGACCTTGTTGAGCCAGCCGCCGAGGTTGGTGCTGGAGCTGACGTCGGGGCTGACGGTGACGATCCGGCCGGCCGCTTCGGGTGCCTGCCGGGTGAGGTCGAGCAGGGTCCGGCCCAGGGCCTGCTGGGTGGTGCCGGTGCCGCCGGGGGCGGGGCGGGCGAGGTCGGCGGGGACGGCCGGCGGGCGCTGCGGCTCGTGCCGGGGCCGGCGCAGGCGTTCGGCGGCCGCCGCGGTGAGGGCGCGCTCGGCGGTGCCCTCGCCGAAGCCGGCCCACGGGTGGTCGAGGTCGGCGCCCAGCTCGGCGGCCAGGTCCCGCATCTGACGCTCGGTCAGAAGCGAGGAGTGGTTCTGCGGGTGGCCCTCGGTGGGCAGGCCGTGGCCCTTGACGGTGTAGGCGAAGATGACGGTCGGGCGGGTGTCGTCGATCGCGTCGTAGGCGTCCAGCAGCACGCCGAGGTCGTGGCCGCCGAGGTTGCGCACGGCGGCGAGCAGCGTGGCGTCGTCGAGCCCCGCGATCAGGTCGGCGATCGGGCCGGCCGTGGAGCCCGTGCCGGGCAGGCGCTCGCGCAGCTGCTCGGCGGTGCAGCGCAGCAGGCGCTGGTACTCGGGGTTGCCCATGGCGTCGATGCGGGTGCGCAGGGCGGATCCGCCGGGCCGGGTGAACAGTTCCTCCAGCAGGCGCCCGTACTTGAGGGTGAGCACCTGCCAGCCGGCGGCCGCGAACATGCCCTGCAGGCGGTCGGCGGCGATGCCCGGCACCACCCGGTCCAGGGACTGCCGGTTCAGGTCGACGATCCAGACGAGCTCGCCGAGGCCCGGCACCATCGGATCCTGCACGGCCTCCCAGACCGCGCCCTCGTCGAGTTCCGCGTCGCCGATCAGCGAGTACTGGCGGCCGGTGCCGGCCCCGCCGAACCGGCCGTCCACGTAGCGCCGGGCGATCGCACCCCAGACGGGGGCGGTGGCACCGATGCCGACCGATCCGGTCGAGTAGTCGACCGGGTCGGGGTCCTTGGACCGGCTCGGGTAGCTCTGCAGGCCGCCGAAGGCGCGCAGGGTGGTCAGCTTGGCGGCGTCCAGCTCGCCCAGCAGGTGGTTGATGGCGTGCAGTACCGGCGAGGCGTGGGGCTTGACCGAGACCCGGTCCTCGGCGGAGAGGGTGTGGAACCACAGGGCCGTCATGATCGAGGCCATCGAGGCGCAGGAGGCCTGGTGCCCGCCGACCTTGAGGCCCGTGGGGTTCGGCCGCACCCGGTTGGCGTGGTCGATGATCGCGGTGGACAGCCACAGCACCCGCCGCTCGACGGCGGCGAGCGCGCCGGGCGGCGCGGGCACCGCCGGGCGGTCCGGCCACCCGGCCTCGGTACCGAGCGGTGCGGTGTGCGGAACCATCGAAGTCCACCTCCGTAGCTGACCCTGGATCAAGAGCTTGAGCCAGTGACAATGTGACATAGCACCAGCTCGGAGCACAACATCATCCAGCTGATCACCGGTGGCGGGGGCGGGCAAGGGGGCCTCCGGGTGCGGGCCGGGCCACGGCTGCTCGGCGTCAGCAGCCGTGGCCCGTCCTGATTCGCACTCAGTTCCCGCCCAGGCTCGACTCGCGCTCAGTTCCCGCAGGCCCGACTCGCGCTCAGTTCCCGCGCAGGCCCGCTTCGAGCTGCTCCGCCGGGACCAGGCCCGCCACCGCGGGCGGCTCAGCCGGCTCCAGCAGGCGGCTCGCCGCGCCGTCCACGCCGACCGGCAGGTCGCCGTCCAGGGTGATCCGGCGCACCAGGCGCGGCTGGTCGCCGTAGTCGTTGACCGCGTAGTGCTGGGTGGCCCGGTTGTCCCAGATCGCCACGTCGCCGACCTGCCAGTCCCAGCGCACGGTGTTCTCCAGGCGCTCGACGTAGCGCTGGAACAGGCCGATCAGCGTCCTGCTGTCGGCGCCCGACAGACCGACGATCCGCTGCGCGAACGCGCCGAGCAGCAGGCTCCGTTCGCCGGTCACCGGGTGGACCCGCACCACCGGGTGCTCGGTCTTGAACGCGGTCGACACGAACACCTGCCGGAACAGCTCGGCGACCTCCTGGTTCTCCGCCAGCTCCGGGGTCAGCGCCAGGCTCGCCGCGTAGTCGTAGTCGTTGGTGTGCACCGCCCGCAGGCTGTCGGCCAGCACCTTCAGCGGCGCCGGCAGGTCCTGGTAGGCGGCGGCCGTGTTGGCCCACACCGTGGAGCCGCCGGCCGGCGGCAGCTCCAGCGCGCGCAGGATCGACGCCTTCGGGTAGGAGGGCACAAAGGTCACGTCGGTGTGCCAGTTGTTGGCCCGCACGCCCTTGGTGGCGTCGAGCTCGAAGACGTAGCGGCCGTCGGCGCTGGGCACGGTCGGGTGGCCCACCGGGTGGCCGAGCAGGCGGGCGAAGGCCTCGTGCCCGGCGTCGTCCAGGTGCTGCTGGCCGCGGAAGAAGAGCACCTTGTGCCGGTGCAGGGCGTCCTCGATCGCGGTCACGGTGCCGGCCGGCAGGTCGCCGCCGAGGCGCACCTCGTCGACGATCGCGCCGATCCGGCCGGCGACCGGGGTGAGCCGCAGCTCGGTGAGGGCGGTGGTCATGATGGTCTCCTTGAACTGGTAACGGGTAGGGGCGGGCTGGTTCAGGCAGCGGCCGCGACGGCGGGGCGACCGGCCGGGCGCGGCAGGCCGTAGTGCTCGCGCAGCGTGCTGCCGGTGTACTCGGTGCGGAACAGGCCGCGCTCGCGCAGGATCGGGACCACCTGCTGGGCGAACACCTCCAGGCCGGAGGGCAGGACGGCCGGCATGATGTTGAACCCGTCGGCCGCGCCGTGGTGGAACCACTCCTCGATCGTGTCGGCCACCTGTTCGGCGGTCCCGGCGAAGGTGCGGTGGCCGCGCCCGCCGCCGAGCCGGGCGATCAGCTGACGGACCGTCAACCGCTCGCGCCGGGCCAGCTCGACGATCAGCGTGTAGCGGCTCTTGGCGCCCTCGATCACGTCCTCGTCCGGCAGGTCGGCCGGCAGCTGCTCGTCCAGCGGCAGCCGCTCCGGCTCCAGGCCGAGCAGGCCGGCGAGCTGTCGCTGGGCGAACTCGGGACGGATCAGCCGGTCCAGCTCGGCCTCCAACTCCCGTGCCTCGGCCTCGGTCTCGCCGATCACCGGGACGATCCCGGGCAGGACCTTGACCAGCTCCGGATCGCGGCCGAAGCCGGCCGCGCGCCGCTTCACGTCGGCGTAGAAGGCCTGCCCCTCGGCCAGCGTGGGCTGTGCGGTGAAGACCGCCTCCGCCCAGCGGGCGGCGAAGTCCTTGCCGTCCTCGCTGGAGCCCGCCTGCACCAGCAGCGGGTGGCCCTGCGGCGAGCGCGGCACGTTCAGCGCGCCCTCGACCCGGAAGAAGCGGCCGGCGTGGCCGATCGGGTGCACCCGCTCGTTCAGCGCGTGCACGCCGCTCTCCTTGTCGGCCACCACGGCGTCGTCCTGCCAGCTGTCCCAGAGCAGGGTCGACACCTCCAGGAACTCGGCGGCGCGCTCGTACCGTTCGGCGTGCGCGGGCTGGGTGTCCAGGCCGAAGTTGCGGGCGGCGACGTCACCGGCGGTGGTGACGATGTTCCAACCGGCGCGCCCGCCCGAGACGTGGTCCAGCGAGTTGAACCGGCGGGCCAGGTTGTACGGGTCGTTGTAGCTGGTGGAGGCGGTGGCGATCAGGCCGATCCGGCTGGTCGCGCCGGCCAGCGCCGCCAGCAGCAGGGTCGGCTCCAGCCGGCCGCTCGGCCGCTGGCCCACGTCGCCCCACAGCGCCGGGGCGTCGGCCAGGAAGACGGAGTCGAAGGTGGCCTCCTCGGCGATCCGGGCGAGGTTGCGGTGGTAGTCGAGGTCGATGTGGGCCAGCGGGTCGGACTGCGGCAGCCGCCAGGACGCCTCGTGGTGGCCGGTGTCGAGGATGAACAGGTTGAGGTGGAGTTGGCGCTCGGCGGTGGTCATGGTGCGTGTTCCGTTCGTTCACAGGGTTGTTCGGGGGTGGGAGGGGGTGGGAGGGGGCGGGAGGGGGTGGACCGGGGCCCGGTCAGCCGGGCTCGCCCGGCTCCGCCGGTTCCTCGCGCACTCCGAGCTCGGCCAGCAGGGCGCTCCGCAGCCGGGCGAACTCCGGGTGGCTGCGCGGTCGTTCCTTCGGCACCCGGGCCTCGTGGGCCGTGCCCAGCCGGCCCTCGGTCAGGACCACGATCCGGTCGGCGAGCAGCACCGCCTCGTCCACGTCGTGGGTGACCAGCAGCACGGCCGGCCGGTGCCGCCGGCACAGCTCGCGCAGCAGGCCGTGCATCCGGACCCGGGTGAGCGCGTCGAGTGCGCCGAACGGCTCGTCCAGCAGCAGGAGTTCGGGCTCCCGGACCAGGGCGCGGGCGAGCGCCGCGCGCTGCGCCTCGCCGCCCGAGAGGGTGACCGGCCAGGCCTTGGCGTGCTGCTCCAGGCCAACCTCGGTCAGGGCCGCCAGGCCGCGGGCCCGGTTCTCGGCGCGCGGGCCGGGCAGGCCCAGCACCACGTTGTCCAGCACGCGCTTCCAGGGTTGCAGGCGCGGGTCCTGGAAGACCACCGAGCGCCGCCGCGGCACCAGCAACTGCCCCTGGAAGTCCGAGTCGAGGCCGGCGATGGCGCGCAGCAGGGTGCTCTTGCCGGAGCCGCTGCGGCCGAGCATCGCCACGAACTCGCCGCGCCCCAGCCGCAGATCGAGGCCTGCCAGCACCTCGCGGCCCTCGAAGGAGCGGCGCACGCCGCGGGCGAGCACCGCGGTCTCCGGCGTGGGATCCGTACCCACGATGTCCTGCACCGGCTGGGCGTCAGCGGTGTCGACCGGTCCGGTCGTGGTAGCCGTCGTCATGGTCCAACTCCTCTCAGTTTCCGTCGAATCCGCGCCGCCAGCGGAGCAGTCGGCGCTCCAGCAGGCGGACCACGGCGTCGGCGCCCAGGCCCAGCAGCCCGTAGATCAGTAGGCCGAGCACGATGATGTCGGTGCGGTACCAGGCCTGGGCCTGGTTCATCAGGTAGCCGATGCCGCTGGTGGCGTTGAGCTGTTCCGCGATGATGATCACCAGCCAGGAGCTGGTGAGCGCGAAGCGCAGGCCGACCAGGAACCCGGGGACGGCGCCGGGCAGCACCACGTGGCGGATCAGGGCCAGCCGGCCGAGCCCCAACACCTTGGCCGACTCGACCAGTCGGCCGTCGACCCCGCGGATCCCGGCGTAGGTGTTCAGGTACACCGGGAAGACGGTGGCGAACACCACCAGCGCGACCTTGGGTTCCTCGCCGACGCCGAACCAGATGATGACCAGCGGCAGCAGCCCGAGGACCGGCAGCGAGCGCAGCACCTGCATGGTGGAGTCGACTAGGTCCTCGCCCAGCCGGAACAGGCCGGCGGCCACCGCCAGCACCACCCCGAGGGTCACCCCGATCGCCAGGCCCTGCGCGACCCGCACCAGCGAGGCGAGCAGGTTGCTCGCGAGCTCCCCGGTGCGGGCCAGGTCCCAGGCGGCGGCGAGCACCTGGCCCGGGGTGGCGAGCACCCGCGGGTCGATCTCGCCGAGGCTGCCCAGCAGCTGCCACAGGGCCACCAGGAGCAGCGGTCCGGCGAGGCGGCGCAGGGGCCGCGGCACCGGCAGCCGGGCACGGCGGGGCCGGCTCAGTCCGGCGGCGTCGACCAGTGGGGCGGGCGGCTGCGCGAGTGCGGCGGTGGTCGCCATGGTTCGTCCTCCTCTCTGCGGGCGGGTCCGGCTCAGGCCGCGCCGACGGCGCCGGCCACGCGGTCGGCGGTGAACGGCCGCCCGTGCACCAGCTCGGACTCCCGCCCGTCCGGGCCCACCGGCACCTCGCCGATCAGGGTCACCCGGTGCAGGGTGCGGGCCACGTCCAGGTGCTCCAGGTCGCGCGGCGCCAGGTGGGCGGTGGCCCGGTTGTCCCAGAAGGCCACGTGCCCGGGCTCCCAGCGGAACCGCACGGTGTACTCAGGGCGGGTGAGTTCGGCGTAGAGCAGGTCGAGCAGGCGCCGGCTCTCGGCGGCCGAGACGCCCACCAGGTGGCTGGTGAAGCCGGGGTTGACGAACAGCGCCCGCTCCCCCGTCTCCGGGTGCACCCGCACCACCGGGTGCACGGCGACCAGCAGGTTGCTGTCGATCCGCTTGGCGTACTCGCTGCCCGCGGCGAACTCCCGTGCCCCGCCGTAGCGGTGCTCGGCCCGCAGGGTGTCGACGAAGGCGCGCAGCGGCGCGGACAGGCCCTGGTAGGCGGCCACCAGGTTGGTCCACTGGGTGTCGCCGCCGACCTCGGGCGCCACTTCGGCGCGCAGGATCGAGGCGGCCGGCGGGTTGACCGCGGCGGTGACGTCGGTGTGCCAGCCGTCGAAGTAGCTGTACTGGCGGCGGCGGTACTCATCGCGGAACCCGGCCCCGTAGCGCTCCTCGAAGCGGCGCGGGTCGATGGTGAAGATCTGCGGGTGGTCGACCGGCGGCGCGTCGTCGTGCGGGTGCGCGTAGGTCAACTCGCCGAACTGGCGGGCGAAGGCGATCTGGTCGGCGTGGTCGAGCCGCTGGCCGCGGAAGAACAGCACCTTGTGGCGGTGCAGCGCCTGCTTGATCTGCCGCACCGACTCGGGCGGCAGCGGCTGCGAGAGGTCGACGCCGTCGACGTCGGCACCGATGTGGCCGGCGACCTGGCGCACCGAAAGGTCACTCATGGGGGGCTCCTCTACAGGGATGTGACGGCCGGGATGTGACGGTCCGTCAGTTCTGGCCGGCCGCGACGGCCGGGTTGAAGTCGCGCTGGACGTCGGCGGGGAACTCGCCGGAGACGTCCACCTTCTTGGGCAGCTGGCCGTTGGCCAGGAAGAGGTCGGCCTGGCGCTGCTGGGCGGCCACCACCTGGCCGTCGAGCGGGACGAACTTCGTCTCTCCCGACGCCTGCCAGACGAGCTTGCCGACCTGCGGGGTCTGCTTGTTGACCTTGACGTAGTAGGCGTCGATCCAGGGGTCCGGGTTGCTCCGGGTCCAGCTGTTCGCCTTGACGATCCGGCCCAGCAGGTCGACCAGTGCCTTGCGGCGGGCCGGGTCGCCGAGCGCCTTCTGCGAGGCCAGCCAGAAGGTGTAGCCGGAGGACACCTGCTGACCGTTGATCAGCGAGACCGCGTCGGAGTGCGCCCGGTCGTAGGTGATCAGGTCCTGCGGCGCGGCCGTGGCGGCGTCGACCGTGCCGGATTCCAGCACCCCGCCGACGTTCTGCAGCGGCACGTCCACGGCCGTGACGTCCTGCTGCTTGAGGCCGACCGTGTTCAGTGCCTGGATCAGGAAGCCCTGGTTGGCGGTGCCCTTGGAGTAGGCGACCTTGTGGCCCTTGAGGTCGGCCAGGGTGTGGATGCCGCTGCCGGCCCGCGCCACCAGGGTGTAGCCGGGGCCGACCGTGTGGCTGACCCCGACGACGTCGACCGGCACGCCCGCGGCGGCGGCGTAGATGGCGGGGGTGTCGCCCATCACGCCGAGGTCGATCGCACCGGCGGCGAACGCCTGGTTGACCAGCGGGCCACTGTTGAACTGGTCGAAGACGACCCGGTAGCCGAGCCCCTGGGACTGGCCGGAGGTGTCGAGCAGGGTCTGCAGGTACTTGCCCTGGTCGCCGATGTGCAGGGTCAGCTGCCCGGACCCGCCGCCGGTGGCGCTGTCGGCGCTCGCGCTGGTGCCGCAGGCGGCGACCAGCGACAGCAGCGCGACCAGCGCGAGCGGGCGGGCACGGCGGACGGCACGGGGGGTCATGGTGCTCCTAGGGAGGTGGGCGCGACGCGGCGGGGCGCGCGTCGGCACGGGGGGACGCGTCAGCGAAGGGTGGAAGAGGTGAAGAGGTGAAGGGGTGCCAGATGACGGTGCGAAGGCGTGACGGTGCGAAGGCGTGACGGATGAGCGTGTCGACCGGGTCTCCCGGAAGATTCACGGGAGGACGGCGACGGCGATCGCGCCTGGCTGGCCTGGCTGAACGGCCTGCCTGAACGGCCTAGCGGCTCAACAGCCCAGACCGGCGAAGTGGTGCAGGCGGAAGGCGTTCACGGGCTGCCGGTCGGCGGCTGCCCTGATCGTCGCCCTGCGCTGTGCGTCCATGAGTGAAGTCTCCCGGCTGGTCCCCGCGCCGACAAGGTTTTCTGACGGCGTGGAAGTAATGGTGCTCACCTCGCGCTCCGCGCGGTGCGCAGCCCGAGCGGGTCCTGGTGGACGGCCGCCAGCACGGGCGCGGCCGCCGCCACGGCCAGCGTGTCGGTGCCGAAGGAGCCCACGCGGACCACGTCCTCCCCCGCCCGGGTGCCGCGGGCCGCGACGGCGGCGTGCAGCTCCGGCAGCAGTTCGGGCAGGTAGACGGTCACGGCCTCGGTGAGCACCAGGGCCTGCGGGTTGATCAGGTCGAGCAGCAGGCTCACCGCGCCCGCCAGCAGACGCAGGCGGGTCCGGCAGAGGTCCAGCGCGCGGGCGTCGCCGTCCCGGGCCGCGGCGAGCAGGAGCAGGACGTCGGGCCGGTCGATCACCCCGTCCGCCACCGCCCGCGCGGCCACGGCCCGGTCGGAGACGGTGGCCTGCAGGCAGCCGACCGCGCCGCACGGGCAGCGCTCGGTCGACCCCGGCACGGGCAGGTGGGCGATCCCGCCGGCCCCGTTGCGCCGGCCGCGCAGCGGGGTGGCTCCGGCCACGATGGCGGCGTCCACCACGTTGCCGACGAACAGGTGCACCAGGTCGGTGCCGCGCGCCGCGCCGAACAGGCACTCCGCCTGCGCGAGCGCGTGCGCGTGCCCCTCCACGTGCACGGGCAGCCAGGTGGTCCGCTCCAGTTCCTGACGCAGCGCCACCCCGCGCCAGCCGATCGCCGCGTTCTCCACGACGGTCCCGAGCACCGGGTCCACCCAGCCCCCGGTGACCGCGCCGACCCCGAGCACCGAGCGCCCGCCGGCGTGGCGGCGCAGGAAGCCGGGCAGTCGGGCGGCCACCCACGGCGCGTCGGCGCCCGCCGGTTTGGCGATCCGCTCGTGGGCCACCACCCGGCCGCACAGGTCGGTGAGCGCGAAGGTCAGCCACGGGCCGGCGATGTGCACCCCGGCGGCCAGGTGCCGCGCGGTGTCGATCTCCAGCGGGATGCGCGGGCGCCCCGGCCGGGCGGGTTCCCGGTCGGCGGCGGCTTCGCGCACCAGACCCAGCGTCACCAGGTCGGCGCTGTAGCGGGAGACGGCCGCCGGGCTGAGCCCGGTGCGGCGGCTGAGTTCGCCGCGCCCGACCGGCCCGTGGTCGAGCACGGTGCGCAGCACGGCGGTGGCGCCCTCCGGCCGGTCGGCCACGGGCGGCGGGGTGGGATCGGCGACGAGTGCGAGCGGCATGGCGAGCGGCATGGTGGGTCCTCGGTCCGGTCGAGGCTCGGCAACGGCCTGCGCGGTGGCCACCGGGGGTGGCTACCGGGGAGGGCAACAGCTCGCGAAGGTCATGCCCCGATGGTGGCAAGCCCGTTCCAGCAGGTCAATGGACATCCGTTACAGGCGGATTGCCATCGTGCGAACCCGCGAGCCGTCGGCGCCGGGCCCGCTGGCGGCAGGTGGCGCCGCAGTAGCGCACCGGCCGGCCGGTGGGGCGGAGCGTGAGCCGGGCACCGCACTCCTCGCAGCCCGCGGCGCCCCCGCTTCCGGCACCGGTGTCACGGAACGGCCGGTGTTCCGTGACGGCACCGGACGTTCGCAGCCCGTCCAGGGTTAGCCGGACGAGCCGTCGGCCGGCCCGCCGGTCGTGGTGGGCGTCGAGCATCGCGGCGCAGCCGACCGTGAGCGCGAGCACGTCGCCGAGGCCGAGGTCGGGGCGCACGCCGCCGGCCCGCTGGGCCGCGTGCAGCAGCGCGGTCAGCACCCGGCGGAACCGCAGGGAGGCGGCCGCGAGCAGCGGGCGCGGCCAACTCGCGTCCGCCGCCAGCACATCGCAGAGGTGACCGCGCAGGTGGGACTTCTCGATCACCTCCAGCAGCAGCCCGAAGAACGCATCGGCGGGCGGCACGGTCCCGGCCATCCGCCGCTCCCCGGAGGCGGCCAGGCCGCTCAGGTGACCGACGAACACCGCCTCCAACAGCGCCTGTTTGCTGGGGAAGTGCCGGTACACGGTGCCGGCGCCCACCCCCGCCCGGCGGGCGATCTCACTGAGCGGCACGTCGAGCCCCCGCTCCGCGAACGCCTCCCCGGCGGCCGACAGCACGGTGGCCCGGTTGCGCCGGGCAGCGGCCCGGTCCCCGCCGCCGGTGGCAGTCGTCATGTCACGAAACCCCTTGTCCGACCGGCCAATCGGGTTGGAGTCTTCCAGATGTCCCGGACCGTCGCACCCCCGCACCTCCGCACCCATCCCGTCCGGGACCAGGGAGGACGACATGACCACCACACGCACTGCCCTTGTGGCCGTCACCGGTGCCACCGGCAAGCAGGGCGGCGCGACGGCGCGGCGCCTGCTGGCCGCCGGACATCCGGTCCGGGCACTGGTCCGCAACCCGGCCGCACCTGCCGCACTTGAACTCGACTCCTTGGGAGCAGAATTGGCGGTCGCCGACTTTGACGATCCGTCAACTCTGCTGCCCGCCCTGGCCGGCGCGAGCGCACTCTTCGTCGTCCCGCCGACGACCTACCGCCCGGACGGCGGCGGCCCGGACCTGGAGCTCGCCCGTGGCCGGGCCCTGGCCGACGCGGCAGCGGCCGCCGGGGTACGCCAGGCGGTGTTCACCGGCGTCGCCTCGACCGGCGGTGAGGCCTTCGCGGCGCCGGGCAAGCGGCGCGTCGAGCAGTACCTGCGCGAGCGGATCGAGCTGGTGACGGTGCTGCGCCCGGTGCGGTTCATGACGAACTACCTCGGGCTCCCGGGCCTCGGCCTCGACGGCTTCGACCAGGGCGTCCACCGGCACATCTTCCCGCCCGACGAGCCGCTCCAGATCATCGCCCCGGCGGACATCGCCGAGTTCGCCGCCCTGGCCTTCGAACACCCCGACCGCTTCGCCGGCCGCACCCTGGAGCTCGCCGGCGACGCCCCGACCCCGGCCGAAGCCGTCGCCGCGATCGTCGCCGCCACCGGAACCCCCCTGCACTACCACCAGTTGACGCACACCGAAGCCACCGCCCTGAGCCCCCAGATCGCCGCCACCCGCCAACACTGGCTGGCCGGCCACCGCTGGCACGCCGACATCGAGGCCCTGCGCGTCATCCACCCCGGCCTGCGCACCTTGTCGGACTGGCTCGCCGAGGGCGGCGCCGCCGCCCTGCGTACTCGGTTGCTCGATCAGCCGGTGCCGCGGCCCAGTTGACTGGTGATCGTCGGGTCGGTGATCTCGCTGTCCCTGGCAAGCATCAGGGCCTTGCTCAGCACGATCGCGAGCATCCCGTCGCCCTCGTAGGGCAGCGCCAGTCCGGGGTCGGCCGCGCTGCGGGGGACGATGCACAGGTACTGGTCGCCCGGCGACATCAGGATGTTCCCCGACCCCAGGTGGATCCGGTACTCGCGCAGGTCGCCGCGGACGTGCAGGAACCGGCCCTCGACCCGGCAGCGATCGCCCACCGCCAACCGGGGCAGCAGACGGGCCAGCAGCTCACCGCGCCCCCGCGCCGACTCGGAGAGCTCGCCGAAGCCGTACGAGGCCCAGTACTCGCGGAACCGGCCCTGCGGTCCGCCGTCGCTCCAGGTCGGGTCGTTGCCGACGCTGGCCACTCCGACGAACAGGTCGATGTCGCGCAGCACCTCGCTGAGCACCAGCGCGGGGACCTCCGCAAGCGGGAGCGGGTCCACGGCGCCACCGCGCGCCACCCGCTGCCGGTAGCCCTGGTTGCTGATCGCGTGCGTGGAGTTGGCCGGCGCATCGATCGGGTAGAACCGCACCTGGTCGGTCAGCAGGTAGAGGTAGCTGCCGGCGGTGCTCTGGTCCTCGTGGCCGGAGCCGCCCACCCAGTACTCGGCCCGCAGCCCCCAGGCGGGCAGCTCGCGGACGGCCGGCGGGTACTCGGCGTCCACCACCAGCCGCAACTGGTTGCGCCAGCCGCGCTGCGCGGCCAGGGCGTTGAACTGGTGCTGGCGCAGCACGTGGGCGGCGAACCGGTTGGAGTAGAGCCGGGTCGCCTCCTCGGCGGCCGTGAGCAGGTAGACCTCGCGGTGGGCCTGCTTGAACGGCTGCACCACACCGTGCCGCTCCAGGCGGTCCCGCCAGGCGAGCACCTGTGCGGGGTCGGCACCGACCGGGTGCCACGGCTCGACGGTGCCGGGCCCGGCCGTGCTGACCGGCGTGCCGTCGAGGTCGCGCAGCGCGCCGTCCAGCCAGCAGCACGCCGTGCCGTCCACGGTCCAGATCAGTCGGCGGGCCAGGGTGGCGACCAGCGGATGGTCCAGGAACTGCTCGCGCCAGGCGGGCAGGTCCCAGCTCCGGCGGGCGAGGAACTGCCGGTCCAGCCGGTCGGACTGGGCGGCCACCATCTTCTCGATGTCCTTCGCGGTGGCCTTGAGCCCCTTCAGCCGATCGGCGTGCGCACTCCGTACCGCCTGGGGGGCCGACTTCACCACCCGTCCGGCCCCGGTGCGCCAGCTCCAGCGCACGGCGGTGCCTTCGACGGTCAGCTCGGCCTGCGCGTCGGTGCCGAACTGCTCGACCAGGCTGCCGACTTCGGTCAGCCCGTAGCTCGGGACGGCCAACTCCTCGACCTGCTCGCGGCTCTGTCCCAGTACGGTGGCCCGGGCCTCCAGCGCCGCGGCGATCTGCTTCATGGTCCCCTTGGCGGTCACCTTCGCGGACAGCCGGGCGAGTTGGGCCAAGCCGTCCGTCCCGGACACCTGCGCCAGCGCGTACACGGCCGCGTTGGCGACCCGGGGGCTGCGCGGACCGACACCGGGCAGTTTGCGCAGCGCCGTCTCCACCACTGCGGCCAGGGTGCGGGCGCTGTCGGCGTCGGCGGGCAGCAGCGAGAGCAGCCAACACAGGCCGCGCAGGGCATCGACGTTGTACGGGTCCCATTGCAGCGGGTCGGTGGCACCACCGTAGCTGTGTCGCAGCGGCACCGGGCGCGGCAGCCGGGCCAGCTCCAGCCACTCCACGATCGCCGCCCGAACCGCCAACGGCTCCATCGCGTCGATGAGTTGACTTCCAGTCTGCAGCCACTTGCGGCTCGGCTTGGTTGCCACGGCGGTGGCCGCGTGCGCGCACAGGGCGCGCCAGGCCGGGGTGGCCGCCGCGAGGTGGGCCAGGGCGCGGTCGGCCCAGGGCTCGCCCGGGTTGAACGCGGGCTCGGGGTGCGCGGCCCGCAGGTCGGCCAACTCGGCCGGATCGCTCCAGCCCTCCAGGTAACTGCGCCGGATCGTGGCGATCACCGCCGGACTCAGGGGTCGCCCCGAGGCGATCTCCAGCCTGGCGAAGGTGCCCAACTGCTCGGTCTCGGCGGCAGTGTGGCTCTGCTCGAACTCGGTCAGCCGTGGTTCGCGCCACCGGGCCAGTTCTTCGGTCGGCAGGTCGCGCGTGGCCAGGGCGGCCAGCGGGATCACCGTCTCGCGCACGTCCCGGCTGCGCCAGCCCATCATGTCCAGGCGGCCCAGCAGGACCTCCACGATCAGGCTGCGCTCGGACCCGGTCAGTGCCCGGACGAACTCCACCACCTCCGGCGCCCGTCCGTGCCAGTCGCCTTCGCACAGCTCGGCGATCCCCAGCAGCTGCGTCGCAGCCCCCGACCGGTCCTTGTCCGCCCAGCGGGAGCGCAGGGCGGCGACCCGCCCGCGGTAGTCGCCGTCGGTCACAGCGCGCGCTCCTGCGCCGCGTCGTGACGCTCGGTGGCCACGGCCGGCTCCCAGGGCGTGCCACGACCGCCCGCTGTCATCCCGTCAAGGACGATCATGTTCTCCATGCCGTGCATGCTAGGGCGCTGCCCCGACACTCCGGCCCGGACGCTGCAGCTCAGCCGTGCACCCGAGCACCGTGGACGCCCCAGCTCCTCCCGCAACCGCGACCGGTTAGGGTGGTCCTCCGGCCGATCGCCGTGAGCTGCTGGAGGTACCGCACCGTGTCCATCGTCGTCCGAAGCGCCGACCTCGCCACCGAGGCCGATGAGATCGCGAAGCTGCTGGTCGATTACCTGACGGCGGCCCTCGAAGAGCTGCGGGTGACCTTCGGCATCGAGGACTCCCCCACCGACGTCTCGGCGACGCGCGCCTCGCTGCGCACGTACGAGGATCCGTCGACCGTGCTGCTGGTGGCCGAGGACGAGGCGCACGGGTTGGTGGGGGTGGCCGGGCTGCGGACCATCGCGCCCGGCGTCGTCGAGGTGAAGCGGATGTACGTGGTGCCGGACTTCCGCGGGCTGCGGGTCGGGGCACAGCTGCTCGACCGGCTGCTCGACGAGGCCGAGTGGCTGGGGGCGTCGACGGTCCGGCTGGACACCGCCCGGTTCATGGCGGATGCCCAGGGCCTGTACCGCTCGCGCGGCTTCGCCGAGCGGGCGGCCTACCCGGGGTCGGAGATCCCGCCGCACCTCCAGCAGTACTGGATCTTCTTCGAGCGCAGCATCGAGCCCACCCCGTGACGGTCAATCCCGGCTGCTGCGACCGGCGTTGAGCAGCAGGTAGAGGAGCAGTGCCGAGGCCAGGCCGACCGCCCAGCCGTAGTCGGCGAGCGGCTTGAGGAACGGGATCAGGCCGTGGGCGGGGAACGGGCCGCCGTAGGAGCCGCCGACGGCGAGGAGGCCGCCCACCAGCAGGGCGGTGACGGCGCGCCAGTTCCAGCCGGCCGCGTACCAGTAGTCGCCGTCCTGCCGGTAGAGGCCGGCCAGGCGCAGGCTGGTGCGGCGCAGCAGCCAGTAGTCGGCGATCAGGATGCCCGCGACGGTGCCGAGCAGGCCGCCGACCACGCCGAGCCAGGTGTAGATGTACAGGTGCGGGTTGGAGATCAGCTTCCAGGGGAAGATCACGATCCCGAGCACGCCGGTGATCAGCGCCCCGCGGCGGAAGTTGATCCGGCGCGGCCACAGGTGCGCCAGGTCGTAGGCGGGCGAGACGACGTTGGCGGCGATGTTCACCGAGACCGTCGCCACCAGGACCGTCAGCAGCGCGATCAGGGTCCCGGCCGTGCTGCCGATCTTGGCGGCCAGCTGGATCGGGTCCCAGATCGGCGCGCCGTAGACGGCCTGGGAGCCGGAGGTGACCAGCACCGAGAGCAGCGCGAACAGGGTCATGGTGGTCGGCAGTCCGAGCGCCTGGCCCCGGACCTGGGCCCGCTGGCTGCCGCCGAACCTCGTGAAGTCGGGGATGTTGAGCGAGAGCGTGGACCAGAACCCGATCATCCCCATCAGCGAGGGGAAGAAGACCTTCCAGAACTGGTGGCCCCAGCCCAGTTTGGACGGCTGGTCGAGCAGCGGCCCGAACCCGCCCGCCTTGTTGGTGATCCACCCCAGCAGTGCGAAGGCCCCCAGCAGCACCGCGGGCGCCGCCCACCCCTCGAACCGCCGCAGGGTCTCCATGCCCCGCACGATGATCAGCAGTTGCAGCACCCAGAACGCCAGGAACGAGGCCCACTGCGTCCACGGGTACCCGCCCACCGAGGCCGCGTCCTGCCAGCCGTGCCCGATCACCTTGCCGGCCAGCAGGAAGATCGCCTCCCCGCCCAGCCAGGTCTGGATCCCGAACCACGCGCAGGCCACCGCCGCCCGCACCAGGGCCGGCAGGTTGGCGCCGCGCAGGCCGAAGGCGGAGCGGGCGACCACCGGGAACGGGATGCCGTACTTGGTGCCAGCGTGGCCGATCAGCAGCATCGGCACCAGCACGATCAGGTTGCCGAGCGCGATGGTGAGGACGGCCTGCTTCCAGTCCATGCCGAGCGCGACCAGCCCCGAGGCGAGCGTCCAGGACGGGATGTTGTGGGCCATCCCGACCCACAGGCTCAGGTAGTTGTAGACGCCCCAGGTGCGCCGCTCCAGCGGCACGGGCGCGAGGTCGGGATTGGCGAACCGGGGATCGGTGAGCCGGACCCCGGCGGCGAGCGCGACCCGCCCGTCGGGCTGGACCACCTGCTCCCCGGCCGGACCGGATCCTGACGGTGCGTCGGAGGACAACGGGAACCACCTCACCTCGGGGGCGGACAACCTGTTCCCGCTGTTGTACGCGCCGCGCCCGCCGCCGTCCACCATGCTCACACGTTCGCGTCGGGCGGCGGGGCGGGATTGACGGCCCGTCGGTCGCGGCCGGCATCGAACTCGTGCACACACAGGGGCTGACCACCGGCGTCGTCGGCTTCGCCGACGAGCTGCGGGCGGCCGGGCACACCGTGCACACGCCCGACCTGTTCGACGGGCGCACGTTCGGCTTCTCGCTCGGGGTGCTCCCCGCCCAACAGCTCGCTGCCGTCGCACGACCCGGTGGTCTCCGCGCTCCTGACGCGCCGTGTGACCGGGTTCCTGGACGCGCGCTGAGGGCTCGCGGGAACTACGGGCCCACTGAACTACTGGTCGGCCTGGAGCACGAAGAACAGGAAGCACAGGAAGCGCGGCCCCGCCGCGACGGCTTCCGGGAACAGCTCGCGGACGGCCGGATCGGGTGCCGGCTCGTCGATGACCGTGATCCGGAAGCCCGCGGCGGTGAAGGCCTCGACCATCGCGTGCAGCGGCCGGTGCCAGAAGCTCATCCGGGCGGTCCGGCCGCCCATGGCCCACTCCGCGGTCCAGTTGGTGGTGGCGAAGTAGTTGTACTCGGCCGCACGGTCGGCCTGGCGGTGCATCAGGTTGACGGCGAAGGGGTGGTCGACCGAGGCGATCAGTCGGCCGCCGGGCTTGAGCACCCGGCGCAGCTCGGCCAGTGCGGGCCCCCAGTCCTCCAGGTAGTGCAGCACCAGGGACGCGACCACGTCGTCGAACGCGCCGTCAGGGTAAGGCAGCGGGCCACCGAGCTCGGCCACCGTCAGGTCCGCGCCCTCGCCGAGCCGCCGCCGGGCCAGCTCCAGCATCCCGGCACTCGCGTCGAACCCGCTCAGGACGGCACCGCGCTCGCGCAGCGCCGCGGAGAGCGGCCCGGAGCCGCACCCGGCGTCGAGGATCCGCCGCCCGGCCACCTCCCCGGCCAGGGCCAGCATCGCGGGGCGTTCGTAGTGGGCGTTGATCAGGTTGGTCTCGTTCTCGCCCGTGTACGCCTCGGCGAAGCTGTCGTAGTCGTTCACCTTCGACTGATCGTCAGAAGTCATGGTGCGGAGGACGTGGGCCGGGGCCGGTGCGGTTCCTGACCACGAACCCCTCAGCGCGGTCTGAGGCCGTCCATGAGCAGGTCGAGCAGGCGCCGGGCCTGAGCAGGCTCTCCGGACTTGGCGGCGACGGCGAGCATGCCGAGGCTGCCGGCGGCGACGTCGTCGGCGCGGGCGTCGGCGCGGATGTCCCCGGCGGTGGCGCCGGCGTCGAGGATCGTGGTGATGGCCGACAGGAGCTCCTGCCGGGTGTGGGCGAGGGAGATCTCGCCGGAATCGATCATGGCGAGCAGGGTGTCGGTCATGCCGTGCTTGGTGGCCTGCCAGTCCGCGAACAGGTCCATCCACAGCCGTAGCGCCTGCGCGGGCGGGTGACCGGCGAGCAACTCGCGTGCCCCGGCCGTCAGTCGGACGACCTGGTCCTGGTAGACGGCGTCGACGAGCGCTTCCCGGGTCGGGAAGTGGCGGAAGAGGGTGGCGACGCCGACGCCCGCCTGTCGAGCGATCTCGCGCATCGACGGCTCGGTGTCGGAGGCGGCGAAGGCGCGGGTGGCCGCCGCGAGCACGGTCTCGCGGTTGCGCGCGGCGTCGGCGCGCAGCGGCTGCTGGGCTGCCGGGGACGGTTCGGTGGCCATGTCTAAGCGGATCGCGTTCCATTTGAGTCGGTCATCGGGTTAGTCTAGGCCCAACGCCAAACGGAACGCGTTCCGATTAGCTTGGAGGAGACCTCATGGCCGAACCCACTTCCGCGCCGGGCACCATGCGCACGGTGCGCTTCCACGAGAACGGCGAGCCCGTCGACGTCCTGCGCCTGGAGACCGTTCCCGTGCCCGAGCCGGGCCCCGGCCGCATCCGTGTCGCCGTGCACGCGTGCGGACTGGCCCCGGCCGACTGGGCGCTGTGCCGCGGGCTCTTCCCCGGGAGCCTGCCGCGCGGCATCGGCTGCGACGTCTCGGGCATCGTCGAGGCCGTCGGCGCGGGCGTCACGGACGTGGCCGTCGGCGACCGCGTGTTCGGCACCGCCGACTTCGGCGGCCAGCCGAGCGCCGGCGCGGCGGACCGCGCCGTGCTGGACCACTGGTTCCCCGTGCCCGAGGGCCTGGACCTCACCCGGGCCGCCGCGCTCCCGATGGCACTGAGCACCGCGTCCTGGCACCTCGCGCGACTCGGCCTGGCCGCGGACCTCACGATCCTGGTCAACGGCGCCGGAACCACCGTCGGCTACGCGGCCGTTCAGATCGCCCTCGTCCGCGGGGCGCGGGTGATCGCGACCGCCGGTCGGACCTACGCCGAGCAGTTGCGCGACCTCGGGGCCACGGTGGTCGGCTACGGCGAGGGCCTGGCCGAGCGGCTCAAGGCCCTCGGCGTTGGCCAGGTCGACCTCGTCTTCGACACCGCGCCGCCCAGCGGCGCCCTGCCCGAACTCGTCGAGGTCGTCGGTGGCGATCCCCACCGCGTGCTGACCTGCTCCGACCTGGCCGCGGCGCCGGAGATCGGGGTGCGCGACACCTTCCACGAAGACCCGGCGAAGCGGACCGACGACGAACTCTTCGGCGTCTTCCCCGAGTTCGCCCAGCTGGCCGCCGAAGGAAGGTTCACCGTGCCGGTCGCCGGAACCTTCCCCCTCGCGGACTGGCGCACCGCCCTGGAGATCAGCCTGACCGGGCACGCCCGCGGGAAGCTCCTGCTCCTGCCCGCCGTCGGCGCCGATCAACCACAACCGCGGACGGGAGACCGGTGACCGCTACTACGCGGCTCTCCTGGAAACAGCCGCCAGCAGGCGGGTCAGGGCGAGCCGGCCCCGCTCGATGAGCACGGTGTCGTTCTTGACCAGGCCGGTGTTCAGGTAGGAGACGGCGAGGCGGGTCGTCAGCAGGTGCAGGAGGCGGTCCTCGCCGTCCGACAGCGAGCGGCCGTACCCGTCGAAGAACGCCCTCCCGAGGTCAGGGCGCAGCACCCACACCGCGCCGTACAGCCAGGTGTACTCCTCGGCGGCGAGCCCGTGGGCGGCCGTCTCGAAGTCGATCAGCCCGAGGACACCGCTCGGGCCGTCCCACAGCCAGTTGCGGGTGGCGAAGTCGCCGTGCCGGTAGACCACGGGCAGCTGGCGGGCCAGCTGCGGCAGTTCCTCGGCCGCGCACCGCACCAGCGCGCGCTGGGCGGCATCGATCTGGTCGCCGATGCTGTCCAGGCACCCGGCGGCCTCGTCGGCCTGCTGCGCCATGGACGCTGCGATGGCTTCCCGGTCCTGGTCGGTGGCCGGGGCGGAGGCGTCGTGCCAGCGGCGCAACGCGCGGCCGGCGAGCTCGTACACCCGCTGCTCGTCCTGAGGGGCCAGGGGCAGGTCGCGGACGACGCGCCCGGGCTGCGGCGAGCTCATGACGGCCCGTAGACCGGGGTCGGCGGCCAGCAGGCGGGGCGCACCGTCGGGGTCCAAGGCGCGTTCGGCGTGCCGGTAGCCGGCGATCTCGCGCTGGTGGTGCAGGGTGCTCGGGCTGATCTTCACGTACGCGGCCCGGTCGCCGGCGCTCACGCGCCACACCTGGGACTGCGCCTTGGGCCAGGACACGTCCACGACCTGGTCCACGCCCGGCAGGTTGGCGGTGACCCATCGCCACAGGTCGGCGGGGACGGGGGTGTTCTGGGCCATGTGGGGTGCTCCGATCCTGATGGCACATCAACGACTGCGAGCGGGACGCGGACACGCTCGGGGGGGGGCGAAACCTGGTGGATCGTCAGCCGTGCGAGTCGCTGGCGTTGCCCGCCGTGACCACCCGACGCGCCGATGACCGCGACCGTGACGGTCGAATGGCGTCACGGCGTCGGCGACGTGGTCACCGCCCTGGCCGCCGCCGGACTGCGGGTGGAGTTCCTGCACGAGCACGACCGGGGACACTTCCGCCTGCCCGCCGGGCCGCGCGTGCCGGTGGTCTACTCGCTGCGGGCCGCGAAGGCCGGGTGAGGCAGGTCGCGTCGTTGGTCACCCTGGAATCTCAGTAGGCGGCGGAACCCGATCTCAGCAGCTCCACGTACTGTCGAACACGCAGCACGTCGTCGGGGAAGCAACTGTCCCAGCCCTGGTCCAGCCGGGTCCAGGCCGCAGGCTGCCCGTCCTCCGCGATCAGCGGGTGTGCCGGGTCGCCGATCGCGGCGTAGGAGAGGGACAGCGTCTGCGGCAGACCCGGGCCGAACGACCGCACCGCCACCGCGGCGGGCCGCTCCAACAACCGTGGCCGCAGCCCGGTTTCCTCGGCGAGTTCCCGGGCCGCGCCGTCACGCGGACACTCTCCGGGCTCGACCTTGCCGCCTGGCGGGACCAGCCCGCGCCACGGATGGCGGACCAGCACGATCTGCTCCAGGGCCGCGTCCAGGACCCACACCTCGGCGCCCAGCGGCTCCACGGCGCCGACCAGCGCAGAGCGCAGCCAGGCCCTGGCCCGGTCGAACTCCAGCGTCGCACTCCCTGCGTCAGCAACGGCGGCGTCAAGCGGACGCTGGTCGAACACGCTACGGATCATTGCGACAGGCTACGACCCGCCACCGACACCACCGGGCTGCATCGGCGGACCGGAACGACGCACCCGACGACCGATCCGGTCGGCCCGGATCCGCCACAGGCAGGTCGCCACCACCGCCAGCAGCAACAGCAGTTGCGACCACGGCACCAGCCGGTACGCGATCTGCAGCACCAGCGAGTAGAGCCAGGCCGGGTGGAGCAGGTGGGCCAGGCCGGGGTCGTACACCAGGGTGAGCAGGGTGGTGTGGGCGATCAGCACCCAGTCGGCCCAGGAGCGGGCCAGCAGGGCGACCAGGACCCAGGCGATCGCGTCGTACCAGGGGCGCACGTAGGCGGTGCCGAGCAGGTAGGCGAGGACGACGGCGAGCGCGGGGCGGGCGATGAGGCGGGGCAGGTCCTGTTCCTCGGGGACGGGGAGCGCGGCGAGCAGCAGCACGGCGAGCAGGGCGACCGCGAGGAGTTGCAGCACCGTCATGGCGGACTGGGCGCCGGAGGTGCCGAGGACGGGCACCAGCAGGGTGCGTTCGAGCAGTTGCCAGGCGGTGCCGTCGGCGGCGGCGCCGCTGCTGACGTCGCGGGCGTTGCCGATCGCCTTCGGGGTGAGTCCGTAGCCGAGTGCCAGGGACACCGCGCCGGCGGCGACGGCTGCGGCGAGCCGGCGCCGGTGGTGGCGCAGGCCCCAGGCGAACGGGAGCGCGAAGATCCCCATGGTGAGTTTGACGGCGGTGGCCGCCGCGACGGCCAGCCCGGCGCCGAGGCCCGAGCGACGCACCGCCCAGAACGCGGCGACCAGCAGGAACGCGCCGATGGTGTCCACGTGCGGCCCGGCGACCAGGTTCCACAGCAGCACCGGGTTGAGCGTCCAGAGCAGTTGGGAGCGCACCCGGCGGGCCGGGTCGGGGCCGGCCAGCCGGAGCAGCAGGGCGCCGGTGGCGAGGAAGGCGGCGCCACTGAGCACGGAGAGCACCCAGACGGTGCGCAGCATCGAGGTGCCGCCGAGCAGCGAGGCGAACCACTGGGTGGCGGTGGCCACCGGGCCGTAGACGGAGGGGGTGTGCAGCCAGGGTTCGGCGAGCGCGAGGCGGCCGATCGGGTCGCCGTGCTGGGCCAGGTCGGCGGGGGTCTGCACGTACGGGTTCAGGCCGAGGGCGGCGGCGCGGCCGTAGGCGGCGTAGTTGAGCGGGTCGGTGGTGCCGAGCGGCGGCACGCAGAGCAGGCCGCCGACCGCCGCCGCGCCGGCCAGCAGCAGGCGCCCGGGTCGCGGCGCCCAGCCGCGCCGCAGGGCGGCCAGGCCGGCTGCCACGGCGGCCGTGCCGAGCAGCAGCACCACGGCGACCGCGGCCCACACCAGCAGGTCCGACGGGTGGCCGGCGACGAACCACGGCGGCAGCGTGGCGGTGGGCCCGAAGTCCGGTTCCACGGCGGAGGGTCCGAGCAGGCCGAGCAGCACCATCAGCGCCGCGCAGGCGCCGACGGCCAGCAGTGCCCCGGTGCCGAGCGCGCGTCCGCCGCGCGTCGCACCGCGCCGGTGCTTGCCCCGCCCCGCCGGGGCGGGCGCAGGAGCGGCCGCCCAGGCCGGCGCGGACCGTCCGGAGCGTCCGGAGCGCCTGGACAGCGATCCTGCGGACACGTGTAACCCCCGTTGCTCGTGTGTGTGACCGACCGTCAACCGACGAAAAGGTCAGCGCAGATGATCACACAAGTCCACCGGGCCGGTCACGCCGGGGTCACCGGTGAGCACGTGAGGGAGGAAGTCGGAGAGGTCGACTTCCTGCTTCCGGTCCCGCAGGGTCCGGCCGCGATGGGCGCGGGTTCGTCCGGTCGGAGGCGGGTTCTTCCGGTGGTCCGTCCCGTGCTATTTCCTGGTACCCCGACCGGTTCGGTGATCTGCTGTGTGCCGGCGGAACCGGCCGAACCCGCCTCGCCGTCTACCGGGGCCAACCGGTGCGCCGCACCGAGGGCTTCCGCAGATCGGTGATCCGGGAGCTGGACCCGGCACCGCCGGAGGAGCGCCCATCGGCGAGGACGGAGCAAGGGCCGGGCGGGCACCCGCCCGGCCCTACCGGTGCCTGCCAGGGCGCCGGCCAACGACGGGTCCGCCGGCCGGGCGTACCCGGACATCGACGAAGGAGTCCTTGTGCCAGTTCCTCGAATGACTCGACCGACTCGAACGACTCGAACGAGCAGAGTCCTCGGCGCACTCGTCGCCGCGGCCCTGACCCTGACCACCGGAGCCCTCGCAACCACCGCCTCGGCCCAGCCGCCCAGTTACACGCCTCCGTCCGGAACCCACACCCTGGTCACCGGCGGGCTGGCCCTCGACGTCCCCGGCAGCAGCTCCAACGACGGCACCCAGCTCGACACCGCAACCGTGAACGGTGGCACCAGTCAGAACTGGCAGTTCGACCAGCAGCCCGACGGCTCCTACCACCTCGTCAACGGCTCCTCGGGCCGGTGCGCCGAGGTCAACGGCGGGTCGCTCAACGCGGGCGCCGTGGTGGACCAGTGGAAGTGCGACTCCACCAGCACCAACGAGTTCTGGACCCTCACATCGCTGTCGAACGGCTCCTACGTCGTCTCGTCGGTGCGCAGCGGGCTGGTGCTGACCGCTGCTTCGAGCGCCGACGGCGCCACGCTCACCCAGCAGGTGAACACCAATTCGCCGCAGCAGCAGTGGACGATCGGCTCGACCCTGCCCCTCCTGAGCGGAACCCACAGCCTGGTCACCGGCGGCCAGGCCCTCTTGAACGACGGACAGCCCATCACGCGCTCTGTGAACGACCCGCTGCCGCCTGACAGCGGTGCCGTCGAAAGCTGGCAGTTCGTCAGGACGGCCGCCTACACCTACAAAATCGTCAGCGTCCCCACCGATTCTTGCGTCATCCTCGACAGTACCCATGAGATTGTGGAACAAGGTGACTGTGCCGGCCCCGGCTCCGCCTGGGCCATCACGACGCTGTCGAACGGCTCCTTCACCATCGCCTCGGAGCCCACCGGTCAGCTGCTCACCTCGAACGGTGAAGGCGCCCTGGTGACGCTCCAGCCGAACAGCAACTCGCCGCAGCAGCAGTGGACGATCGGCCCGGACACCCCCGTCCCGAGCGGAGTCCACACCCTGGTCACCGGCGGGCTGGCCCTCGATGTCCCCGGCGGCAGCTCCAACGACGGCACCCAGCTCGACACCGCAACCGTGAACGGTGGCACCAGTCAGAACTGGCAGTTCGACCAGCAGCCCGACGGCTCCTACCACCTCGTCAACAGCTCCTCGGGCCGGTGCGCCGAGGTCAACGGCGGGTCGCTCAACGCGGGCGCCGTGGTGGACCAGTGGAAGTGCGACTCCACCAGCACCAACGAGTTCTGGACCCTCACACCGCTGTCGAACGGCTCCTACCTCGTCTCCTCGGTGCGCAGCGGACTGGTGCTGACCGCTGCTTCGACCGCCGACGGCGCCACGCTCACCCAGCAGGTGAACACCAACTCGCCGCAGCAGCAGTGGACGATCAGCTGATCCGCATCCGCACGCGGGTGTGGACCTGACCGGGCCACGCCCGCAGTGCACCCAAGCCAAAGAGCTGATGTTCAAATGTCTGATGTTTGGCTATGGTGTCTCCATGAAACCGATCAGCGCACCGCGGCGGACGGCCAGCCTGTCCGCCCAGCTCGTGGCCAGCCTCCGCTCGCACATCGAGACGGGGGGCTGGCCGGTCGGGACGCGGATCCCGCCGGAGCAGGCCCTCATCGAGGAGCTCGGGGTCGGGCGCAGCACGCTGCGGGAGGCGATCGGGGCACTGGTGCACCTCGGCCTGCTGGAAGCCAGGGCCGGTGACGGCACGTACGTCCGCTCCTCCAGCGAGCTCCAGTCGGTCATGGTGCGCCGGGCAGGGTCCGCGAAGCGGGACGACGTGCTGGAGCTGCGGACCGTCCTGGAGGAGTACGCCTCGGGCGCCGCGGCGCTGCGCCGCAGTGACGAGCAGGTGCGCCGGCTGCGGGAGTTGCTGGCCGACGCCGACGCCGCCATCGCCGGGGAGGACGCCTCCGCGGCGACCGGCGTCGACGCGCTCTTCCACCGGTCCGTCGTCCGGGCGAGCGGGAACGACCTGCTGATCGAGGTGTACGACCACCTCGGCACGGCGCTCTCCTCGCACCTGGGGGGCCTGTCCTGGGACGCCGCCCACGCCGAGGAGCACGCCGGCCTGCACCGGCGGCTCGTCGACGCGATCGAGGCCCAGGACGCGGGCGGCGCCCGCGGCGCCGCGGCCGCGATCGTCCGGCTCACCCACGACCACGGAACCGCCGACGCGCCCGAGGCCGAGGACCTGTGAACCGAACGACAGCACCGCGCGCCTGAACAGGCTTTCCCGGCCGCAAAGGAGATCGCCCGTGTCCCGCTCCCACCTCCCCGCCGACGAGCTCGACGCACGCACCGACCGACGAAGCACCCACCTGTACGCGACCGACGCCCAGTTCCGCGACGCCGCGCCCCTGGACACCATCGCCGAGGCGATCCGGCGCCCCGGCCTCCCACTCGCCGAGCTGGTGGCCACCGTGATGGAGGCGTACGCCGACCGCCCCGCCCTGGGCGAGCGCGCCACCGAGCAGGTCACCGACCCGCAGACGGGCCGCACCACGCTGCGCCTGCTGCGGCGGTTAGACACCCTCACCTACGGCGAAGTCTGGGAGCGGGTCGGCGCGGTGGCCGCCGAGTGGCGGCACCACCCCGAACAGGCGCTGGGCCCGGGCGACTTCGTCGCCCTGCTCGGGCCCACGAGCGCCGAGTACACCGTGGCGGACCTGGCGTGCGTCCGCTCCGGCGCGGTGTCCGTCCCCCTGCAGTCGGGTGCTCCGGCGGCGCAGCTCGCCCCCATCGTGAAGCAGACCGGACCGCGCCTGCTCGTGGTGGACGTCGACCAGCTGGACGTCGCGCTCACCGTGGCGGCGAACGCCCCCTCGCTGGGCCGGATCGTCGTCATCGGCCACCGGGCCGAGGCCACCGCCCACCAGGAGAAGCTGGAGTCCGCGCGCGCCCGGCTCGCGGCGCAGGGCCGGCCGGTGGCCCTGGACACGCTGGCGGCGGTCGTCGAGCGGGGAGGGGCGCTGCCGCCGCTCCCCCGGGTGCCCGACGGGTCGTCAGCCGACGCGCTGAGCGCGCTGATCTACACCTCGGGTAGTACCGGCACCCCCAAGGGGGCGATGTACACCGAGCGGGTGGTCCGGCAGTTCTGGGTCGACTTCGTGCCCGGCCAGCCGGTGCGGCCCGCCATCACGCTCAACTACCTGCCGTTGAGTCACATGATGGGCAGGGGCGTGCTGTTCGGGACGCTCGCCAAGGGGGGCCTCGCCTGTTTCGCGGCGTCCGGCGACCTGTCGACGCTCTTCGAGGACCTCTCCCTGGTCCGTCCCACCGAACTCGTCATGGTCCCCCGCATCTGCGACATGCTCTTCCATCACTACCGGGCGGTCTTGTCCAGCCGGGCCGGATCCGGCGGCGACGCGGCCGAGCAGCTGATGGCGGAGCTGCGGGAGGAGCTCATGGGCGGGCGCCTCCTGTGGGCCGTCAGCGCCTCGGCCCCGCCGAGCGCCGAGACGACGGCGTTCGTCGAGGACTGCTTCCACGTCAGGCTGCTCGACGGCTACGGGTCGACGGAGGGCGGGGTCGTCTCCCTCGACGGCCGGATGCTGCGCCCGCCGGTGACCGACCACAAGCTGGCCGACGTGCCCGAGTTGGGATACCTCGCCACCGACTCGCCGTACCCCAGGGGCGAGTTGCTGCTCAGGTCCGACCGGCTCGTCCCCGGGTACTTCCTGCGCCCGGACGCCACCCGCGAGGTCTTCGACGAGGAAGGCTTCTACCGCACGGGCGACATCATGGCGCGCGTCGGCCCCGACGAACTGAGGTACGTCGACCGCCGCTCCAACGTCCTCAAGCTGTCGCAGGGCGAGTTCGTCGCCCTCTCCCGCCTGGAGGCGCTCTTCAACGACAGCCCGGTCGTCCGGCAGATCTTCCTGTACGGCAGCAGCACCCGCGCCCACCTGCTCGCGGTGGTCGTGCCGACGCAGGACGCCCTCGACCGCGTCGACGGGGATGCCCGACGCCTGCGGCCGCTCCTGCGGGAGTCGCTGCGGGAGCTCGCCGCCGAGGCGGGGCTGAGCTCGTACGAGGTCCCACGGGACCTGCTCGTCGAGACCGAGCCGTTCACCCAGGAGAACGGGCTGCTCTCCGGGGTGCGCAAGCCGTTGCGGCCGGCCCTGACGAAGCGTTACGGCGAGCGGCTCGAAGCGCTGTACACCGAGTTGTCCGACCGGGAGGCCGAGGAACTCCGGACGCTGCGTCAGAGCGGCACCGGCCGGCCGGTGGCGGCGACCGTGCTGCGGGCCGCGCAGGCGCTGCTGGGGTTGGAGGAGGGTGCCGTGGACCTCGGCACGCGCTTCCTCGCACTCGGCGGCGACAGCCTCACGGCGCTGTCGTTCTCCCGGCTGATGAAGGAGACCTTGCACGTCGACGTCCCGGTCGATGTGATCATCAACCCGGTCAACTCGCTGCGGCAGGTGGCCGATCACATCGAGCGGGCGCTCGCGGCGGAACACCGCCGCCCCACCGCCGACAGCGTCCACGGCCCGGACGCGAAGCGGCTCGACGCGGCCCAGCTGCGGCTGGACGCGTTCCTCGACCCGAGAACCATCGAGCGAGCCGTCGAGCAGGTCGAGAGGCCGGCCGGTCCGCTGCCCGAGGCCCGGACCGTCCTGCTGACCGGCGCCAACGGCTACCTGGGCCGCTTCCTGTGCCTTGAGTGGCTGGAGCGCGCGGCGCAGCGCGGCGGCACGCTGGTGTGCGTGGTCCGCGGCTCCTCCGTCGAGGACGCCCGGGCACGGCTCGACGCGGCCTTCGACAGCGGCGACCCGGAACTCGTGGAGCGCTACCGCAAGTCCGCGGCCCGGCACCTCCGGGTGGTCGCCGGCGACATCGGGGAACCGCGTCTGGGGCTCGACGAGGAGACCTGGCAGCGGCTGGCCGACACCGTGGACCTGATCGTCCACCCGGCGGCCCTGGTCAACCACGTGCTGCCCTACGGCCAGCTGTTCGGCCCCAACGTGCTGGGGACGGCCGAACTGATCAGGCTCGCGCTCACCTCCCGGCCCAAGCAGTTCAGCTACCTGTCGACGGTCGCCGTCGTCTTCGGGAACCCGGCGGCCGCCGACGAGTCGGCGGACATCCGCACCGCCTGCGGGGCGCGCGACCTCGACGGTGACTACGCCGACGGTTACGCGGCCAGCAAGTGGGCGGGCGAGGTGCTGCTGCGCGAGGCGCACGAGGCGTTCGGCCTGCCGGTCGCCGTCTTCCGCTCGAACATGATCCTCGCGCACCCGCGCTACCGCGGTCAGCTCAACGTCCCGGACGTCTTCACCCGCCTGGTGCTGAGCCTGCTGGCGACGGGCCTCGCACCCGGCAGCTTCTACGCCCGGGACGGCGGCGAGGGCCGCGGGCACTTCGACGCGCTCCCGGTGGACTTCACCGCGCGGGCCATCACCGCGCTCGGTGACGAGGCACGAGAGGGCTACCGGACCTACAACGTGGTCAACCCGCACGACGACGGCATCTCGCTCGACACCGTCGTCGACTGGCTGCTCGCAGCAGGACACCCCCTGACGCGCGTTCAGGACCACGCCGAGTGGATCGACCGCTTCGAGACGGCCCTGCGCGGCCTGCCCGACCGCCGGCGGCAGCACTCGGTGCTCCCGCTGCTGCACGCCTTCTCCGAGCCGGACCAGGCACTCGCCGGATCCGCCCTGCCGGCGGACCGGTTCCGCGCGGCGGTACGGGCCGCGGCCCTCGACGAGGACCACGACATCCCCCACCTGTCGCCGGACCTGATCACCAAGTACGTGGCCGACCTCCGGGCGCACCGCCTGATCTGACCCGACGACATGCGACCGCCGAGGGGTACTGGTACCCCTCGGCGGTCGGGCGTCCGGGGCTCAGCCGGTGACGCGACCGACGTGGTCGGCGCCCGTGCCCGGGACGTAGCGGGGGACGGATTCCGGGTGGAGCCGCCCGTCCGCCGTGAAGACGCTCTCCTCGTACGCCCGGAGCCCCGCCAGCTCCTCGGGGGTGAGCCCGCCCTTCGCCAACCCCGGCACCAGGTGCCGGAACTGGTAGTCGGTGTGGTCGTGGCCGGGGACCAGGACCAGTTCGGGCATGCGCCGGCGCAGTTCGGCGATCCGGCGGATCGAGGCGTTCTGGTTGGGCACCCAGTCGCCCGCGCCGAAGGCCTGGACGTCGTCGTTGGCCAGGTGGCGCAGGGTGTAGAGGGTGTCGCCGGTGATCAGCAGCTGGTAGTCGCCGAGCTGGACCAGCACGCACAGGTGGCCCGGGGTGTGGCCGGGGGTCGGCAGCAGCTTGACCGTGCCGTCGGCGGTGAGGTCGTGGCTGGCGTCGAAGTTCTGGAAGGCGCCGGAGCCGTAGTCGATGGTGGTGATCTTCCGGGCCGCCGTCAGGGAGGGCTGGTAGATCACGGGGAGGATGCCGAAGAGCTTCCAGTCGCGGTTGTCGTACTCGGCCTTGCTGATCACCAGTTCCGCGTTGGGGAGGTAGGAGAGGCCGCCGATGTGGTCCTCGTGCAGGTGGGTCGCCACGACCTTGCGGACGTCCTCGGCGCGGTAGCCGAGCCTCGCCAGCGCGGCGGGGAGTTCCTCGTCGCGGGTGAGCTGGTACTCGTCCTCGTCGAACAGGTAGTGGGCGATGCCCCGGTAGTAGTCGCCGTGCTCGTGCGTCTGACGCCAGTTGATGCCGGCGTCGACCAGGATCAGCCCTTCGTCGGGGTGATCGATCAGGTAGGCGTGGATGGGCACGATGATGAAGTGCTTCTTGTCGGTCGCGAACCGGACGATCGCCCGCGCCCCGCGCCAACCGTCCAGACCACCGTAGAACTGCCCGAACGGGACTTTCGTGGACCCCAGCCTCAGTGAGAACACCTTGATCATGCGATCAGCTTTCCGTCACCAGGGGCGCCCCACAAGTGGGGAGTTGGAAAAATGACGGAGCGTCAGGCGATCGGGCGGGTCGGCGGGGGTCCGGGCCGCCTCAGTCGACGCAGGGCACCCCGTCCGTCGCCTTCACCCCGCCCGCCGACGGTGCACCCGCCGATGGTGACGCCGCCCCGGCCCCGGCCGACGGCGACCCGGCCGACGCCGATGCCGCCGATGCCGACGCCGCGTCGGACAGCTCCGCCTGCGCGACCTGACGCACCTTCGCCGGATCCATCGTCCACACGCTCGCGGACATCCCCCCGTTGTGGTCCACGGCGGGACCGACGATCGGCGCGGTGATGATCTCGGCTCGCCCGTCGGTCAGCCCGGGGGCCTGCCGCAGCAGGTCCAGCGGGTTGAAGGTCGAATCCACCACCAGGTCGCTGCCGACCAACCGGAAGAGCTGCTCCGCCTTGCTCAGATCACTGAGCACGCCCTGCTGCTTCAGCGTGTGCAGCGCGGAGGCGATGAAGGCCTGCTGCCGGCGGATCCGGCCGAGGTCGTCCACGGGCGCGCCGTGCCGCTGGCGGACGAAGGCGAGCGCCTGCTCGGCGTCGACCGTGTTGATCCCGGCCTTCAGGTCGGCGCCCGAGTAGCGGTCCTGCACCGCCTCATTGAGGCAGACCTGGATCGGGCCGATCGCCTTGGCGACGTCGTAGAAGGTCGCCAGGTCGAACTCGGCGAGGTGGTCGATCGGTACACCGAGCAGCTGCTGGACGGTCGCGACGACGGCCGCCCGGCCGGCGTCCCGACTGCGGGCCCGCACGTCGGCGGCGGACTGGCCGCTGCCCTTCAGCTTCGCGGCGGCGGCCGCCGCCGCCTCCGCGTAGATCGCGTTCATCTTCTCCATCCGGCCGCCCGGCCCCGCGCTCTGCACCAAGGCGTCGCGCGGCACCGAGACGCCGGTGGCCGGCCCGCCGTTCGCGGGCAGGTGCAGCACCACCACGGTGTCCGTGACGTCGTAGCCCGCCGTGCTGCCGTCACCGGCGTGCAGCTGGTCGCGGACGAAGTCGGCGGGCAGGCTGCCGTCGGGCCCGGTCACGTCGTCCATGCCGAGCAGCAGGATGTTCACGCCCTTGTCCAGGTGCGGGGGCGGGGGCGAGGTGCGGTCCGCCTCGTCGATCGCGTGCGAGGTGCTGACGGGGACGGGGTCGGCGAGGCGGCTCACCAGGAACCCGCCGGTGGTCACCGCGCCGAGCACCACGCAGCTCGCCGTCACGGCCGCGATCCGGCGGCGCCGGCGGCGGGTCCGACCGCGGGTCAGGCCGCCGGTGACCAGCGGGTCGTTGGTCACCGGGACCTCGTCGGCGACCCGGTCGAAGGCCCGGGTGAGTCCGGCCTCGAACTCCTCGTCGGGCTGGGGATCGGCTGGCATGGGTTTCACCTTTCGAAATGCCGTAGTGCCGGAATGGGTGGGACGGTCAGCGGGCCGCGAGCTCGGCCAGCGAGTCGCCGAGCAGCGCGCGCAGCTTGACCAGCGCCCGGGAACTGCGGGCGCGCACCGCGCCGGCGTTGGCCCGCATCATGGTGGCGGTCTCCTCGACGCTGCGGTCCTCCCAGTACCGCAGCACCAGCACCGCCCGGTCCTTGGCGCCCAGCTGGGCAAGCGCATCCGTCAACGCGATCCGCAGGCTCGGATCGGCGTCCGGCGCCGTCCGGTCCGGCAGCTGGGCCGAGGGCCGCTCCTTGTTGCTGCGCCGCCGCTGGTGCGAGAGGAACTGACGGACCAGCACCGTCTGTGCGTACGCGGCCGGGTCGGCGATCCGCCCGGGCCGGCCGGGGCGGTCGACCTTCCCCCAGAGCGCGTACATCCGTCCGAGCGTCTCCTGCACCAGGTCCTCCGCCAGGTGGGTGTCCCCACCGGTGAGGAAATACGCGGACCGGTACAACTGCCCGGAACGCGCACCCGCGAATTCGAGGAACTCCTCCTCCATCGCCTCGCGCGCACTGCCGTTGCTCTTGGTCATCACCACTCCCGTCCAGACCGTCCGCCCTATGACGAGGTGGGGAGTCCGATGCGTTACATCTGCCGAAACATCTTTTCGATGCATCTTTCGGTCAGACTTTTTCATGACGGGGTGTGCGAACGGGAATCCCCCCGGCTCACGTCAGCTCGCGTCAGCTCGCGCCGGCTCACGGGCCCGGGGAGCGACCCCCACCCGGCCTGACCAGGCCCGAGTCGTACGCCAGCACCGCCGCCTGGAGCCGGTCGCGCACCCCGAGCTTGGCCAGCACGCCCTGCACGTGGCTCTTCACCGTGGTCTGGGCAAGGTACAGCCGGGCCGCGATCTCGGCGTTCGACAGCCCCCGGGCGACCAGCAGCAGCACCTCCACCTCGCGGGCCGAGAGCAGGCCCCTGATCCGCTCCCCGCCGTCCGCGAGCCCGGCCGACTGCTGCGCCATCCGCTCCAGCAGCCGCCGGGTGACGGTGGGCGCGAGCATCGCCTCGCCGGCGGCGACCACCCGGACCGCCTCCACCAGCTGGTCGCCGGTGGCGTCCTTCAGCAGGTAGCCGGAGGCCCCGGCCTGCAACGCGTCGGTGACGTACTCGTCCAGGTGGAAGGTGGTCAGGATGAGGATCCGGGTCGGCGGCGGCGCGGCGGCGCGCAGCAGCGCCCGGGTGGCGGCGACCCCGTCGAGGCGGGGCATCCGGACGTCCATCAGCGCCACGTCCGGGCGCAGCCGCCGCACCGCTTCGACCGCCTCGGCGCCGTCGGCCGCCTCGCCGACCACGGTGAGGCCCGGCTCGGAGTCGATGATCGCGCGCAGGCCCTGGCGCACCAGGGCCTGGTCGTCGGCGACCAGCACACTGATCGTCGCCGCGTCTCCTCGGCCGGTCGCCGGCTCTCCTCGGGTCGTCACCGGGCCTCCTCCGGCAGTGGGATGACGGCCTCGACCTCGAAGCCGCCGCCGGGTCGGGCGCCGGTGCGCAGGGTGCCGCCGTAGGCGGCCACCCGCTCGCGCATCCCGAGCAGGCCGTGCGCACCGGAGCCCGCCGCCCGGCCCGGCGGTCCCGCGCCGTCGTCGAGCACCGACACCCGCACCGCATCGCCGCTGCGCGCGACGGTGACCCCGGCTCCGGCGGCGGGGCCGGCGTGCTTGAGCACGTTGGTGAGCGCCTCCTGCACGATCCGGTACACCGTCAGGCCCAGCCCCGGCGGCACGTCCAGCGGCTCCAGGTCGAGCCGGGTGCGCAGCCCGCCGGCCGTCAGCCGCTCCGCCAGCCCGGCAAGTTCGGCGAGGCCGGGCTGCGGGCTCAGCCCGTCCCCGGCGTCCGGCCCCGCGCCCGGCTCCGCGTCCGCCTGCGGATCCGCCTCGGGGCGGAGCACGGCCAGCACGTGCCGCATCTCGGCGAGCGCCTGCCGGCTGGCCGTCGAGATCCGGGCCAGGTACTCGGGCACGACCTGCGGGTCGGTGCGCGCCGAGCGGGCCGCGGCCTCGGCCTGAATGCCGATCAGGCTGATCGAGTGGCCGATCACGTCGTGCAGCTCCCGGGCGATCCGCAGCCGCTCCTCGGCCACCGCGCGCGCCGCCCGGGCGCCCTGCTCGGCCTCCAGGCGGGCCGCCCGCTCCTCCAGCCCGGCGATGTAGGCTCGCCGGGTGCGCACGGCGTAGCCGAGCACCCAGCAGGCGCCGATCAGCACGGCCACGGTGAGCCGGCTCCAGAATCCGGCCAGCGGGCGGGCGTCCGGCGCCAGCGCGGCGAGGGTGAGCGCCAGCGCCGCGGCCGGCACCGCCGCCGCCCGCCGGACCAGCTCTCCCGGCTCGTGCGGGTCGCCGCCCGGCCGGTGGGCGGCGAAGGCGTAGGCCGCGCAGCAGGTCGCGACGCAGGCCGCACCGGCCGGGTAGCCGGCGGCGGTCAGGAGTACCCCGACCACCGTGGTCACGGCGAGCACGGCCGTCGGGGCCCGCCGCCGCCCGAGCAGCGCGAGCCCCTGCACGGCGGCGAGCGGGACGACCGCCCCGTTCGGCAGCCAGGCCGCCATCCGGTCCGTCGAGCCGGCGGCCGAGACGGCTCCCGCGAGCAGGCACACGCTCCAGTCGACGGCCCGGGCCCGGCGCCCGCTCGGCCACACTCCCATGCCCGGCATCCTTCCCCTGCCCAAACCCTGACGGTCCATCAGATCACGGGCTGGTCAGGCGTCCCGGCTGCGCAGCGCCAGCGCCGCCAGCGCGCCGAGCAGCAGCGGGTAGAGCGGGAGCACCAGCGCCGCGGTGGACTGGCTCACCAGGCCGCCGGTGTGCGAGTGCCAGAGCGCGTTGCCCAGGTTCGACGGCAGGTACGGCACGGTGTGCCGCCAGACCGCGTTGCGCGGCAGGTTGTTGACCATGGTCGGCAGCACCAGCAGGAGGCCGAACACCCCGGACATCGCCACCCCCGTGCTGCGCGCCAGCACCCCGATGAACAGCCCGATCAGGCCGGCCGCCGTCAAGTACCCGACGGCGCCCACGAGGTGCCCGAGCACTCCCGGCTCGCCGAGGGTGGTGGACGGGGTGTAGCCGAAGAGCTCGCCCTGACCTACCAGGAAGGCGGTCAGGCAGATCACCGTGGCGGTGACCAGCGCGATCGCGGTGAGCAGCACGGTCTTCGCGGCCAACACCAGGCCGCGCTGCGGGGTGGCCGCGAAGGTGGTGCGGATCAGCCCGTTGCCGTACTCGCTGGTCACCACCAGTGCGCCCAGCACCCCGAAGAACAGGATCCCGATCTGCACGAACCCGAGGTTGACGTCGAGCGGCTGGAAGGCGGCCTTGCGCGCGGCGTCCAGGTGCGGCCAGTTCACCACGTAGCTGTCGCAGACCAGCCCGGCCAGGCCGACGCAGCACAGCAGGGCGAGCAGGGGCGTGGCGACCATGGAGCGCAGCGAGCGCAGCTTGATCCACTCCGCGGCCAGCGCGGCCCGCGCGCGGGGTGCGGCGGTGGGGCGTGCGGGTACGGGGTGTGTGAGGTGGCTCATCAGGCGTCCTTCCTGCGGATCAGCACGATCGCGGCCGCGGCCACGGCCGCCACGCACCCGGCCAGCACGGCGAAGCCCGGCCAGGCGCCGAGCGCGTAGGGCCCGTCGTGGTTCAGCATCCAGATCTCCTCACCCGCGTTGCTCGGCAGGTACTCGCCGATCCGGTCACCGAGGCTGCCCGGGAGCATCGAGGCGGCGACCGGCAGGATCAGCAGCACCCCGAAGAGCGCGGCCAACGCGGCCGAGGTGCGCCGCAGCAGGACGCCGAGGAAGAGGCCGAGCAGTCCGGTGGCGGCCAGGTACAGGCCCGCACCGAAGACGGCCGTCGGCACGCCCGCGTCGCCGAGCGCGGCGTGCGTCGCCGGTGCCGACAGCCGCCCCTGCCCGAGGAAGAAGGCGGCGAAGGCCAGCACCGTGCTCCAACTCCACACCACCGCGCCGAAGACCAGCGCCTTCAGGGCCACCACCTGGACCCGCTGCGGCGTCGCGGCGAAGGTGGTGCGGATCTGCCCGCTGGTGTACTCCCCCGTCACGGTCAGCACGCCGAGCGCCCCGGTGAACAGCTGGGCCAGCTCGATGCCGCGCAGGCTCGCGTACACGGGGTCGAAGGAGGCCCGGTCGGCCGCCGACATGCCCGCCCAGCCGCTGCGGTAGCCGGCGCAGACCAGCCAGGCGCCGAGCAGCAGGGTCGCGCCGGTGGCCAGCAGCACGGCCGGTGCGGAGCGCACCGAGCGGAACTTGATCCACTCGCTCTGCGCGGTGGCGCCCAGCCGCATCCCCCACGGGATTCCGGCGCGCGGGGCCGTGCGTCGGGCCTCCGCCCGCGCGCTCACGCCGCCACCGCCGCGGGCGCCCGGTACTCCACGCTCTCCCCGGTCAGCCGGAAGTACGCCTCCTCCAACGAGGCGCTCACGTCGTGCAGTTGGTGCAGCACGTGGCCGTGCTCGGCGGCCAGCTCGCCGATCCGCCGCGACCGCAGGCCGAGCACCACCAGCGTGCCGTCCGGCTCCAGGGTGACCTGGGCCCGGGCGGCCCGCAGGTCCCCCGCCATCCGCTGCGGCTCAGCTGCCCGGACCTCGACCCGGCCGGCCGAGAAGCGCTCGATCAGGTCGGGCAGCGCGGTGTCCGCGAGCAGCCGGCCCCGGCCGATCACCAGCAGGTGATCCGCCGTCAGCGCCATCTCGCTCATCAGGTGACTGGACACCAGCACCGTGCGCCCCTCGGCGGCCAGCGAGCGCATCAGGCTCCTGATCCAGTGGATGCCGTCCGGGTCCAGCCCGTTCACCGGCTCGTCGAACAGCAGCGTGCCCGGGTCCCCGAGCAGCGCGCCCGCGATGCCGAGCCGCTGCGACATGCCCAGCGAGAAGCCGCCGGCCCGCCGGCGCGCCACCGACGCCAGGCCGACCTCCTCCAGCACCTCGTCGACCCGCCGGCGCCCGATCCCGTTGGCCGCCGCCAGGCTGTGCAGGTGGTCGTAGGCGGACCGGCCCGGGTGCACGGCCCGTGCGTCCAGCAGCGCGCCGACCTCGTGCAGCGGCCACACCTTGCCCTGGTAGCGGCGCCCGTCGACGGTGACCGTCCCGGAGGTCGGCAGGTCGAGCCCGAGGATCATCCGCATCGTGGTGGACTTGCCCGCGCCGTTCGGCCCGAGGAACCCGGTGACCTGCCCGGGCCGGACCTGGAAGTCGATGCCGTTGACGGCGGCGAAGGTGCCGTACGTCTTGGTGAGTTCCCTTGCCTCGATCATGAGTTGCCCTCTCTCCCCATACCGACGACGCTACGAGCGGTGGGGCCCCCGGCTCCTCGGTCGAGGGGAGGAACGGCGGTGCCCGGGGGCGGGAAACCTCCTCCTCAAGGAGGAACGGGCACTCTCGCGCGGTAGTCGGGAGAGCGGCGCTCAGGAAAGCGGCGCTCAGGAAAGCGGCGCTCAGGAAAGCGGCGCTCAGGAGAGCGGCTGCCCGCCGCGCCCGGTGCGCCGCACGCCCCGGGGCGAGAAGGTGATCGGCCCGATCCACCCCGTGCGGACCAGGGCGACCTGGGAGGGCAGCGGCACCACCGGGTCCAGGGCCCGCCCGAGCGCCCAGTTCCGGAACAGGCCCTCGGTGGTCTCGACGGCCGTCACCACCATGGTCACCGCCCGGCGGTCCTCGTCCCAGGTGTTCCACAACGCCCAGCCCTGCGGCCGGGCCTCGACGCCGATCCGCGCGCACGCCTCCTCGTAGCTCTCGTCCACGCCGGCCGGCATCACCCCGGGCTTGAACAGGCCGGCCCCCGCCAGCCTGACCAGCGGGCGCTCCTCCTCCAGGCAGCCGTCGCCCTCGAAGTGGTAGTGCCGGGTCGCCCGCGCCAGCGCGTTGACGCTGCGCTGCAGCGCGGTGGCGTCCGCCGGATCGGGGGCGAAGGAGAGCCAGCCCTCGTTGGAGGCCTCCACCCCGATCCGGTAGGCGAGGCGCTCGATCTCCCGCAGGTAGTCCAGTTCACTGAGCTCGGGTTCGGTTGTCGTCACGGCGCGGAGTGTCGCACTGTCAGCCGCGCGCGGACACGCGGTTTTCCGTGCTTGCTTGCGCTCCCCGCCCCGACAGCGGCATCATCGTGGGCGAAGGCGTGGCCTACGCCGAACCTCCCACGACCGTCCCCGGCACGGTCTCCCGGTGGAGGCAAAGGGACCAGGGTCTCAGGTCGCTGTCGCAGCCCGATCGCCTCGGGCGGGGTTGCCGGGGAGCCATCGCCCAGGGGCGTGGAAGGCAGCCATGACAGCCCATCGCAACTTCAAGCGCCAGGTGCGCGCCCGCGCCGCCAAGACCGGCGAGTCCTACACCGCCGCCCTGCGGCACTTCCGCCCGACGCCCTCCCCCGCGGCCGGCGCCGGCCGCCCCGCGGCGCTGCGGCTCGCCGTCGCGCAGACCCCCGTGACCGAGGACCCCCGCGACGTCGACGCGCTGCGGGCGAGCGGCCGTCAGGTCCGCGCCCTGATGCGGGAGGCGAGCGAGCGGGGCGCGCGGCTCGTGCAGTTCCCGGAGGGCGCGATCTGCTTCCCCGGCAAGCACGTCATGTCCGCCACCGGCCCCGAGACGATCGGCGCGGCCGACTGGGACCGCTACCAGTGGACCGCCGCCCGCGCCGAGTTGGCCGCCATCGCCGACCTGGCCCGCGAGCTGCGCCTGTGGACCGTCATCCCCTCCGTCCACCGCCTGACCGGGCCGAGCCGCCCGCACAACAGCATGTACGTGGTCTCCGACGAGGGCGCGGTGGCCACCCGCTACGACGAGCGCCGACTGTCGAAGACGAAGGCCTCGTTCCTGTACTCCCCGGGCCGGTCGCCGGTGGTCTTCGAGGTCGACGGCGTCCGGTTCGGCTGCCTGCTCGGCATGGAGATCCACTACCCGGAACTGTTCGCCGAGTACGAGACCCTGGGCGTGGACTGCGTGCTGCTCTCCACCACCGGCGTCTCCCCCGGCAACCCCGCCGCCCAGACCCTGGGCCACGCCGCCAACAACAGCCTCTGGGTCAGCCTCTCGGTCCCCGCCGAGCACAGCCCCACCGCACCGTCGGGCGTCGCCGCCCCGGGCGGCGACTGGCTCGACCGCTGCCCCGCCGACGGCTCCCCGGCCGTCACGGTGGTCGACCTCGACGACGCCTGCGAGGCCGCCGCCATCGCCGTCACCCTCGCCCGCCCGTGGCGCCGCGAGTCGCGCTCCACCGTCCCCGACGGGCCCGGGCCCGCCGACCCGCGCAGCGAGGACCGCACGGCGGGCTTCTGACACACGGGTGGTTGACGGCCCGTCGGCGAAAGCCGGCGGGCTGTCAATGCCCACGGGCATCGCCCGCCAGGTGAACCCGCCTGTGACCGGGTACCGCACCGCTTCAGCGACAGGTTTGTGCGCGGTGGCCTACCATCACGCCCAGTCCTCCGGTTCCCAGGCGTAGAGCTGGTCGAGCAGCTCCGGATCCCCGTCGAGTTGCAGGGAGTCCAGCGAAATGCGGTCGTACCGCCAGAGGACCAGATCACTGGCCGTGCCGCGAATGGAGAAGCCCGCCGCTTCCGGGGCTTCCCCGGTGGCGGGCAGCCGGGTGGTCCGTGCACCGTCGCCGTCCACCGTGAGGCGCCAGGATCGGCCCTCGGTGGCGTGAAGGTCGAAGGCGGTGGGCTTGTGCGGCCAGGCACTCCTCGTGAAGCTGGCGATGAACAGGCTGTCCTCGACACCGTCGAGCGCCAGCTCGACAGGCAGTGCGACCGACTCGCCCACGGCGCGTTGGGCATCATAGGTGTGCACCGCGATCTCCTGGACCTGGTGCCGGGCGACGCCACCGGCAGTGTGCGGCGTCTGCGTGACACCCCAGCCGGTGAAGCAGCCCTGGTCCGGACCGGCCTCCCGCAAGGCCGCCAGCATGAGCTCGGTCGAGCCGGCCAGCCAGGCCAACACGCCCTCGCGCTCCCGCGGCGCGACCGCGTCACCCTGGGCCGGGGTCCTGGACGTGGCGTCCGGCCCGGCAGCGACGGTGGCGGCCCAGCGACGGCGGCCCTCGCCGATGTGCTGCACCAGGTCGAACAGCGTCCACTCGGGGCAGGTCGGCACGGGCAGGTCGAGGCTGGGCGCGACAGCGATCGCAGCACGGAAGGCGGTTGAACGGTCGTCGATCAGCCGCAGCAGATCGGGAAACTCCAGGGTCTTGTGCACGGCGGTACTTCTACCACCCTGATCCATTCGCCCGACACCGGTTTTCCCAGCCGATCCGCTCGGGGATCCGGCCTGCTGTTCAGCGCCTCAACGCGCAGCCCAGGACCCCGAGAACCGCAAGGCAGGCTTCTGACGCACAGACAGCTGACGGCCCGCCGGAGCAAGCCGACGGACCGTCACGCTTTGGCCTTTCAGTCCGCGGCAGAGCCGGCCCCCGGGTGGCCCACCACCACAGGCACCGGCACTGCGCGACAGACTCACAGAGGACGACGCACCACCGGCCAGGCCGCCGTCACGGGGCTGCGGCATGTCAGGCGGTGCCGAAGACACCCTTCTTCACACCGTGAATGAACGCGGCGAACCCCTCGGCGCCGAAGGTCAGCGCCGGCCCCTCGGGATCCTTCGAGTCCCGGATGGGGACGGAGCCGAGGATGTTGGCGGCCACCTCGACGCACGCACCGCCGTTGCTGCTGTAACTGGACTTGAACCACTCAGGGGTGGGGGTCACGGGAGCTCCTTCCGCGCTGTCCAATCAGATCGATGGATGCGCCCCGCGAGAGCGCGCCTCCATCCGTAGATGATGGCAGGCAGTCAATAGCGGACGCACGGCTTCGGGATGACGCTCGAAACTCTCGGAGTAGTCACCGACGCCCCTAGCGGGAACGAGCCCGCCGACCAGCGCACCAGCACCAAGCTTCCCTCCGCTACACCCAGCCGCTGCGCGTCAGCGCACTCTTGACGATCCACCAGACTGACGATCTGACATTCAGCCTGCCTTGACCCGGGCCGCCCAGTATCGGAGCATGACTACTGGACCAGTCCACCGAGCAAGTTAGGAGCAAGGTATGGCACTCCCGAAGTATGAGCAGATCGCTTCAGACCTGCGCGGCCGTATCGTGCGGGGAGAACTGTCACCTGGTGATGCACTTCCCTCCGAGCGGGAGTTGACCGAGCGTTGGAAGGTCTCCCGAGCGACGGTCGTCAAGGGGCTGGAGGTCCTGCGGAACGAGGGTCTGATCGAGACTCGGCAGGGCCTTGGCAGCGTCGTTCGCGAGCGCGCTCCACTCGCTCGAACCGCAGGTGAGCGCTACCGAACGGCCGTGGAGACCGGCAACATCTACACGTCGGGCGAGTACGCCGAGATCTTGGCGGCGGAACTGGTTCCGGCCCCGGACGACGTCGCGGCTGCGCTCGGCATTCAGCCGGGCGAGCAGGTTGGGCGCCGGCACCGCCTCACCTTCGAAGGCTCGACCCCCAGCGCTCACAGCATCTCGTGGTTCACGGCTGATGTGATCGAGGCGGCCCCGCGGCTACTGCTTCGCGAGCGGGTTCGAGAAGGAACGACTCGCTACATCGAGATGCAGACCGGTCGTCGCCCGCACAGCGGCCGCGACTTGTGGGGCTCGCGCCTGGCGAACGATGAGGACCTGGCCCTGCTGCGACTTGAAGCGCCGAGCGCGGTCTCGGAAGTACGACACACGGTGTACGACGCCGATGGCAAGCCCCTGGCGTACGAGGTCGGCATCAACCCGGGCGACCGCTGGGCTCGCACGGAGGAGTACAGCCTGACGAACTGACGTCTCGTCAAGCTCTTTCAAGGCCCCCGCCATTGGCAGGGGCCTTTTTCTCGTTCGGCTTGACTGGACCAGTCAACCGGTGGACTATTCATGTGCGCTGTGTCACGCACTGATCACGCGGCTCGCCGCTGCGCGCGACACTCCGTTGTGCAGCAAGACCCCCGCGACCGTCCTACCGGCCCGGGGGAATGGCCAACCTGACGGAAGCAGGCCGACATGCAGGATGCTAATGGTCCATGCGTGGAACTGGTTGTGATCCACCAAAAGCCGCCGGGGCTTTCGCAACCGGTGGCGCTCGGATGCTCGGCGTGGCTTCCGAGCAGCAAGAGAGCGGCGCCCCTGGCTCGCGCGCTTCTGCGAGCCTTCCTCAGAAAATTCTCCATCTCTGAACTGTTCAGCCCTGCTGGCGAGTTGGTGATCAGTGAGCTGATTGCGAACGCTGTTGTCCACGGGTCCGCGGGGTTGGATGAACCGATCTTCTTGTGGTTCGAGGGATCCAGCGAGTGTCTGCGGATCGAGGTGCGCGACTCCAGTGCCGAGCCGCCGACGGTCCGCCCGGTCGAACCGGAGGATGAGTCCGGACGGGGGCTCTGGCTCATCAACGAGCTCGCGCTGACGTGGGGGCATGGTCCCCGTGACGACGGTCCCGGCAAGCGCGTGTGGGTGAGCATCGCGCCGGCGCACATGGGTCTCTTGTGACTTGGGGCGCTGCGTCGGGCGGCAGAGCCCAGAGGACCAAGTGCCGGACCTGTGAGGGTCTGGCCGCGTTGGAGGCGACGGAGGGTCGTTCGGATCGGGCGGTCGCTTCGGCGATTCGGCGGGCTCGGGCCATCCATGCTCCTCTGTGTCCGAGGGGGCAGCGATGACGGAGGGTTCGCCGCTTGATGGCATCGGGCCGGAGGTGTGGGCGTTCCTGTGGGTTGAACCGGATCACACCCGCAATCACCGGGCATTCCCTCGGGAGCACCTGGCCCTGCTGATGGTGAGTGAGGAGTACCGGCAGGCCGTGCGTGACAGCGTCGTGAGGACCGCTCAGTTGGTTGCGCGTCACGGTCTTCCCGCCGGTCTTGACGATGGCGAGGACGACGGTCTGAGCGGCTGGTTCAGCTGACGTTCTGACGGCTCCCACACTGCTCATTCGATGGAGCTGGGCGGTGTGGGGCTCCTGGGAGGCGCTGCCTCCTGGGGGCGCGCCCGCGATACCTGATGCGTCCGGGTGTCGGGGCGAGGGGTTCGGCGCCGGGTTGACCGGGTCGGCGCCGGGTCCGGATCCCGCTGAGTGGCTAGTGAGCGCAGTGGCGGGACCACTTCTGATCGCTTCTCAGGTGCCACGTCCCTGAGTTGAACCGGCCATTCACGTTCCTGGAAGTTCGAGTGCAAGGAGAGCCATGTCCAGTACCGGCGGGTCGAGGGGCAGGTTGGGGTGTGGGTCGCGGGTTCTGGCGGCCTTCGACAAGGCGGGGAGGCCGCACGCGGGCGTGGCCGCCCGAGTGGCCGCGCGGCTCATCACCGAGCGGGAGCCGGACGGGGACGGGCGGCAGCAGAAGGAGGGACATGAAGATCGATGACCTCACCCACGTCTGGTTGGAGCGCGACGGCGCGGCGACCTGGCCACAGGAGGACCAACTGCTGGAGTGCTCGTGCCCGCTGCGCGCGGCGGGGGGCTGCGTGACGGCGGGCAAGGTGCTGCCGGCACTGGGGGCGAGCTTGTCCGACTCGCGCGGCAACCTCGGCCGACTGGTGGCGGTGCGACGGGAGTTCGGCGCCACGGGTCACGTGGTGCGCACGGCGGTCGGGCTCCACAAGGCCGGGTCGCTGAGCCTTCGTTCGCGCTCATGGGTGTATCAGTGCGCGGTGGACCCGGCGGATCGGGTTCGGCCGGTGAAGGGGCGCTGGATCTCCCCCAGCCGGGCGTACTTGACCGCGCTGTACGAGCGCACGGGCTCGGTGGACGGAGTGGCCGACGCGCTGCGCATCTCCTCCGGGTTGGCCCGCCGGGTCATGCGGGACGAGGAGGTGCCGCTGCTCCCTCGTGGCACGCGGGCGTCGTCAGACCCGACGCACACGAGGCCTTGATCCGGCCATTGGCCGTCGTCTTCTCCAGTGATCAACGTGACGAGCGAAAGGAAACGATCTTCATGGACAGGTCGAACTACGTGAGCCCGCCCCCGCGTCGGATCGGGGCGCAGGCGGTGCTGCTGCACCCGGACCACGACCAGGTGATGGTCCTTCGGATGCGGGAGCGCCGTTGCGGTTGGCTGCCAGGTGGGCACTGTGCCCCGGACGAGTCGGCGTTGGTCGCGGTGCAGCGGATCGTGCGGTTGCAGTTGGGCATCGCGGTGCCGTTCGGCGGGGCGGACCTGGCGGTGGTGGACTACTCGCCGTCGAATCGGGAGCCGGAGGCGCGGGAGGGATACAACTTCGTCTTCGTGCGCCGACTAAGCGTCGAGCATGCGGGATCGGCCCGGCCGCAGGAGGTGGCGGGGCCGGACCTGCTCGGCTACGACTGGGTGCACGTGGGCGAGTTGGCGAACGCGTGCCTGCCGTACCACGTGCGAAGGATCACGGGAGCGCTGGCTGCCGTTGGGACGGGGCCGGTGCCGGGCCGGTTCCTGATGCAGGGGCAGGTGGCGTAGCAGCGAGTCGCTGATGGTCCCGGCCGGCGCGCCCGGAGGCCTCAGGCCCGCAGCAGGTCGGTCGAGACCGTCCAGAGGCGCTCGGCGAGAGCGGGATCGAGCGCCCATTGTTTGACGCCGTGCGGATGGTGCGCGAGGTCGGCGTCGTTCGGCACGGTGTAGGCCTCCCGCGAGTCGTCGAGGTAGTGGCCGCCGGAGTGGGCGAACTGTGGGGCGACGGCCGCGACCATGGTGGTGGCGGCTCCCTGCTGGACCGTCTTGTACCTGAAGACACCGGCGGCCTCGGCCGCGTCGAGCGACTGACGCTGCTGCGTGGTGAAGTTCCGTTGCAGACCCGTCGCGACACCGCCCGGGTTCACTGCGTTGGCGACGATGCCGTCGGACGCCCACCGGCGGGTCGCCTCGACGGCGAACAGGGAGTTCGCCGTCTTCGACTGGGCGTAGGCGATCTGCGGGTCGTAGCTACGCTTCTCGAAGTGGAGGTCGTCGAAGTCGACGCCGGACCGCATGTGCGCCGTCGAGCTGAGCGAGACGATCCGCGCCCCGTCCCGCTCGGACGCGCCAAGAGCCAGGGCATCGTGCAGGCCGATGGCGAGTGCCAGGTGCCCCAGATGGTTGGTCGCGAACTGCAACTCCCATCCCTCGCGGGTTCGTTCGAGACCACCGGTGACCACGCCCGCGTTGTTCACCAACAGGTGGAGCGGGCCACTCCACGCGGCGACGAACGAGCTGACGGTGGCTTGGTCGGCCAAGTCCAGCCGGCCGACTCGGGGCCGGCCCCTTCCGGTCGAGCCCTCGATCGATCCAGCGACGGCGTCACCCGCAGCCGTGTTCCGCACGGCGAGCGTCACCTGCGCCCCGGCTGCGGTCAACGCGCGAGCCGTCTCGATCCCGATTCCGGAGGAGGCTCCCGTCACGATCGCGCGGATGCCGGTGAGGTCGACGCCCCGCACAACGTCGTCCGCTGTGCTGGAGGCGGTGAAGGAGGTGGAGAGGGGTTCGCGAGCCGTCATGACAGCGAGGCTATACAGACTGGATGGACACCGGACACCACGGGGCCGGGTCGAAGGGTCGAAGGGTCGAAGGAGTTGATGGGCGGCTTCGAGGAGGCGGACATTCTCGACACCGATCACAACCCGCTGTACGGCAGCGCCCTGCGAGCGGGCTGCGCCCCCAGCTGAGAAGACAGAGCGGGAGCACAACCCGCGGGCGTGGGCCGTCCGTTACTCCTAGGTGAGCTGCACGCCGCCGGGCTGGACCGCGCCCCCGCCGGTGAAATCACCCGGGTCCGGGGAGACGGTGGAGCGGTTGATGACCCCGCCGATGTTCGCCGGGGCCGGGGCGCTGTTGGTCGAGTGCACGCCTCCTGCCAACGGGCGGGCGGTGCCGTCAGCGCCGATGCTCACGCCAACGGCCGGGGCAGTGACGCCTGCGGCGAGAGCGAGGACTGCGACGGCCTTGGTGAAGCCTCCGGTCATGCCTCCGGGCATAGTTCCCCCTTGGTGCGCGACCCTCCCCCCTGGTGGGCCTCTGCGCAGTGAGTTTACCTGCTGCCTGGCAACCGCGCGGGCTGTTCCGCACGCTACCGGCAGTGCCAGCAGCGCCAGTTGGAGCTACCGAGGTGTCAGCGATCCCCAACTGCTTGACCAGGTAGCCTGTCACCACCAGCGGCACCTGCCACGGGTCAGACATGAACTGCCCCAGGAACCGCACCGTCGTCAACTGCGCCGCGAAGCCCGGCCGGTTGTGCGCACGCCGCCTCGCCTCCAGACGGCACCAGCGGCGTCTGGAGCCGCTACGCCCCCGGCGACCACACCGGTGAGCCGGCCCGTTGTATCCCGGTTGGCCACACTCGCCGCTCTGGCAGTGACTCGCGCATCGCGCCCAACACGGTGTTGCGGACGTGGAGTTCGAAGACGTCCAGTAGCGCGGTGCTCATGTGCATCCTGGTGCGCCCAGGACCCGCAGACCTCCCGGCACTCTGTGGTGGGTCAGGCCTTGGGCCAGGCCAGGACCATGGGCGGGCCGGGCCATTCCAGCAGCCCGCCGGCCCGCTCGACAAGGCTTTCGAGCGCGCCGAGCGGCGCAACCAGGTGCTGTTCAGCGAGGACCCGCCGGAGGGCTGGTTCGAACTCTGGCTAGCACGTCGGAACCACCGGCAGTTTCGCCATCTACCTGTTCAGCGACCTGCCGGGCGACGGCGTCGCCTATACGGAACAGGACATGGCCTTCAAGGACCAGCCCACGAAGCTCGCCCGCCACAACCGCCAGTTTGAGCTGCTGATGTCCCAAGCACTCGACCCGCAGGCGACCCGGTCATACTTGCAGGCAACCCTGAAGAGCAAGAGCAGTTGGGCTGACTGAAAGGATGATCATGCAACATGGCACCACCCTCGACCAGGGCGGCTACAGCTGGGCCAAGTCCAGCTACAGCAGCGAGGCCGGCAACAGCTGCGTCGAGGTCGGCCGCACCCCTGCCGGCGCCATCCCGGTCCGCGACACCAAGCAGCACGGCCGCGGCCCGGTCCTGAAGTTCGAGCCCGCGGCGTTCCAGGGCTTCCTCGACGCTGTCAAGGCCGGGGAGTTCCCGGTCCAGCTGTAACGGGTGAACAGGTGAGTGGGTGGACCCTGACGACGGAAGCGCCAAGGTCCACCCACTCACCTACATACCATTCGGCTGTGACAAAGAGCGCAAGCACCCCTTGCTGCAATTCCGGTATGCATACCGTAATTGTCAACTGACGCCTGGTCAGCAATAGCCGTGGACCCGAGAAAGCCGCGAGAGCGCGGAGCTGCTGCTGCACGGCTGGCGCGGCGACCCTCGCCGATTTGCGCGCGGGGCATACGGCTCGCCGGACGCGGTGCGACGACGGCCCCGGAGGTGCCGCGGATCGGCCGGACCAACGCCGACATCCTCTCCTGGGAGACCCAGGAGACCTGGCCCGAGCTGCGGCCGGCCTTCGATCGTGCCACCCGTGAGGAGACGGAGGTGCTCGGACTGCCCCACCTCCCCCGTGAAGCTAGCCGCCTGAGCACCCATCAGCACTCGTCACGTCTGAGCGGCGAGCGCGGCGCCCAGGACCGCGACGCCGACCGCGAGCCAGGTCGGTCAACCTGCGCACACGGACAGGCTCTGCCACCACACCCCCAACGGTCGGACCCACGGACGTCGCCGCACCTCCAACCGCCCGCAGCACCAATCCGGCGAACCATCCCGGTCAGAGCAACTAGCCGAGGTCGCCGCAGAGGTTGTGGACAGTGCCGTGCACGAGCGTGACGGTCTTGAATCCGGTCGCGCTGTACTCGATCCGGTAGACGCCGTCGATGGTGTAGAGGCCGCGCGGCAGGTTGCTGCGGCCCGCGGGCGCGAGCGCGATGACCGGCCCGACCACGTGCCAGACCATTGAGCCGTCGGTGCCGTAGTCGATCACAGCACTGCCACTGGCGTCCACGAGGGTGCTCGCGCCGGTGGCGGCGTTGCTGACGTTGAGGAACAGCGCACCGGTGGCCAGCTGCCGCTCGGGCTTGCCGTCCGGGTAGGTCTCGACGACCTTCGTGCGCACCTGATTCACCGTCACGTCCCAGTGCACGGGGAAGTCGCACAGCAGCCCGGCGGGCGCGTCATATGACGGCGGGATCGGATCGGGCACCCAGCCGTCGTGTGACGCGGCAGACGGCGCGGACCGCGCGTCGGCGCTGCTCGCGGCGGCGGACACCGTGCCACCTGCGAGTAGGGCGGAAACGGACAGGGCAACCACCAGGAATCGACGCACGAGTACTCCTCATCCTCTGCTTCTGCTGACTGACAGTGAGCGGCAGGGCAATGACTGCCCGGCCGAGTTCCACTGTCCGCCCCGGGATACGCGGCGCATATCCCTAGACCTAGGGGGAGCCGGTTGCGATACTCCTGCGGTGTCCCCCGCGCCCGCGCCACTGCTCGTCGCCCACGCCGCGCGGCAGGCTGCCGCACGCGCTGACAGCCTGGCCGACCTCGGTGGCGAGCTGGCCCGCCAGCTGCACCGGCTCGTGCCGCACGACGGGTACATGCTTTCCGGCAAGGATCCGGTCACCGGCGTCGGCTGCTTCCTGGTCGAGCACCAGGGCTACAGCTGCGCCCACTTCCGCCGCATCAAGGCGGCCGGGCTGCTCGATCAGCAGCCTTACCCGCCCCGGCGACCCGCCGACCGGCCCACGAGCCGCCCAACTGTCGCGGTGCGGGACACGACGGCCACCGCGCCGCCGGGCGTCGTGCCGCTGCTCGACAGCATGGCCGACGACGGCTGGGGCAGCGAGATGCGGCTCGACCTGGTCGATCGCGCCGCGCACTGGGGCACGCTGATCCTGCTGCGCGAGCGTCGCCGCCCGCCGTTCACCCCGGCCGACATCGACAACGCGCGGCAGGTCGCGGCGCCGCTGGCCGCCTCGCTGCGCGGTTACGTCGGCCGCGCCAGGCCGCATCCCCTGCGCACCGCGATGCCGCCCGGCGTGCTCGTCATCGACGAGAACGACGGCCTCGCCTCCGCGACCCCGACCGGGCGCGAATGGCTCCGGACGTGCTTTCCCGACTTGATCCTCGACACGGACGAGGACCTCTCTCTGACCCTCTGGAACGTCGCGGCCGCCGCCCGCCGCCAGAGCGAACCCGTGCTCAGCCGCATCCCGACCAGCCACGGCTTCGCCGCGCTGCAGGCCCAACTGCTGACCGGCGCCCGACGCGGCGAGGTGGCCGTCACCATCCAGGCGGCCGGTGCCGGCCAACTCCTGCCCGCGGTCGCCGCGTGGTACGGCCTCACACCCCGGGAACGCACGGTGATCGACCAGGTCCTGGACGGCCGCTCCAGCAAACAGATCTCCCACACCCTCGACCTGTCGCAGCACACGACCAACGACCATCTCAAGGCCATCTACCGCAAGATCCGGGTGAACGGCCGCGACGAGTTGGTCGCTACTCTCTCCTGCTGATCGGCCTATCCGTGCACGACGAGGTAGCCGTCGCGGTTCAGCACGACACGGAAACCGTCGTCCTTGGCGGCGACGATCAGCTGGTCGCGCTGCGCGGGCGTGAGCGGGAAGGCGTCGTCGTCCGCGCTGTCCTCGGAGATCCGGTCCACGTTCGGCAGTTCGCGAGGATCGAGCAGGGTGCCCCTGCCACCGCCGCCGCTCTCCCACCCGTCAGCTGACCGCCCTGAACCCGCCGTCTCCGCCAGGCAGCCCCCGCTACCGTTCCCGCACGGTCGAATGGGTCTGGGCACACGTCAAGCGCGCCCTCGCCAACCTCGCCGTGGTCGCGCTCGACCGACTCGAAGCCCTCGTCCGCAACCGGCTCAAGCGCCCGCAGTACCAGCCCGACACCCTCAACGGCTTCATAGCCGGCACCGGCCTGACCCTCGCCCCCCAACGTCACCCTGACGAGCCGAAGCCAGTAAGTATCCAAGAACGGCTCGCTCCACTGGGTCGTCCTCCGCCCTGAATTCCGGTGCCCCCTGGTCGGCTCGGCGAGCTGCGCGGCTGATGGGGAATCACTTGCCTTTCCGCCTGGGGAATTGGCTCTCCGTCGACAGCGGGCATCTGCTCGCTGATGACGGTGCACCCGCTACGGCGGGCCTTCGCGCGAGCTGGGGCCAGGGTTGCACCGGCACCGGAGGTAGCCGAACCGGTGCGGCCTCGACGTACGGTCGATCACAGCTCACCTGACCTGCACCGGGACAGCCCGTATCACGCACTCGCCCGCACTGGGACCAGGTGCTAGGAAGAGGTTTACGGACGGGTTTTCCGTCGATTCTGGGCTCCAGCCGCGTCCAGGTTCATCGGAAAAGGGTTGGCGTGATCTTTTGAGTTCGCAGGAAGGAAAGCGCACCCGGGTGGAGCACGAGCGCGAGGCTCCTCACCGGTCTCCAGCGGAGCGTCTGCGCTCCGTGCCGGGCCTTCGCAGTATCGCGGGTCAAGTGTTCGCCTCGCAGGTGGTGGTCGTGGTGCTTCTCATCGCCGCCGCGGTTGTCGCGCTGGTCCTGCAGGCTCGGCGTGACAGCGAGAACGAGGCCGGTCGGCGGTCACTCGCCGTCGCTGAAGCAGTCGCTCACGCCCCGGGGACCGTAGCGGCGCTGACCAGCGCGGATCCAGCCGCGGTGTTGCAGCCGCAGGCACAGGGAACGCAGCAAGCGGCCGGTGTCGACTTCATCGTGGTGTGGGGCTCGAATGGCATCACCTACGCCAACCCCGACACTGCCATGATCGGCACGCATGTCACCGGTTCGGGCACGCCCCCGGACAAGGCCTCGACGCTCACGACCAAGACGTCCGACGGCTTGGCCGTGGTGGTCGCGCTCGTCCCCGTCACCCAACCGGAGGGTCCGGCCGTCGGCACGGTCGGCGTCGGCATCAAAGTCAGGAACGTGCACAACGCGGTGGACCGACAGCTGCCGGTGGTACTGGGAACGGCAGCGGGGGTGCTGGCGGTGGCCGCAGGCGGGACGGCACTGGTATCGCGGCGGTTGCGGCGTCAGACCCGAGGGCTGGGGCCGGCCGCGATGACCCGGATGTACGAGCACCACGACGCCGTACTGCACGCGGTGCGCGAGGGTGTGGTGATCGTCGACGGGGACGGGCAGTTGCTGCTGGCCAACGACGAGGCGCGACGACTGTTGGACCTGCCGCCGGACTGCGAGGGGCGGCCGGTCACCGGGCTGGGCCTGGAGGCCGGGGTGGCCGGGCTGCTCGCCTCGGGGCGGGTGGCCACGGACGAAGTCCACCTGGCCGGGGACCGGTTGCTGGCCGTCAATGTCCGATCAACTGGCCCGCAGGAACCGCCGGGCTGGGTGGCGACCTTGCGGGACACCACCGAACTGCGGGCGCTCGCAGGCCGGGCCGAGGTGGCGCGGGAGCGGCTCACCCTGCTGTACGAGGCGGGGCTCAGGATCGGCACCACCCTCGACGTGGCGCACACGGCCGAGGAACTGGCGCAGGCGGCCGTCCCACGGTTCGCCGACTTCGTCACCGTCGAGTTGCTGGACCTGGTGTTGCGCGGAGAGGAGCCGGCCGGCGCGAGCACCGAGATGCGGCGTGTCGCGGTCAGTGGCATCCACGCCGATCACCCGCTGATCCCCGTCGGTGAACTGATCCGGTTCGCCCCTTCCACTCCGCCGGCCGCCGTGGTGGAGCACGGCCGCGCGGTGATCGAGGCGGACTTGCGGGCTGCCCACGGCTGGCGGGCCCAGGACCCGGAGTCGGCTCGCAGGATCCTGGCGTACGGGCTCCACTCACTGATCACGGCGCCCTTGCAGGCCCGCGGGGTCGTCCTGGGGATGGTCAACTTCTGGCGGGCCGAGAACGATCCGTTCGAGCAGGACGACGTGACCTTCGCCGAGGAGCTGGCGGCCCGGGCGGCGGTGTGCCTGGACAACGCCCGCCGGTACACCAGGGAACACGCCCTGGCCGTCGCCCTGCAGCGCAGCCTGCTGCCCCACGGGGTGCCCGAGTTGTCCTCGCTGGAGGTCGCCCACCGATACCGGTCCGCCCAGCCCGGTGTGGGCGGTGACTGGTTCGACGTCATCCCCCTCCCGGGCACCCGGACGGCCCTGGTGGTGGGAGACGTGGTCGGCCACGGCCTGCACGCCGCGGCCACCATGGGCCGCCTGCGCACCGCGGTGCACAACTTCTCCGCTCTCGACCTGCCTCCCGACGAGATTCTCGCGCGCCTCGATGAGCTGGTCGCCCGGATCGACCGGGACGAGGCTCGCGAGGAGCAGGGAGCGGGAATCACCGGGGCCAGGTGCCTGTACGCCATCTACGATCCGGTCTCCGGACGGTGCACCGTGGCGCGGGCCGGCCACCTCGGGCCCGCCCTCGTCGGCCCCGACGGCACCGTGACGTTCCCGGATGTTCCCCTCTCCCCGCCCCTTGGCCTGGGCGGGAGCCTGCCGTTCGAGGTCGCCGAGCTGCAGCTGGCGGCGGGATCCAACCTGGTGCTGTACACCAACGGGCTCGTCGAGGACCGCGACCGAGACCTCGACGTCGGTCTGGACTCGCTGCGGGATGCACTCGGCGACGCTGCGGGGCGGGCCCCGGAGGAGACCTGCGAGGCGGTCTTCAGCGCGATGGTGCCTGCCCGCCCCCGCGATGACGTCGCACTGCTGGTGGCCCGCACCCGGCTGCTGGACCCGGTGAGGGTCGCCGACTGGGACGTCCCCAGCGACCCGGCCGCCGTCGCCCCCATCCGCACCGAATGCGCCCGTCAACTGCAGGAGTGGGGGCTGGAGGAGATCCAGTTCAACACCGAGCTGATCCTCAGTGAGCTGATCACCAACGCCATCCGGTACGGCACCGAGCCGATCCATGTCCGGCTGCTTCACGACCGAAGTCTGGTCTGCGAGATCTCCGACGCCAGCAACACGTCCCCCCACCTGCGGCGGGCCCGAGCCTCCGACGAGGGCGGACGGGGGTTGTTCCTGGTCGCTCAGTTCGCCGAACGCTGGGGCACCCGCTACACATCCCGCGGCAAGGTCATCTGGACCGAACAACCTCTTCACGACGGGGTGGGGGAAGAAACCGGCGGCGATCTTGGCGACATCCTGCTGGCGCAGTGGGACGACGACCTGCTCTGAACACGGGTGTTCCAGGGGGCGGACCGGCTGCACGCTCTCCGGGCACCGCGCTAATCGCGGGGCGCGGCGCTTGCGCACCCCGGGCAGCAGGTGCTGGCGGTTCCCGGCGTCAGTACGGTCACCTGCCCATCGGGCCATTCGATGCGTGCCCGCGTGCCGGTGGGCACCGTGGTTCGCACCTCGAAGCGCGACTCGTGCAGCTCCCAGCGGATCGCCACCCTGCCGTACGGCGACTCGTGGGCCGCGCCGGCCCAGGTGATCCCGCCGCCCGGTCGTGGCCGGAAGACGATGTCGCGGTAGCCGGGGGCCGCAGCGGTCAGGCCTGCGACGGTCGTGTGCAGCCACTCCGCGACCGCGCCGAGGGCGTAGTGGTTGAACGAGGTCATGTCGCCCGGGTTGACGGTGCCGTCCGGGAGCATGCTGTCCCAGCGCTCCCAGACCGTCGTGGCGTCGTGCTTGAGTGCGTACAACCAAGACGGGCACTCCTGTTGGAGGAGCAGGGCGTAGGCGGTGTCGGTGTGCTGAGTGGCGCTCAGGGCCGGGGCCACCAACGGCGTACCGATGAAACCGGTCTGGATGGTGTGCCCGCCGGCCGCGACGAGTTCGGCGAGCCGCTCCCCTGCCTCCGCCCGGGCAGCGGGGCCGGGCAGCAGGTCGAACTGCAGGGCGATGGCGTACGCGGTCTGGGTGTCGCTGGTCATTCGCCCCTCGGACGGCACGTACTCGTCGATGAACGCCTGGCGCACCCGCAGCGCGAGTGCCTCGTACCGGAGCCGGTCGTCCTCGTGGCCCAAGACGCCGGCCATCAGCGCCAGGTGCCGTGCGGACCAGGCGTAGTACGCCGTGGCGATGAGATGCCGGTCGGTTCGGCCCGCGCCCGGATCCTCCGGCGGGGCAGCGGGGTCCAGCCAGTCACCGAGCTGGTAGCCGAGGTTCCACAGCCCGGAGGGGCCCGCGAGCCCGGTGACGAGGTCGACCCAGCGCCGCGCGCTGTCGTACTGCGCGGCCAGCAGGCCTGCGTCGCCGGAGTCGAGGTACAGCGCCCACGGTGTCAGCGTTGCCACGTCTCCCCAGCCCGCACCCGGCCTGGCCGGGGTCCACTGGGAGCCGCCCGGTATCGCGGGGACGTACCACGGCACGGTGCCGTCCTCCAGCTGTTCGGCGGCAAGGTCGCGCAGCCAGGACGAGAGCATGCCGTGGCAGTCGTACAGGAAGCCGGCCGTCGGCGCGAAGACCTGGATGTCGCCGGTCCAGCCGAGCCGTTCGTCGCGCTGGGGACAGTCGGTGGGCAGATCGACGAAGTTGCCCCGCAGACTCCACACGACGTTCTCGTGGAGGCGGTTCACCTGTTCGTTGGAGCAGCTGAACCAGCCGGTCCTGGCCATGTCGGTGTGGTGGACGCGAGCGACGATGTCGCGCTGCGGATCCCCGCCGCGCCAGCCGGTGATCTCGGCGTACCGGAATCCGTGGAGGGTGAACCGCGGCTCCCAGGTCTCGGCCGCCGCGCCCCGCAAGATGTAGCGGTCGACGGACAGCGCACCGCGCAAGGGGCGCACGCACAGCTCTCCGTCCTGGAGCACTTCGGCGTGGCGCAGGATGACGGTGTGTCCGGACGGACCGCTGACGGTGATGCGGACCCGACCGACGAGGTTCTGCCCGAAGTCCACCAGCAGGCGGTCCGCATCGAGTGTGGTGATCCGGATCGGGGCGATCTCCTGGGTGCAGCGGACCGGTGGGCCAGTAGGGGCGAACAGCGTCGCCGGGTCCCGGGGGACCGGGCCGACCGGCGACCAGTCGGTGTCGTCGAAGCCGGGCTCGGACCAGCCCGGCCGTTCCTCTCGTGCATCGTAGGTCTCGCCGTCGAGCAGGCCGGAGGCCAGGACCGGCCCGAACGCCGCACGCCAGGAGGCGTCGGTGCCGTGCACCGTGACGGTTCCGTCGCCGTGGACGATTTCGAGCTGGGCGAGCAGGGCGACGCGGTCGCCGTAGAGGTTGGCGTGGCCGCCGTGGAAGCCGAGCCGTCCGCGGTACCAGCCGTCGGCGAGCCAGGCGCCGATGGCGTTGGCGCCGGGCCGGACGTGGTCGGTGACGTCGAAGACCTGGTAGCGCAGCCGGTGTGCGTAGCTGGTCCAGCCGGGCGCGAGTGCGTGGTCACCCACCCGTCGGCCGTTGATCTCGATCTCGTACAGCCCGTGTGCGGTGACGTAGAGCCGTGCGCGCTCGATGTCCGAGCCGGCCCCGAACTCCTTGCGCAGCAGGGGCGGACGCCGCACGCCGTCGAGTTGCTCGGGCCACTGCGGCGAGACCGCCTGCGCCGTCCAGTCCGTGGGCTTGAGCAGGCCCGTCTCCAGTTGCAGGGGGGCGCTCCAGGAGCTGGCGGTGCGGTCGGCGCCGCGGACGCGGACGCGTATCCCGCAGCGTTCACGCGACTGCAGCGGGGCGGCCGGCCAGGGGACGAGGACGGAGTCCGCCGAGGTGACCCAGTCCGTGCGGTGGGCTCCGCCGTCACGGGTGAGTTCGATCTGGTAGGCGTGCTGTGCCCAGCCCGCCGGAGCGGTCGTCTTCCAGGAGAGCCGGGGCGTCGGCTCGCCGATGCCGAAGGGCTCCCGGTGGTGCTCGGCGGTCGGCGGGGCGACGAGCGGGGCCGGCTGAGGGGTCATCCCTTCACCGCCCCGGCCGTCAGGCCCTTCATGATGCGCTGGTTGATCAGCAGGTACAGCACGAGAGCTCCGAAGACGTTGATGCAGATCGCGGCGAACAGCGGCCCGTAGGCCGTCTCGCCGTACTGCCCGGTGAAGTTGAGCAGACCTACTTGCACGGTGCGCAGGTCGTCGTTGTTGGTGAAGGTCAGTGAGATGAGCAGGTCGTTCCAGATGAAGAAGAACTGCACCAGTGCCACGGTGAAGACGGCGTTGCGGACCATGGGGAAGGCGATCCGCCAGAAGGCCGTGAGGATGCTCGCGCCGTCGAGGGCCGCGGCCTCGAAGACCTCGCGCGGGATCACCCGGAAGTAGGTGGCCATCATGAAGACGGTCAGTGGGAGTCCGGTTGCCGTGTAGGTGATGATCAGCGGCCAGAGGGTTCCGGACAGGCCGGCCTGGAAGTAGACCCGGAAGAGCGGCAACAGGATCATCTGACTCGGCACCATGATGCCGAGCAGGAACACCAGCAGGACCCGGTTGCGTCCGCGCCAGACCATGACCTCCAGGGCGAAGCCGGCCGCGGTGCCGAGCAGGATGATCAGGGCCAGCGACGGGATGGTGGCCAGCAGGCTGTTGCGGACGTAGAGCGCCACGTGGCCGGTGGTCCAGGCGTCGGTGTAGTTGTGGAAGCTCCAGCTCTTCGGAAGCGCCCAGGCGGGGTCCCCGACGAACTCGCTCTGGCTCTTGAAGGAGCTGAGCAGCAGCCACAGCAGTGGCGCGAGCTCGACCACCACGAGCAGGGTGACGAGGGCGTTGCGCACCAGTCGGCGGGTGCCGCGGCGCAGGCGAAGGGCTGCCGGCGCCGGCGCCCGGGTCGGGACCTCGCGCCGCGGTGCCGCGATGGAGTCGATCATTGGAGTTCAGCCCTTGCTCGGGTCGCGTCGCGAGAAGCGGAAGATGATGAGGGTGACGCCCAGACAGACCACCGTGAGCAGCAGGGCGATCGTGCTTCCGTAGCCGTAGTCGCCGTAGTTGAACGCGGTGCGGAACATGTACAGCGTGAGCGGCGTGGTGTCGCTGCCGGGCCCGCCGTTGGTCAGGGCCAGCACCGAGTCGAACACCTTGAGCGTTCCGTTGATGCTGAACACGAGCGAGGACAGCAGCACGGGCCAGGACAGCGGCACGATGATGTGCCGGACCAGCCGCCATCCGGTGGCACCGTCGAGCCGCGCCGACTCGATCGTCTCCTCCGGGATGTCGAGCAGTCCGGCGTAGATGAGCACGGCGTAGAAGCCCATGGAGCGCCACACGTCCATCACGACCAGCACGAGGAAGGCCCCCGAACTGCTGGCGAACCAGTCGCCGTGGTGGATGCCGAGCGCCTCGACGGCGATGTTGGCCAGGCCGTTCTGCGGTGCGACGGCGAAGAGCTTCTGGAACATCAGCGCCACGGCGACCGTCGGCAGGATCACCGGGAAGAACACCAGCGTGCGGATCAGCGCGGACGACCGGCGCAGGACGAACACGTACAGCAGCGCGAGCAGGTAGCCGCAGAGCACTTGCGCGACGGTGACCGCCAGCGCGTATGTGAGCGTGAACATCAGGGCGCTGTGAGCTTCCTGGTCGTGCCACAACTTGACGAAGTTGCCGACCCCGCCGAAGGAGAATCCCTCGATGACGTTGCCCTTGAAGAAGGTGTAGCCCAGGGACCAGCCCATCGGGACCAGCATCACCAGCGTGTACACGAGAAGCGCGGGACCCAGTAGGACGAGGATGGCGCGGCGGTCTCCCAGAACGGAACGCATGTCGGCTCTCTCAGAGGGGTTCGGTACAGGTCGCGGAGGGTGGGGCCGGGTCAGCCGTTGTCGAGGTCGTTCTGCACCTTCTGCATGAAGTCCCGGGCGGAGATGGCTCCGGTGACCAGCGGTGCAGCGTTGGTCTGACTGGTCTCGGTGGCCTTGGTGTTGAAGAGCGCCTCGAACCACAGCGTGCTGGTCGTGGTCCTGCCGATGGTGTCCTGCACCAGCTGGGTGAGCGGCGGCAAGGTGCCGGTGTCGCCGGCGGGCTTGAAGCCGGAGATCGTGCTCTGGTCCTTCAGGGAGGCGGCACCGTAGTTCTTGGCCGTGCAGGAGAGCCAGTCGCCGACCTTCGCGTTGTACGACTTCGCCGAGACGGCGACCGGGAGACCGACGTTGGCCGGGATCTGGTCGGCACTCCCCTGTCCCCCGGCCACGGTCGGGAACGGCATGAAGCCGACGTTGGCCGCGCCGATCTGGTTCTTGGTGGCGTCGTTGAAGTCGCCGAGCTCCCAACTGCCCATGTAGAACATGGCGGCCTTGCCGGTCAGGAACTCCTGCACCGAGGTGTCGTAGTCGATCGAACCGACGCCGGGGCCGAAGTATCCCGCCTTCCCCAGGTCGGCGACGGCCTGCGCGGCCTTGACGTACGCCGGGTCGGTCAGCTTCGCCTTGCCGTCCGCGACGGCCTGGAGGGCGTCCGGGCCCAGCTCGCGGTAGAGGTAGCCGCTGACGAGCCGGGTGATCGGCCAGCCGGCCTTGCCGGACGCGGAGAAGGGTATGACCCCCGCGCTCTTGAACTGTGCGGCGGCGGCCACCAGTTGGTCGTAGGTGGTCGGGACCGCGACACCGTGATCGGCGAAGATCTTCTTGTTGTACCAGATGCCCTCGATGTTGAACTGATAGGGCATCACATCGAACTTGCCGTACAGGTTCTCCACGGTCTTGACGGCGGCGGGCTGGATGTCGTCCCACACTCCGAGGTCCGTCAGCGTCTTCTGGAGGTCGAGGACCTGGCCGGCCTTGTCCAGCGTCTTGGTCAGCGCCGGCGCGTTTCCTGCCGCGAACTGCACCGGCAGGGCGTCCTGCCCGGCGAGAAGCTGCACCTTCTGGTCGACGTCACCGATCGGGAGGGTCTGGACCTGAAGCGGAAGAGCCGCGTTCTGCGCCTTGCACGCGCCCGCGCCCAGCGAGGTGAGCTCCTGCTGGACGATGTGGTTGTCGTCGTTGATGGTCAACGAGAACGCCTTGGCACTGCCGCCCGACGAGCTCGCACCCCCGCAGCCGCTCAGCAGGAGGCTCGCGGCGGTAGCGGTCGTCAGGGCGGCTACGAAGCGGGATCTGGGGGTCAGCTGCACGGTGACTCCTCGTGGTGCACAGCGCTTTGAAGCGCTTCAAATGATGCCCGGAACCTACGGCGTGCTACAACGCCGTGTCAAGGATGAGGCGTCGATGTTTCCGAACCGCGTCCGCGCGGTCGCAGGGCGGCTGCCGGCCCTGCTCCACGACCGCGAGCCGTCGAGGAACAGCCCCGGGCGGGGGCGAGACACTCGTACCGTCTCGCCCCCGCCCGGGGTCATCGTGCCGCGAGGGCGGGAGTGCTGCGGGTGCGCAGCGTGCCCGTCGGCGCGGTGGTCACCAGACCGGACTCCAACCATCGCTGCCGGCCAAGTAGTTGGCCGCGGTATAGTCGCCGGCCTGGGCATCCGCCAGCTGCGGCCGGTTGGAGTTCACGCCGGCTCCCGCGCCGCCGTTCTGGTACTCGGCGAACCGGGCCTGCCACCAGTGGAAGTCGGGGGTCATGTCCGTCCACGGAGCGGCGGTGATGAGCCCCGCGGGGAGCGTGGTGTCGCGGACCACCAACTGGCCGACCGCGGTCGGCGTGTTGTGCCACGGCCGGCCGAGGGTGAAGGTGTTCGGCGCCGCCGAGGAGAACAGGTTGCTGTTGGTGATGAGCATCCCGTACTTCTGCGACGAGTCGGTGTTCGGCGCCACGACGTTGCCGCCGAGCGCCTGCCCCCGGTCGATCTCCTCCAGGTTGTCCTGGTCGAACACGGCGGTCGCGTTGCCGAACAGGAAGTCCACGGTGCCGGCGATGAAGTCGTTGCGGAAGTACTGCCGGTTCTGCACGCCGGTCGTGTTGTTCACGGTCTCCACGGTGTCCTGGGTGCCGATGAACCGGTCGTTGTTGTACACTTGCCGGTCCCCCAGGGCGGCCACCGCGACGGCCTGGGTGGAGTACTGGTCGATCTGCGGGTTGGCGTTGGGATCGAACGAGTTGACGATCGTGACGCCGGTGACGGCCAGGTCGGACGAGCGGAAGGTGGCCGTGGCGCTGCCCGTCGTGCCGTAGGGAGTGCCGTCGGGCTTGAGCATCCCGTGAGCGTTGCCGTAGGTGATCACGACGTCCTCGGGGTTGCCGGTGGAGCCCTGGATGGTCAGGTTCGTCAGCTTCGCCGGGACGTTGATGACCTCGTGGTAGGTGCCCGGGCGGATGGTGATGGTGTGGGCTTCCCCGTCAGCCGGTATGGAGTCGATCGCGGCCTGCACGGTCGTGAACGTCCCGGAGCCATCGGCTGCGACCACCGCGGGATCCACCTGCAGGAGGCCTCCACCCTTCGGGTTGTACGCGACCGCCAGCTGCTGCCTGATCGCGTCGAGGGTGAGGAGGACCAGGCTGGTGTTGATGTAGTACTGAACGCGCGGGGGCGTCACGGAGTTGATCACCTGTCGCACGTAGTTCGACAGGCTGGACCAGTTGTTCTCGAAGTCCATCGCGGTCGCGTCCTGGGTCGTGGAGTCCGGCTGGGACGCACCGGATCCCTGGATCGGCAACGGCTGGTTGGCCTGGAGGCCACCGTTGTTCACCTGGGTTCCGATATTGGCGGAGATGAAGTCGAATCTGGCACCCTCGGCGAACATCTGGATCAATCCCATGATGGCCCACGCCTGATTCCCCGCGCTGGCGTAAGCCGTGCCCGGCACCGCGCTCAGAATTCGCGTGTAGTCGTTGAGCTGATTCGGCCCGAAGCGCTGGTTCCCGCGCGATTCACCGGCGAGCCGCTCCAGGTACCCGTAGTCCCCCTGGGCGACAGTCGTGTTGTCGATCATGTCGGGTGCGACGCCGAGAGGGTTCAGCGGGTTGCTCGCGTTGGTCGGGTCGTCGGTACTGCCGCCCATCGAGAAGTAGACGCCCGTGCGCTCGTTGAGGTAGCCGATCACGTAGAGGTTCGCGGCGTTCACCACGAGAGTGGTCGCCCCGTAGTCTCCGATGATGCGGAGCCGGAAGAAGTCGTTGTTCTGGCGCTCGTTCCCGACGGAGTAGGTGAGGTCCCCGTTCGTGACCCGGGTGCGGATCTCACTGATGACGGTGTTGTACGTGTTCACCCACGCCGTGTGGTCCGCGGGGTTCGCGTTCTGCCCGCTGAAATCCGCCGTTTTCTGGTCCCAGTAAGGGGCGTTCGTCTCTGCCGCGTGTGCCGTCGATGCCGCGCCGAACGGGCTGATGACGCCCACGAGCAGGGCGAGCAGCACGGTGACGACGACGGAGAGGGTCAGTCTCGCGCGGCTGCGCGGTGGCCTGACGGCAGTGATGGCTGTGCTCACATTCGGTCCTCGTGGTGAGGGGCGACAGGTGGTCGCCTCAGGTGTGGCCGGCGGGCGTCCAGGGGACGGTGCGCCGAGTCGCCAGGGTGCGCACGAAGTGGTCGTCGGCCGGTCGAGGCCCTCGTGGTGGGGTTCGACCGCCTCGATGTGCGTCTGTCCACAAGGATCGAGCGCGGGGCCCCCCAGGACCATAGGTACTTCTACGGGGTACGACGAGCGGGTGCCCGTCCTGCCGCCCACCAGGTCGCGATCTGGGTGCGGCGGCCGAAGGCGAGCTTGGCCAGGACGTTCTCGACGTGGCCGTCCACCGTGCGCGGCGAGAGCTTGAGCGCGGAGGCGATCTGACGGTTGGTCATACCGTCGGCCACCAGCGCGGACACCTGCTCCTCGCGGCGGGTCAATGGCTTCCGGATGGTAGGCGCGGCAGCGTTCTCGGGGGCGGTCCCCAGAGCGTGCGCGATGGCCTGGGCCGGGGTGTCGTGACGGCCGCCGTCCGCGAGCGCCTTCTCGTACGCCGCCGGTCCCAGCGCGGCGACGATCGCTTCCTCGCAGCGGGCATGGTCCTCGACCACGACCGAGCCGAGCGCGGCGATGGTGGTGTCGACCCGCCTGCACAGGGCCCGCGTGGCGCCCAACAGGCTTGCGGCCCGCTCGTGTTCCCCGCCGGCGGCGGCGAGAGAGGCGAGCAGTCCGAGCACCAGCGCGGCTGCGACGTAGTCGTGGAAGTCCCGCTCGATCTCCAGTGCGGCCCGGGTCAGCGCCTTGCCCGCCTCCCAGTCGCCGCGCACCCATGCGTCGTAGCCCAGGGCTCGCAGCGCCAGCGCGCACCCCCACCGCTCCCCGTGCGCCTGAGCGAGGGCAACCGCCTGCCTGCCGTCGTGCTGGGCGCGCTCGTCCCCCAGGCGGGTTCGGACGACGGCCAGCTGGAACAGCACGAAGACGGCTCCGGCCGTCTCACCCAGCTCCCTGTGTGCGTCGACCGCGACCTCGAACAAGGGCACGGCTTCGGCCAACCGCCCCTGGAAAGCCGCCACCGAGCCGCGCAGACCCTGGACGTAGGCGCGCACCAAGGGGTCGTCCAGCTTCTCGCCCAGGTCGTCGGCCTCGTCCAGCCATCGCTCGGCCGCTGCTCGGTCGCCTTGCAACAGCGCGACCCAGGCAGCGGCCCACAGCGCCCGGGCGCGGGTCGGGGTGGGCTCGGGCGCGCCTGCCAGCGCCCGATCGAGCTGTCGCCGCCCTTCGCCGAGGAACCCTCCGACGCACCAGTGGAAGCGGAGCGCGGTGGCGAGTGCGAGCGTGGCCTGCGGATCGTCGCCGCAGTCCAGGGCCTCCCTGAGGTTGGTGTGTTCGGCCCGCAGGACGGCCAGGCCCTGCGCTTGGCCCGGACCGCACCAGCTGTCGGCGAGGCGCTGGGCGAGGGTGAGGAAGAAGCCGCGGTGCCGCCGCCGCAAGGCGTCGTGTTCGCCGGACTCGGTGAGCCGCTGCCGCCCGTAGTGGCGGATGGTCTGCAGTAGTTGGAAGCCGGGCCGGCCCTCGCGCCGGCAGGCCACGACGACGGACTGGGCGACCAACCGGTCGAGGAGATCGGGCACGTCGTGCCGGTCGATGCCGGCGCCGGAGCAGACGTCTTCGGCCGCTTCCAGGCCGAAGCCGCCGACGAAGACCGACAGCCGGCTCCACAGCAGCCGCTCGGCCGGGGAGCACAGCTCGTAGCTCCAGTCGATCGCCGCGCGCAGCGTGCGCTGGCGCGGCCGTGCGCTGCGGCAGCCGCCCGTGAGCAGTGCGAACCGGTCCTCCAGACGGTGTGTCACCTCTTCGACCGTCAGGGTGCGCAGCCGGGACGCGGTCAGCTCGATGGCCAGCGGGAGCCTGTCCAGGTCGGCGCAGAGCCGGGCGGCGACCTCCCGGCCGTTGACCTCGTTGCCCCGGTACTCCGGCAGGACGGCAGCGGCCCGCTCCCGCAGGAGTTCGACCGCCTCGTCCGGTGGCAGGGGCTCGACGGTGAAGACGCGCTCGCCCGTGATGCCCAGCGTCCGGCGGCTGGTCGCCAGGACGCACAGCTCCGGGGCGGCCGAGAGCAGCGCCTGGGCCAGTTCGGCGCACCCGTCGACCACGTGCTCGCAGTTGTCCAGCAGGATCAGCGACCTTCGCCCGGCCAGCTGCCGCGCGAGCTGGTCGAACACCGGCCTCGCGCCCAGGTCCGGCACTCCGAGCGCATCCGCGGTCGCGTTCGCGACCCCCGACGGATCCGACAGCGGCGCCAGGTCCACCAGCCACACCCCGTCCGGGAACCCCTTCCTGGAGGCGGCGGCGGCCTCCAGCGCGAGCCGCGTCTTGCCCACGCCGGCCACTCCGGTGAGGGTCAGCAACCGGGCCGCTCCAAGGAGCCGACGGATCCCGACGATGTCGCGCTGCCTGCCCACGAAGCTGGTCAGGGGCGAGGGCAGGTTGCCCACCGCCGAGATCACGCCGCTCACGTCGTTCCTCGTCTCCCTCCGCCCGCGCCCGGTCTGCCCGAGTTGTCTCCCGGATGCCAGGGCACCGCACCTGTGTGTCGGCCGTGTGACCCGGCGGTGAACGATGGGCCTCGGTGGGTGTGATGCGCGCCCCACTCGGCGAGCTGGAGACTCCTCCGAGCGAGTCCAGCGGGGGGACTCGGGGCGGAACCGGCATCATGTGGGAGGCTCGGGGAGAGAGGTGGGTGACCGCGTGACCGCGCCGCTTGTGAAGCTGCCTGTTCCCTTCACCTCATTCGTGGGCAGAGGGCGTGAGTTGGTGCAGGTCCGTCGCCGGTTGGCAACGGCGCGGCTGCTGACGCTCACCGGGGTCGGTGGGGTGGGCAAGACCCGGCTCGCGCTGGAGGCGGCGGCCGCGGTCGCGAGGTCGTTCCCTGGCGGCGTCTGGTGGGTGGACCTGTCCTCGGTGCGGGACCCGGCGGCGGTGGCGGGCGCGACCGCGGCGGCATTGGGTGTGCCGGATCGGGACGCCCGGTCGCTCCTGGATCAGCTTGCGGCGCATCTGGCCGGCCGTCGGGCGCTGCTGGTGCTGGACAACTGCGAGCATGTGGCGGAGGCCTGTGCCGACCTGGCGCACACGCTGCTGTCCGCCGCTCCGCAGCTGAGCATGATGGCGACGAGCCGGCAGACGCTCGGCCTCGTCGGTGAGTACATCCTCCCGGTGACTCCCCTGCCGCCCGAGGAGGCGGTCGAGTTGCTGCGGGAGCGGGCGGTGGCCCTGCGCCCGGACTTCCAGGTCACCGACGCCAACCGAGCGGCGGTCGCTCGGCTCTGCGCGGACCTGGACGGGGTTCCGCTGGCGATCGAGTTGGCCGCCTCCCGGCTGCGGACGTTGACGGTCGATCAGGCGGTGGAGCGGCTGGAGGACCGCTTCGCGTTGCTGACCGGCGGCAACGGAACGGCTCGTCCGCACCAACGCACGCTGCGGGCGACGATCGACTGGAGCTGGGAGCTGTGCGATGCGGCCGAGCGGTTGCTCTGGAGCCGGCTGTCGGTCTTCGCGGGCGGCTTCACCCTGGCCGCCGCCGAAGGCGCGTGTGAGGGAGACGGGATCGCCCGCGGTCAGGTGCTGGACCTGCTGGACCGGCTGATCACCCAGTCCATCGTCCTGCCGACCGAATCCGAGGCACAGCCCCGCTACCGCCTCCTGGAGGCCATCCGCGAGTACGGACGGGAGCGGCTCGCGGAATCCGGTGACGAGGAGAAGCAGCTGCTGCGCCACCGTGACTTCTTCCTCGCCCTCGCCGAGCACATCGACAGCCACTGGTTCGGCCCCGGCCAGGCGGAAGCCCTGGCCCGGTTCCGCGCCGACCACGCCAACCTGCTGGCGGCCCTCGACTGCGGCGCGGACATCCAGACCAGGCTCACGCTGGCCGCAACCCTGCGGTACCACTGGTACGCCGGCGGATTCCTCGGCGAAGGGCGGCGCCAGTTCGAACGCGCGCTGGCGGCGGCGCCCGGGCCCACGCCGGCCCGCGCCCGGGCGCTTTCCGTCGCCGCCTGGGTGGCGCTCATGCAGGGCGACCTGGAGCTGGCCGACCGGTGGCTGGACGAGGCCGACACGCTGGGCGAGCGGCTTAACGACCCCTCCGTACGCGCTGCGGTGACGGGATTCCGTGGGACGGCCGCACAGTACCGGGGACGGGTCACGGAGGCCGTGTCCCGCTTCCAGGAGGCGGTGGAGGCCTACACGGCGCTGGGCGACGGGCCCGCCGCGGCAGCCTGGCAACTCTCCCTGGCGCAGGCCCAGGTGTATGCGGGGGACCCCCGTGCGTCGGAGACGGGCAGTAGGGCGATCGCCGCCGCCGAGGGGTACGGCGAGCAGTGGGCCCGTGCACACGTACTGGTCGCGCTGGGCTACAACGCCTGGGCGCACGGCGAGTTGGAGGCCGCCGAGGCGTTGACGCGGACCGCACTCGCGTGCGTGCGGAGCTTCAACGACTACGTGGCGGTCGCGCTGATGCTGGAACACCTGGCCTGGGCGACCGCCTCCGGCGGCGATCACCTGCGGGCAGGGCGGCTGCTGGGCGCCGCAGGGGCCTTGTGGCAAGGCATCGGCACGACCCTCTCCGCCTTCGACCCGCAACTGGCCGACCACCACCGACGCTGCGAAGACCGGGTCGTCCAGGCCGTGGGACCGGCTGCCTACGCCAAGGCACTGGCCGAGGGGGCCGGCCACGACACCCCGTCCCGGGCCGTCGACTTCGCCCTCAGCGCCGGCACCGCCACCCCTGCGGTGCCCGCCGACCTGCCGTCCCCGCTGACCCACCGGGAGCGGGAGATCGCCGCGCTGGTGGCCCGGGGAATGAGCAACAAGCAGGTCGCCTCCTCCCTCGGCCTCTCCACCCGCACGGTCGACACCCACGTGCAGAGCGTGCTGCGCAAACTCGGCTTCGGTGGCCGGGCCCAGATCGCCGCCTGGTGGACGACGCAGCAAGCAGCCGAGTGAGCTGCCCGGTTCAGTTGGGCGCGCTGGCGCGAACGACCAGTTCGGGCTCCAGCACCACGGTGGCGTGACGGTGCCGCTCCCCCGCCTCCACCTCGTCCATCAGCAGCCGCATCGCCTCCTGGCCCATCATCCGGCCAGGCATGTCCACCGCGGTCAGCGGCACAGCCGCCGAACCCGCCGTGCGGTTGTTCTCGCACCCGACGACCGCGACCTGCTCGGGCACCCGGACACCCGCCACGGTGTGCAGCTCGTGGATGATGCCGTTGGCCAGCTCATCGGTGACGACGACGAGGCCGTCCGGCAGCTCCTCAAGGGCTCGCCGGGCTAGCCCTTGACCGGCCAGGTGCCCATCCGCCGTGGTCAGGCCGGCGGCCGCGATCTCCTCCAGCACCACCCGGCCGCCCGCCTCCTCGACCGCGGCGCGCACCCCCAGGCGGCGGTCCCGAACGGGCTGGTAGTCGTCGTGCGCGGCCACGAAGGCCAGCCTCGTCCGCCCGGTCTCGATGAGATGGCGGGCCGCCAGGTACCCGACCTGCTCGTTGTTGACGAGCACCGCACAGCAGGTGCCCCGTTTCGGTGCGAAGTTGAGGAGCACGATCTGCCGCCCGTGCGCACGCACCCGGGCGATGCCCGCGGTGGAATCCTGCATCGGTGCGAGCAGCATCCCGGTGACCCGGGACTCGTCGAAGAGGTCCAGGTACTCGTCCTGGAGCGTCATGTCGCACGCGGTGTTGGCCAGCAACAGCTTCGAACCGGTAGCGCGAGCAGCCTCCTGCGCACCGTGCACCATGTCGATGAACAGCGAGTTCTCGATGTCGGCCAGGACCATGCCGATACTGCTGTTCGAACCCGAGGCCAGCGACCGCGCGGCGTCATTGCGCACGAAACCCAACTGGGCGATGGCCTCGCGAACGCGCTGCGCCGTCGCAGGGCTGACCTTCGCCGGATGATTCAGCACATTCGACACCGTGCCGAGCGAGACGCCCGCAGCCGCCGCGACATCCTGCATGCTCGGGCCACCCTGCCCGTTCGCTCGTAGACGTGCGGTTGTCACGATGCTCCCCGGCCTCCAATCTCCTCTGGTCCTGCGACGTGACTCGCACGGGCGCCGGGCCGATGCCCACCAGGACGATACACCCAGGTTAAAGCGCTCCAACAGTCTTAGGGCCGGGATGCCGCAAGCGACCTGAGAACCTGGTGACCGACGAGCCAAGGCGACGCGCACTCGGACGGCGCCGGAGAAATCTGCCAGGACCGCGTGCGCATTCTCTTGACGGCCGCTTCGGCCCGTGTCAGCCTCAGCACCGCTGAGCCGGTTGAAGCGCATCAATCCACCGGCTCCACCGAGCGGCGATGCCACCGCGTGCCCTCCCCCAGCAGCAGCCCCACTCCGACTGCGCTTCCGTTCTGCGCTGGAGCACCTCCCTGCAACCGCTCGCGCCGTCCCCCACCCCCACTCGCGAGGGAGTCACGAGACCATGAACACGAAACGAAACGCCTGGGCGAAAGCCGCTGCAGCGGGCGCCATCGCGGCCCTGATGCCGTTCGCGATTGCGGCCGCACCGGCAGGCGCCGTCACCTACAGCGGCGGCGTGATGTGGACGCCGCCGAGCGGCGCCCCCTCCTACGGCTCGCTGTACGCCCACGCGATCAGGCTCCAGCACAGCACCGACGCGAACGGCACCCTGCTGGCCTCCTTCGAGCAGTACTCCGGCAACGGGATGCCGGTCTTCCGCAGCACCGACTCCGGGCACACCTGGACCCAGATCTCCACCATCCACGACCAGGTCAACCCCTGGAACAACATCCAGCTCGAACCGGTCCTCTACGAACTCCCGCAGGCCATCGGCACGTTCCCGGCGGGCACCATCATCGCCGCGGGCGACTCCATCCCCGCCGACAACTCCAAGACCAAGATCGACATGTACGCCAGCACCGACCAGGGGGCGACCTGGAGCTTCGTCAGCTCGATCGCCACCGGTGGCGCGGCCGTCGCCTCCAACGGCTACACGCCGGTCTGGGAACCGTACTTCCTGGTGGCGAACAACAAGCTGATCGCCTACATCTCGGACCAGCGGGACCCCGCGCACGGCCAGAAACTGGGCCACTTCACCACGACCGACGGCATCAGCTGGTCGTCCGAGGTCGACGACGTCAGCTACCCCGCCTACAGCGCCCGGCCGGGAATGGCCATCGTCACCCGCATCGGGAACGGCAACTACCTGCTCACCTACGAGTACTGCAACGCCCCGACCGGAGGCTGCCCCGTCTACTACAAGATCGCCGCGGACCCGGAGGCGTTCGGCTCGGTCACCGGCGTGCAGCTCGTCACGACGGACAACATCCACCCGCAGGCGAACCCGTACGTCACCTGGCTGCCCACCGGCGGTCCGAACGGCACGATCGTCGTCCAGGCCTACAGCGACAACCAGCTGTACGAGAGCACGGACAACGGCACGACCTGGGTGCGGATGTTCTCCAACACCGTCAGCGGCTACAGCCGCGGCCTGCTCCCCCTCGCCGACGGCAAGAGCCTGCTGGTCACCCGCGGCGGCGTGCTTACCACCAACGGCACCAACAAGGTGACCTACGGGATCGACGACTTCGGGGGCGGCATCTCGACCGGAGCCGCCTACAAGGTGCAGAACACCCTGAGCTCGCAGGTGCTGGGCGTGCCCGACTCCAACGCGGGATCCCCCGTCGTCCAGGCGCCCGACAACGGCACCCCCGACCACAACTGGCAGTTCCAGCTCCAGAGCAACGGGTACTACCGCATCTACAACACCTACAGCCAGAAGTACCTCGCCGTCCCCGGCGGCTCCCTCGATTCGGGCACCGGCGAGGTGCAGTGGACCACGACCGGCGGCGCCGAGCAGGACTGGTCGGTCCAGCCGTCGCCGGCCGGCGGCTACACCATCACCAACCGGCGCAGCGACCTGGCACTGACCATGGCGACCGACGCGAACGGCCAGACCTCGACGGACGAGCAGGTCACCCAGGCCCCACTGACATCCGCGACCAACCAGCGGTGGAACCTCCTCCAGACCGCGGCGCCGGACTTCACCACCGGCCAGTTCGTCCTTACGAACGTCAACAGCGGCAAGTACGCCGAGGTGGCCGGCGGCGGCAAGGGCACCCAGGCGGACCAGTACCGCAACGTCAACCACCCGGACCAGTACTGGACGTTCACCCGGGCCGGCTCCTACTGGACGATCACGAACGCCTACTCGGGCGACGACCTGGACTCGGCCGGAGCCACCGGCAGCGGCAGCGCCGTGGTCGAGCAGCCGGCCTCCGGTGCGACCTCCCAGCAGTGGTCCCTGACCGACACCGGCAACGGCGACTACCAGGTGGTGAACCGGGCCAGCGGGCTGGCCCTGACCGTCGTCGGCGCGGCCACCGGCGACGGCGCGCTCCTGGACCAGGAAACCTCCTCCGCGGCCTCCGTTCAGCGGTGGACGATCACGAAGATCAACTGACGCACCACCAACCCACCGGTCGCGCAGCCCGCCGGATCCGGCGGGCTGCGCGACCCGGTCGCAGGTTGAGTCGATCGGCGTCGTCGGACGGGCCCGTCCGCCGCTCGGTCGCGGTCAGCTCACGTGCCGGAGACCGTTGAACAGCAGATCAGCGAGCTCCGCGAAGGACTCGGCGGCGGACAGTCCCGTGCGCTCCAGCAACGTGCCGGACTGCACGGCCTCGATGGCGAGCGCGACGACCTGGGCCGCGACCGTTCCGTTGGTGGCACGGAACACTCCGCCGCGAACTCCCTCGTCGATCATCTCCCGGATGCGCTCGGCCGCCCGGGCCGTGTTGCGGGCGTAGATCTGCGCCGTGGGGGCGTACGTGACCATGTCCGCGTAGAACGCCGGCGAATTGCGGCGCATGGCTTGGGCCACGCCCTCCAGGTAGGTGGTGATCTTGGCCTGGGGGTCGTCGAGTTCGGCGACCGCCTGCTCGATGCGGCGGGCCTCGCTTCCGAAGAAGTGCTTGGTGGCCGCGACCACCAACTGCTCCTTCGTGGAGCCGACGCCGTAGAGCGTCGACTTCGAACACCGCAGTCTGCGAGTGAGGTCCTCGACGGTCACCGAGGTGAAGCCCTCGGCCAGGAAGATGTCGGTGACCTGCGCCAGCAGATCCTCACGCCGCTCCGCGTTGACCCGGCGCCTGCGTGGGGTGTTCAACGGCGCGGGAGACACCGAGCCATTCGTGCGCATCATGGCCCTGAGTCTGGCACAGGGCCGCCGAGCGGACGGATGTCAGGGCTTGCCCGAGGGTACGTTTATGGGTACGTTCTCGGTCATTAAAGTACCCAACCTGAGGAGCCGTGATGGTCGACCCGACCACGCGCACCACGGAACTGGTGCGGAGCTACTCGGCATCATCGCTGGACGTGGCCCACCTGCTGTGCGACCGCCACCCCGACAACAGCATCGCTGCGCGAGTGGTCGACGAAGATCTGGCCGTCACCGCAGTCACCTACGGGTACCTGGCCGAGTCGTCGCGCCGGTTCGCCGGTGTACTGAGCGGGCGTGGCATCGGGCCCGGTGACCGGGTGGCGACGCTCATGGGCAAGAGCGTCGACCTGTTGACCGTCCTGGTGGGGATCTGGCGCGTCGGGGCGGTCTACGTTCCGCTGTTCACCGCCTTCGCCGAGTCGGCGGTGACCGACCGGCTGCTTCGCTCCGGTACCCGTCTGGTGGTCACTGACGCCGCCCAGCGGCACAAGATCGGCGAGGGCCCGTGGGAGGTGCTCCCGGCCGACGCGTTGTCCGCCGAAGTAGCGCGGACCGAGCCGTGGGAGGCGGGCTCGGTCCCCGTCGGCGGAGACGGCGCGCTCGTGCACATGTTCACCTCCGGTACCACCGGATCACCGAAGGGAGTGGTGCACCCGGCGCGGTACGTCGGTGGATGGCACAGCTACCTGGAGTTCGGTCTCGGCGTCGGGCCGGGCAGCGTGTTCTGGTGTGCCGCCGATCCCGGCTGGGCCTACGGCCTCTACGCCGCGATCATCGCGCCCCTGGCCGCAGGGGTGCCCACCGTGCTGCTGCGCGGCGGATTCTCCGCGGAGACCACCCTCGGGGTGCTGTCGCGGCTGAAGGTGACGCACTTCGCCGCTGCCCCGACCGTCTACCGAGGGCTGCGCAACTCTGGCCGCATCGAGGTCGGCGAACTCACCGTGCCCCACCTCTCCAGCGCCGGCGAACCACTGACGCCGGACGTGAACGCGTGGACACCCAGGGCCCTCCGCGCACAGGTTCACGACCACTACGGGCAGACCGAGCTCGGCATGCCGATCGGGTTTCCGCACCACCCGAAGCTGTCCGTGCCGGTGCAGGACGGCGCGATGGGCGTCGCTCTGCCCGGATGGGCAGTGACCGTGCTGCACCCGGACCTTGACGAACCGACGGAGCCCGGCACTGTCGGCAGGCTGGCCGTCGTGGTGGCGGACAGTCCGTACCTGGCCTTCAGCGGGTACGCCGACGGTGACGACCACGGTCGCTTCGCCGGTGACGGCCGCTACTACGTCACCGGCGACACGGCGAGCATCGACACCGCTGGCGTGGTGCGGTTCTCCGCCCGCGACGACGACGTGATCATCATGGCCGGCTACCGCATCGGCCCCTTCGACGTGGAAGCGGTGCTGGCGCAACACCCCGCGGTCGCCGAGTGCGCCGTGATCGCCGCACCGGACGAGGTCCGCGGCGAGGTCGTCGAGGCCTACGTCGTGACCGCCGCCGACAGCGCCGTGACGGAGGACGAGCTGCAGCAGTGGGTGAAGGACCGCTACGCCGCACACGCCTACCCGCGCCGCGTCCATTTCGTCCCCAGTCTGCCGAAGACCCCGAGCGGCAAGATCCAACGCGTCGAACTCCGCAAGCAGCGCCGCGCAGAAGTCCTCGGCGAGGAAGGCTCCCGATGAACCGATCCAAAGTCCTGGACGTCGACCAGTCAGGCCCCGTGCGGGTGCTGACACTGAACCGGCCGCACTGCCGCAATGCCCTCGACGCCGCACTGATCGACGCCCTCGACGGCGCGCTGACCGCCGCCGAGGCCGACCCGGGCACACGTGCGATCGTGCTGCGCGGCGCCGGCCGGAGCTTCTGCGCGGGCGCCGACCTCCGTCACCTGTTGGACCTCGGCACCGGCGGTGAAAAACCGACCGCGTTCCTCCGCACCGTGTCCGCGCTGGCCACCCGGCTGGAGAGCAGCCCGCTGCCGATCGTCGCCGGACTGCACGGCCACGCGGTGGCCGGCGGCATCGAGCTGGCGCTGGCCTGCGACATCGTGGTCGCCGCCGACAGCACGCTGATCGGCGACGGTCACATCCGCAACAACCTGCTGCCCGCCGCGGGCGCGGCGGTACGGATGCCGCGCATCCTCGGCCTCGCCACCGCACGGCGGCTGGCCCTGACCGGCGAGCTGATGCGCGCCGACCGGCTGGCCGGCACCGGCGCCGGCTGGCCGCACGAAGTCGTCCCCGAGAGCGAGGTCACGTCCACCTCGCTGAGGATCGCGGGCACCCTCGCCGACGCGCACGGGCCGGCCCAAGTCGGCTACAAGCGGCTGATCGTGCAGACGACCGCCATGCCCGTCCCCGCCGCACTCGCCCTGGAGTTGGACGTGTTCGACGAACACTGGACAACGCACGACGTGGCAGCAGCGCTGAGGAAGTTCGTCGACCGACCCACCCACTCCCGAACGGAGCAGCCCGCATGAACCGGTTCACCGACCAGGTCGTCGTCGTGACCGGCGGCGGCCAAGGCCTCGGTGCGGCCATGGCCCACCGCTTCGCCGCCGAAGGCGCCGTCGTGGTGATCGGCGACATCGACCAGGACACCGCTGCCGAGCAGGCCGACCGCCTGCGAGCGGAGTTCGACCGCCCCGCCGAGAGCACGGGCATCGACGTCACCGACTCGGCCGCGGTCACCGCATGGATCGACGGCGTGGCCGCCCGCCACGGCCGGGTGGACGTGCTGATCAACAACGCCGGGATCATCCGCGACAACCGGATCACCGACATCAGCGACGCCGACTGGCGGGCCGTGCTCGACGTCTCGCTGACCGGCGGCTTCTACTGCGCACGAGCGGTGGTCCCGCACATGCGCGCCCGGCAGTACGGGCGCATCGTCTCGTTCAGCTCGATGAGTTGGCGCGGCAACTTCGGCCAGGCGAACTACGTCGCCGCCAAGGCCGGCATCGTCGGCCTGACCCGCACCATCGCACTGGAAACCGCCCGCGACGGCATCACCGCCAATGCCATCGCGCCCGGGCTGATCGACACCCCGATGCTGGCCTCGATGAACGCCGCAGCGCGGGAGAAGCTCATCAGCAAGGTGCCCAAGCGCACCACCGGCCGCCCCACCGACATCGCCGAGGCTGCGGCCTTCCTCACCTCACCGGCCGCCGGCTACATCACCGGCGTCGTCCTCGACGTGGACGGCGGGCTCGGCATCGGCTCGTCCATCCGCTAGCGAAACCGCAAGGAGCACAAGACCATGACCGGTTCCCACCCCCCGGTGACCGTCCCCGAGCGCCAGGTCCCCGTCCCCGGCACGCTGAGCGCGCCCGCCCAGGCTGTCATCGCCATGGGCAATCCGCTGACCCCCAAGCCGTGGCCGCCGCTCGACGACCGTGAAGCCGTGCAGGCGTTCATCGCCGAGCGGGACGCGATGATCCCCCAGGGCAGCGCCGGGCCGATGGTCGCATCGTGCTACGGCACCGCCGACACGGGCGTGCAGTGCGAGACCGAGCGCATCGAGCTCGACAACGTCGGCGTCTACCAAGCCGTACCCGAGGGAATCGCCGCGGACGACCGGCGCGTCTACCTGGTCATCCACGGCGCCTGGATCAGCGGCGGCGGAGAGCTGGCCCGCACCGGAGCCGCGATGACGGCCGGTGCGCTCGGTGCACGGACCTGGGCGGTCGACTACCGGATGCCCCCGTTCCACCCGTTCCCGACCCCGCTCGACGACTGCCTGACCGCCTACCGCGCCCTGCTGGAGAAGCACCGCCCGGAGGAGATCATCATCGGCGGCATGTCGGGCGGGGCCAACCTGACCGTGGCCACCATCCTGCGCGCCCGCGACGAGGGGTTGCCGCTGCCGGCCGCCGCTGTGGTGAACACACCGCCGATCGACCTCACCAAGGCCGGCGACACCCACCACACCAACGAGGGGCTCGACATCTCCTACAGCGCGGACGAGTTGGAGATCGTCTTCCAGCTCTACACGAACGGCCACGACCGCCGCGACCCGTACGTCTCCCCGCTGTTCGGCGACTTCGCCAAGGGCTTCCCGCCCACCATCCTGACCACCGGCACCCGCGACTTCCTGCTCTCGGACACCGTGCGCCTGCACCGCAAGCTCCTCACCGCCGGGGTACCGGCGGAGCTGCACGTGTGGGAGGGCGCACCGCACTTCATGTTCCTCGGCATGGCCCCGGAGGACCACGAGCGGGCAGCGCAGGTACGGCAGTTCTGCGAGCGGCAGTGGGGCGGTGCGGCATGAGCGTCATCACCACGGTGCGCGGAGACATCGCGCCCGCCGATCTCGGCTACACCAGCATGCACGAACACCTCAACGCCGACATGTCGTTGATGCTGGCGCTGGCCAAGCGCTACGGGGCGTCCCCCGTGCCGGCCGAGCTGCTCTCCCTGACGAACGAGAACCTCGCCTTCCTCCGTGACGGCGGCGCGGCGCTGTCGCCCGAGAGTTCGACCCAGGGCGACGTCGACTTCACCACGGCCGAGCTCGGCTACTTCGCGAAGATCGGGGGCAGGGCGGTCTGCGACGCGTCGCCGATCGGCCTGCGCGGCGATGTCCGGGACCTCCGGACGGCTTCCGAACGCGCCGACGTGCACGTGGTGTTCGCCACCGGCCTGTACGTCGCCGACGCCCGGCCCACCGAGTACCAGAACCTGACCGAGGACGAGCAGGTGACCTTCTTCCGTCGGGAGGTCACCGACGGCGTCGGCAACACCGGGCTGCGTCCGGGCTTCCTGAAGTGCGCCCTGTCGGCGACGGATCCGTCCGCTCCGCTGCACTCGGTCGAGACGACCACGCTGCGTGCCCTCGCCCGGGTGTCGGCCGAGACCGGGCTGAGCCTGCATGTGCACACCGCGTTCCCGATGTCGCGCGCCCAGGTGCTGGCCGGCGTCGACATCGCGCTCGATGCCGGCGTGAGCGTCGAACGGCTCGTCATGATGCACATGGACTCGTTCTTCCGCCCCTGGGACGCCATGGCCGCATACGTGGGGGACATCGCAACGCCACGCACCATCACCACCGACACGCCGCGCGCCGTGCTCGACCGCGGGGCCAACATCGGCCTGGACGCGTGGTCCTCGACCGTGCCGGTGCTTCCCGACGACTACGACCGGATGAAGGGCCTGGTGGATCTGATCCGCGGCGGATACGGCTCCCAGATCGTGCTCGGCCACGACACCACCAGCAAGCCGCACGGAAGGTCGTACGGCGGCTACGGCTACACCAGGTTCGGTCAGTTCGTCCCCCCGATGCTGCAGCAGCTCGGCTTCGACGACGAGGTCTACCGGCGCCTGGTCGTCGACAACCCTGCGCGGATCCTGGCTCACTGAGCACCCGTCGAGACGGCTCCCGCGCACGGCGCCTGCCGTGCGCGGGAGCCGTCTCGACGTGGGCGCCGCAGCGCGGTACGGCGACCAGCCTCCGGTTCCCGGGCCGGCTCAGGCGGCGAACGCCGAGGCATTCAGTCTCGTGACTGCACTCTGGCGTTGTTCGTCATTGGTCCGGCCCCAGTGCAGGTTGGAGTAGTCGACACGTCGGCCGTCGGGCAGCTGGAAGTCGATCCTGCATCCCTGCGGGGTGGCGGAGCGGCAGGTGCACCAGACGCCGTCCGCCCGCCAGCCCAGGACCGAAGGCCACTCGCACAGCAGCTCGACGAACTCCGAACATGACGGGCCGTCGGTAGTCTCCAGACGCAAGCCCTCCAACCCGGTGGCCCACGCATCGGTGCTGTTGATCTCCCCGGGCCCGGCAGTCGCCCGCACGCGCCGCAGGATCGCGGACAGCGCCGGCGCCTCCGCACTCGTGGTCTGCCAGGCCCGGTGTGCCGCACGTTCTACCGGGGCCCAGCCGACGCCGGTGAACGGCTGCGAGCCACAGCTCGCCAGCAGGTCGGTGATCCGCTTCCACCAGCGGGTGTTGAACCCCGTCAGCAGCACGTTGGCACCGGTGCCCGGCCACGCGAGTGTGACACCGCCCGCGCCGACACGGCCACGCAGGCCGGCGACGCCGATGACACAGTCACGAGGATCGTCGTCCTCACCGGCTACGGCGGCCTGCCGCGGCAGGAGCCGCTCGACCCAGTGGCGCACGACGTACGGCTCGTCGAGCAACCGGATCGTCAGTCGGCCAGACTCCGGGCGCACTTTCACGATGCCCAGTGGGTGGGATGACAGGCCACCCATTGTGCAGGCCTTCTGAAAGATCGCCGCCTCCAAGGCAGCCTGGTCCGGGTGGCCAGCCGCCGGGATCGCGCACCCGTCCTGGCCTGCCTGCCGCAGCGCCTGGTGGGACTCCCCCGTGCACCGCTGACGGTGCACCGACGAAGGGTCGATGGTCGGTTGAGGCATCGTCAGCTCTCCGCGCCGGCTCCTCCCCCGACATGTCGACGCTGTGAGTCACATTCCGCTGCGATCCCGCGATGAGCAAGCTTCTGGCCGGTCCTCGGCGCCGGATACGGGGGGTCTCCGATGCGCGGCCGGGCGCTCGTGGGCCCGAACCGATGGAAACGCACAATGCCGACCCGGTCAAGACGACTCGCCACAGACACGGTCGTGATCGCGGTTCGAGCTAGGGGTACCCAGTCATCGCCCGGGACGGTGCGTGGCGGGATCAGGGCTACCCAGCTGCTGCACCCGCCGGCACGGCTCACGACCGCTGACTCGCCGCCATCGAGGATGCCGGGCCCGGGGCGGGCAGGCGAAGGGAGGTCGGCCGCCTGGCGGAATCAGCTCCGGGTCACGACAGGCCGACCCGGCTCGCCGCCGCCGCCCAGGCCCGCTGCCCTGCGCGCGGGGTGTAGCGGCGGACGTGCTGTGTCCGGGCCACCAGGCGGCGCATGTCTCCGCGGTCCCGGACCAGCCCGTTGGCGCGCGCCTGGATGAGGACGTTGCCGAGCGCGGTGGCCTCGGTGGGGCCCGCCAGCACCGGCAGGCCGGTGGCGTCGGCGGTGAGCTGGCACAGCAGGTCGTTGCGGCTGCCGCCACCGACCAGGTGGACCACCTTGATCTCCCGGCCGGCCAACTCGGCGGCTTTCCGCAGGGTGTGCCGGTGGGCCAGGGCCAGGCTTTCCAGGATGCACCGCACGACCGCGCCCCGGTCGTCCGGCAGGGTCTGACCGGTGCGCGCGCAGTGGGCGGCGAGGCGGGCCGGCATGTCGCCGGGCGCGAGGAACTCCGGTGCGTCCGGGTCGACCACCGCGGCGAAGGGCTTCGCTTGGGCCGCCTGCGCGAGCAGCACCGGCAACTGCGCGGGAGTGCCCTTGGCTTCCCAGGCGCGCTGACTCTCGCTCAGCAGCCACAGTCCCATGATGTTTCGCAGGTACCGGACGGTGTTGTCGATGCCGAGCTCGTTGGTGAAGTTCGCTGCCCGGGAGGCGTCGGTCAGTACGGGCGCGTCGAGTTCCAACCCGGCCAGCGACCAGGTGCCGCAGGAGATGTAGGCGAAGTTGCCGCCGGTCGCGGGTACGGCCGCGACGGCGGAGGCCGTGTCGTGCGAGGCGACTGCGGTGACCGGCGTCGTGGCCGGCAGTCCGGTGTGTGCGGCAGCCTGGGGCAGCAGCGTCCCGACTCGGTCGCCAGTGCGGCGCAGCGGCGGAAGCAGCCCGGGGTCCAGTCCGAGGGCGTGCATGATCGGTTTGGACCAGGTGCCGGTCCGGGCGTCGTACAGGCCGGTGGTGGACGCGTTCGTGACCTCCGCACCGATGCTGCCGGTGAGCCAGTGGCCGAGCAGGTCCGGGATGAGCAGCAGGGTCCGGGCGGCCTGGAGCTGGGGTGTGTCGGCAGCCGCGGCGAGTTGGTAGACCGTGTTGAAGTCGAGGTGCTGCAGGCCGGTGATCCGGTAGAGGTCCGCGGCCTGTATCCGGGCCCAGACCTGCTCGACGACCGTACGGGTTCGCGGGTCGCGGTAGTGGTGCGGGTTGCCGAGCAACTCGCCGCTCGCATCGAGCAGACCGTAGTCCACGGCCCAGCTGTCGATGCCGATCGAGGCGATCTGCGCGATCCGCGCCGCCTCCCGCAGCCCGTCCAGAGCTCCCTGGTACAGACCGAGGATGTCCCAGTGCAGGCCCGTCGGCAGTTGCACGGGCGTATTGGGGAACCGGTGAACCTCGGTCAGGTCGAGGTTGTTCGGGCCCACTCGACCGACGACCACCCGGCCGCTGGTGGCGCCGAGGTCGACGGCGGCGAAGGCCGTCGAGAAGGCGGAGGAGGTTGCGGAGGTCACGGTGTTCGCCCTTGTCGTACAGGTGGGTAACGGAGGAGGACCGGTGGCGGACACCGGGGAGACGCCGCCACCGGTCCGGTCGGAGGTGACTCCGGGTCAGCGCAGGAACGCTGCTGCGACGCCGGCGTCGACGGGGATGTGCAGGCCCGTGGTGTGCGTCAACTCGCCTCCGGTCAGGGCGAACACGGCGTTGGCCACGTGGTCGGGCAGCACCTCCCGCTTGAGCAGGGTGCGCTGGGCGTAGAACTCGCCGAGCTTCTCCTCCTCGACGCCGTAGACGGCCGCGCGCTTGGCGCCCCAGCCTGCGGCGAAGATCCCCGAGCCGCGGACGACCCCGTCCGGGTTGATCCCGTTGACACGGATGCCGTGCTCCCCCAACTCGGCTGCCAGCAGCCGTACCTGATGTGCCTGGTCGGCCTTGGTGGCGGAGTACGCGATGTTGTTGGGGCCTGCGAAGACGGCGTTCTTGGAGGCGATGTAGACGATGTCCCCGCCGAGCCGCTGCTCGATCATGACGCGTGCTGCCTCGCGCGAGACCAGGAAGGAGCCGCGGGCCATGATGTCGTGCTGAAGGTCCCAGTCCCTGGCCGTGGTCTCCAGCAGCGGCTTGGAGATCGAGATGCCCGCGTTGTTCACCACCAGGTCCACCCCGCCGAACGCGAGCGCGGCCGCCTTGAACGCCTCGGCGATCTGCTCCTCGCTGGTGACGTCCACGGTGACTGGTACAGCTCGGTCCGGCCCGCCGAGTTCCTCGGCGACCCCGGCCGCGCTCTCGGCGTTGAGGTCCGCGACCACGACGCATGCGCCCTCGGCGACCAGCCGGTGCGCGATCGCCTTCCCGATCCCGGAGCCCGCGCCGGTCACCAGCGCCACCCTCGACGCCAGCGGCTTCGGCTTGGGCATCCGGATGAGCTTGGCCTCCTCCAGGAGCCAGTACTCGATGCGGAACTTCTCCGCCTCCTCGATCGGCGCGTAGCTGGAGACCGCCTCCGCACCGCGCATCACGTTGATCGCGTTGAGGTAGAACTCCCCCGCCACCCGGGCGGTCTGCTTGTCCTTGCCGAAGGAGAACATGCCCACGCCCGGTACCAGCACGATCGCCGGATCGGCGCCGCGGATCGCGGGCGAGTCCGTGGTGGCGTGCCGGTCGTAGTAGGCCTGGTACTCGGCCCGGTAGGCGGCGTGCAACTCGCGCAGCCGGTCGCGGACCTCCTCCACCGGCGCGCCGGCCGGCAGGTCGAGGACCAACGGACGGACCTTGGTCCGCAGGAAGTGGTCCGGGCAGGAGGTGCCGAGCGCCGCCAGCCGCGGGTGCTCGGCGCAGGAGAGGAACTCCAGCACCGGTGCGGCATCGGTGAAGTGACCGACCTGCGGGTGGTCGGTGGAGGCCAGGCCGCGGATCAGCGGGGCGAGCGCGGCGGCCCGCTCGCGGCGCTCCGTCTCGGGAAGTGCCTCGTACCCGGTCAACAGCGGCCCGAAGGGCTCCGGCTTGCCGTGCTCGGCAAGGAACCGCTCGGCGGTCCGGATGATGTGCAGCGAGTTGGACTCGCATTCCTCGCTGGTGTCACCCCAGGCGGTGATGCCGTGCCCGCCGAGGATGCAGCCGATCGCCTGCGGGTTGGCTGCCTTGGTCGCGGCGATGTCGAGTCCGAGTTGGAAGCCGGGCCTGCGCCACGGCACCCAGACGACGGTGTCGCCGAAGCACTGCGCGGTCAGCGCCTCGCCGTCGGCGGCCGTTGCGAGGGCGATGCCCGAGTCGGGGTGCAGGTGGTCCACGTGGGCGGCGTCGACCAGGCCGTGCATGGCGGTGTCGATGGACGGCGCCGCGCCTCCGCGGCCGTGCAGGCAGTAGTCGAACGCGGCGACCATCTCGTCCTCGCGCGCCACGCCCGGGTACACCTCGGCCAGGGCGCGGAGCCGGTCCAGGCGCAGCGCGGCGAGCCCTGCCGCGGTGAGCGTCCCGAGGTCACCGCCGGAGCCCTTGACCCAGAGCAGTTCGACGTCCCGACCGGTGACCGGGTCGGTGGCGCTGCCCTTGGCGGAGGAGTTGCCGCCGGCGTAGTTGGTGTTGCGCGGATCGGAGCCCAGCCGGTTCGAGCGGGCGAGCAGCCCGGCGACCTCGGTGTGCGGAGTGGCAGTCATGGGAGCGATTCCTTCGGTGTTCCCGGGAACGAGGGATGGTGCCGGTCGCGCCGTACCCTCGGCGGCGCGACTCGCGGTCAGTGGGCCAGGTGAAGACCGACCGGCCTACGCGCCCCAGCCGGCCTGCAGGCCGCCGACCCGCTCGGCGACGATGCGCTCCTGCCAGCCGGAGGCCCGGTAGGCGGCGAGTGGGTCCGGGTGCAGGCCCATCTCCTCGCGGACCTCGCGCAGCAGCGGGCGGACGTCGGTGTTGTAGGCGTCCATCAGCACCGCGTTCGCGCCCAGCACGTCGCCGGCCTGCTGTGCGCAGCGCAGGGCGTCGGTGTCGACCAGCAGCGCCTTGGCCGTCGCCTCCTGGACGTTCATCACCGAGCGGATCACGGCCGGGATCTTCGCCTCGATGTTGTGGCACTGGTCGAGCATGAACGCGACCTGCGCCTCGGGGGCGAAGCCGCCGTTCTTGGCGACCTCGTGCAGGATCCGGAAGAGCTGGAACGGGTCGGCCGAGCCGACCATCAGGTCATCGTCCGCGTAGAAGCGGGAGTTGAAGTCGAATGCGCCCAGCTTCCGCTCGCGCAGCAGGAACGCGACGATGAACTCGATGTTGGTGCCCGGCGCGTGGTGGCCGGTGTCCACCACGACCCTCGCCCGGTCGCCGAGCTTGAGGCAGTGGGCGTACGAGGTGCCCCAGTCCGGGACGTCGGTGGTGTAGAACGCGGGCTCGAAGAACTTGTACTCAAGGATCATCCGCTGGTCCTCGCCCAGGCGGGCGTAGACCTCGGACAGCGCCTCGAAGAGCCTGTCCTGCCGGGCGACGATGTCGTCCTGTCCCGGGTAGTTGGTGCCGTCCGCGAACCACAGCTTGAGGTCGCGCGAGCCGGTGGCGTCCATGATGTCGACGCATTCCAGCAGGTGGTCGACCGCCTTGCGGCGCACCTTCGGGTCCGGGTGGGCGACGCTGCCCAGCTTGTAGTCGTCGTCCTGGAAGGTGTTGGAGTTGATCGCGCCCAGTGTCAGGCCGCGTTCCTCGGCGTGCGCTGCGAGTGCTGCGTAGTCCTCGACCTTGTCCCACGGGATGTGCAGGGAGACGAACGGGGCCACGCCGGTGGCCGCGTGCACCTGTGCCGCGTCGTCCAGCTTCTCGAAGGGGTCGCGCGGCACCCCCTGCTGGGCGAACACCTTGAAGCGCGTACCGGAGTTCCCGTAGCCCCAGGACGGGGTCTCGATCACCTGGGCCTTGAGCGCGGTCTTCACCGTCGCATGGTCCGCCATGGCCGTTCCTCTGCAGTGGAGTCTTTGAATCGTTTCAATGGAGAAGCTAGAACCCATCTCGATGGACGTCAAGAGCAGCGATGGTTGGCTATACGTGTGGAATGAATCGTTTCATTAGCTCCTGATCACAGCGGGAGCGAGGGCGAGTGCGGACCGGCCGACGGAGGTGCTTGAATATGGACACCGCACGGGCATCACGACTGGGGAGGGCTGGCGCGCGACATGGTCCGCATCAAGGAGGTCGCCCGGGAGGCGGGCGTGTCCATGGGCACGGTCTCGAACGTCCTGAACCGGCCGGAGTCCGTCAGCGAGGAGACCCGGCTCCGCGTGCAGTCGGTGATCTCCCGGCTGGGCTACGTCCGCAGCGAGTCGGCCCGCCAGCTGCGGGTCGGATCGAGTCGCATCGTCGCGCTGCTGGTGCTCGACATGCGCAACCCGTTCTTCGTCGATGTCGCCTCAGGTGCCGAACAGGCCGCACGAGAGGCTGGGCTCGGCGTCATGGTCTGCAACAGTGCACAGAACCTCCGGGACGAGGCGGACTACCTCGGGCTCTTCACCGAGCAGCGCGTCCGTGGCGTACTGGTCACCCCGGCGGACGGGTCCGGGCGGAACCTGGAGATCCTGCGCGCGCAAGGCATCCCCTACGTGCTCGTCGACAAGGCCACGGCGGGCACGGACGGCTGCTCGGTCTCGGTGGACGACGAGGTCGGCGGGAGGCTCGCCGCCCGGCATCTGCTCGCGATCGGACACCGATCGATCGTCTACGTCAGCGGCCCCTCCCACCTCTCCCAGGTCCGGGACCGCCGCACGGGGGCGCTGGCCGCGCTGGCGGAGGCGGGACTGCCGGCCGAAGCGCTGGTCGAGCTGCCCGTGGACCGCCTCGACGTAGCAGCGGGGCGTGACGCGGGCGCCCGCTTGCTCGGACTTGAGCCACGGCCGACTGCGGTGTTCTGTGCGAACGACCTGCTGGCGCTCGGCGTGTTGCAGGCGCTGTTCGCCGCCGGTGTCCGCGTGCCGGCCGACATCGCGCTGGTCGGCTACGACGACATCGAGTTCGCCGCCGCCGCCGCGGTCCCACTCACCTCGGTACGGCAGCCGGCCCTGACGCTCGGGCGGCAGGCCGCCGAGCTGCTGATCGAGGAGACCGGACCTGATCGGCAGGATCACCGGCACCGTCAGATCGTCCTCCAGCCCGAGCTGGTGGTCCGGCAGTCGAGCCTGCGCAGCCGCTGACCCGGCGAACCGACCTCCCGTCAGCTCCGCGTCCCCGCCTTCGCCGCGCTCCCGATGTCCTGCGGGAGCTCGCCGAGCGCCGGGACCACTGAGGTCAGGAACGCACGGATCGTCGACTCCAACCGCACCCCCTCCCGGTCGAGGAGCCATTGCGCCTGCAGGCCGTTGACGAGCGCGACGGTCATCGCCGCAAGTTCCTCGGGATCGGCGGTGGAGCGCAGCTCACCGCGGTCGGCCAGGGCTCGGAACGCCCTTGCGTAGAACTGCCGGAGCATCCGGTACCGATCGGCGTAGTAGCCGTGCGCCGGGTGACCGGGCGAGGTCGCCTCGCCCGACAGGACGCAGTGCAGTTCCATCAAGCCCGGCTGGAGCTCGTTCTCCAGGATCACCGCGAGCAGGCCGTCCAGGGCCTCGACGGGGTTGTGGCTCGGATCGAGGGCACTGGCGGACCGGAGGTAGTGCGTACTGCGCTCGTCACGCAGCTCCAGTACCGCGGCGAGCAGGTCCTCCTTGCGGGCGAAGTGGTGCAGCAGTCCGGTGTAGCTGGTGCCGGCCCGCCGGGCGATGTCCTTCATGGTCGCGCCGTGGAAGCCCGTCTCGCCGAAGGCTTCGGCGCAGGCCTCGACGATCCGTCGCTTGATCGCCGCCGTCTTCGCGTAGGGCCCTCGCGCGCTGGTCGCCGTCACGGGCTCCCCTCTCGCAGCATTGAAATCCGTATTACGATTCGTGTTTCATGGTAGCGCGCGTCCCTGCAGACGACGACGCCCACTCACAGCGCCATCACGGCAGCCCGCCGCGCGACAGCGGCCACCACTCCACGCGAAGCTTGCAGAAGAGGCATCCCATGTCCACCAGTGCGACCCACCTGACCTTCGAGTACCTGCGCGACCCGGTCGGCGTCGGCGTGGCCCGCCCCCGGCTGTCCTGGATCACCGAGACGACCACACCGAACTGGACCCAGCGCGCCTACGAGATCGAGGCACGCGGTGAGGTGGTCCGGGTGGAGTCGGCGGAGTCCGTCCTGGTCGAGTGGCCGTTCGCACCGCTCGAATCCCGCGAGCGGGTCACCGTCGGCGTCCGGGTGGCCGGGCCGGACGGCGAGTGGACCGACTGGGCCCGTGCGGACGTCGAGGCGGCGCTGCTGCGGACCGACGACTGGAGCGCGGTCTTCGTCAGCCCCGGCGAAGGCTCACTGCTGCGCAGGGAGTTCCAGGTGCGGCCGGGCCTGCGGTCCGCGCGACTGTACGCAACGGCGCTCGGCGTGTACGAGGCGGAGCTCAACGGCTCCGTGGTCGGCGACCACGTGCTGGCCCCCGGCTGGACCTCCTACCAGCAGCGGCTGCGCTACCAGACCTTCGACGTCACCGGGCTGCTCGTCGAGGGGCCGAACTGCATCGGCGCCACCCTCGGCGACGGCTGGTACCGGGGGCGCCTCGGCTTCGAGGGCAAGCGCGCGCTCTACGGCGACCGGACCGCCTTCCTCGCCCAGCTGGAACTCGCCTACCAGGACGGCACCGTCGAACGCATCGTCACCGATCGCTCCTGGACCGCCTCGACCGGCCCGGTGCTCTCCAGCGACCTCTACGACGGCGAGCAGCACGATGCCCGGCTGGAGCGGCCCGGCTGGTCCACGGCCGACTTCACCGACACGGGCTGGGAGGAGGCGCTGGTCGTCGAGCACGATCTGACCACGCTGTTCGCGGCCATGAGCCCTCCGGTGCGCCGGACCGAGTTCCTGACGCCGGTCGCCACCACGGTCTCGTCCTCCGGCGCGACGATCCTGGATTTCGGGCAGAACCTGGTCGGCCGGCTGCGGATCACCGTCCGGGGCAGCGCGGGTGAGCGCGTCACCCTGCGCCACGCCGAAGTGCTCCAGGACGGCGAGCTCTGCACCGCACCGCTGCGCACGGCGCAGGCCACCGACACCTACCTGCTCGGCGGCGGCGCTGCCGAGGTCTGGGAGCCGCGCTTCACCTTCCACGGGTTCCGCTACGCCGAAGTGACCGGCCCCGTCGAGGACGCCGTCGCCGTCGTCTGCCACACCGACTTCGAGCGGACCGGCTGGTTCGAGTGCTCCGACCCCCTGGTTGAACGACTGCACGAGAACGTGGTCTGGAGCATGCGCGGCAACTTCCTGGACGTACCTACCGACTGCCCGCAGCGCGACGAGCGGCTCGGCTGGACCGGCGATCTCCAGGCCTTCGCTCCCACCGCGGCCTTCCTGTACGACAGTTCCGGCTTCTTCGCCTCCTGGCTCGCCGATCTCGCCATGGAGCAGAGCGACGACGGCATCGTGCCGTTCACCGTCCCCAATGTCATGGGCCCGCCCACCGCAGCCGCCGCCTGGGGAGACGCGGCAGTGACCGTGCCCTGGACCGCCTACCAGCGCTACGGCGACCGTGAGCTGCTGGCGTCGCAGTTCCCGAGCATGCGCGCCTGGGTCGACAAGCAGCGCTCCCTCGCCGGGGAGAGCCTGCTCTGGGACACGGGCTTCCAGTTCGGCGACTGGCTGGACCCGACCGTGCCCGGTGACCGCTCGGACCTCGCGAAGACCTACCCCGAGATCGTCGCGACCGCCTACTTCGCACGGTCCGCCGAGTTGGTGGCCCGTGCGGCCGAGGTCCTCGGCGAGCGGGAGGAGGCACGGGAGTACGGCACGCTCGCCGCGCGCGTTCGTGCCGCGTTCCGCGACGAGTACGTCACGCCGTCCGGCCGCCTGCTGTCCGACTCCCAGAGCGCCTACGCACTCGCGCTGAGGTTCGGCCTGGTCTCCGACGAGGGTGCCCGTGGCCACGCGGGGAGCCGGCTGGCCGATCTGGTGCGCGGCGGCGGGTACAAGATCGGCACCGGTTTCGTCGGCACCCCGCTGATCTGCGACGCGCTCACCGACGCGGGTGCCACCGAGGTGGCCTACCGGCTGCTGCTGCAGCGCGACTGCCCCTCCTGGCTCTACCAGGTCGTCAGCGGGGCGACCACCACCTGGGAACGGTGGAACAGCCTGCTGCCCGACGGCACGGTCAACCCCAGCGGCATGACCTCCTTCAACCACTACGCCTTCGGGGCGGTCGCGGACTGGCTGCACCGGGTCGTCGCGGGGGTGGCCCCTGCCGCCCCCGGCTATCGCAGGCTGCGTCTGGCCCCGCGCCCCGGTGGTGGCCTGACCAGCGCGAGCGCCAGGCTGCGCACCCCTTACGGGCTCGCCTCCTGCGGGTGGTCGCTGGCGGACGGGACCCTGACCGTCGAGGCGGTCGTCCCGGCCAACACCTTCGCCGACCTCGACCTGCCCGGCCGTCCGGTCGAGACGGTCGGGTCCGGCACGCACCGCCGCAGCGTGCCGTTCGGCGGCGACACTGCGCCGCGCGGACCGCTCACCCTCGACAGCACGATGCGCGAGGTCTCCGACCGACCCGAGGCCCAGCAGGTGATCACCGAGGTGATCGTCGCCTGGCGGCCGGAGGTCGCCGAGCTGATGGCTGCCGGCACCTCTTCCAACGTCAACCCCGCGACCACGGTCCGCGAGGCCCTGGCCATCCTGCGGAACGAGGAGATCCTCGCCGAGATCGAGGCCCGGTTCGCCGCTCTCTGATCACGCGCTCCGGTCGCCGGTGCGTCGTCGATGGCGGCGCACCGGCTCCGTGTCAGGCCGAGTCACGCTCCACCACGTGCGGTCGCGAGGCGAGTTCAGGCTGCTGCGCTTCCCCGCCCCGAAGCGCGGCCGCCACCGCCTCGGCGGCGTGCCGCGCCGCGTGGGACAGATCGAAGGCGATGGTGGTCAGCGGCGGCACGGCGAGCGTGGCGGTGGGGATGTCGTCGACGCCGATGACGGCCAGTTCGCCGGGGACCGTCAGGTTCCGGGCGCGTGCGCCCGCGAGAACGGCCAGCGCCGTCTCGTCGTTGTAGGCGGCCACGGCCGTCACCGACTGGGCCTGCCATTCGGCCACCGCCCGCGCGGCGTCCGTGGTCAGCAGGTCCACCGTCAGAGCCGCCGGTGGTGCGCACCCCGCATCCGTGCAGGCCTCCTCCATGCCGAGCAGCCGCTCGGTCGCCATCCGCCGGGGGGCTCGCTGGCCCGGCAGGGCGTAGCCGAGCCGCCGGTGCCCGCGGCTGATCAGGTGCTCGGCCTGGAGCCGCCCGATGAGCCGGTCCGGTACGGCGGAACCGCCACCGAGCGAGAACACCGCCGCCACGCCGACGCGGCGCAGGGCTGACACGGTGTCGGGGGCGAACTCCTCCAGTCCGACCAGCGCCGAGGCGTCGACGCTGGCGCAGACGTCGGCGAGCGACCGCCCGTGCACGCCGGCCAGGTGGGCCACCATGGTCAGCCCGTGCCCGGCCAGCGCCGTCGCGAACTCCTCGGCGAAGCGGCCGGCGCTGACGGAGATCGGCAGGTAGGGCATCGAGAAGAGGACGATGTCACTGCGCCCCGCCGCCAGCGCCCTCGCGGAGGCGTGCGGACGGTAGTCCAGGCGCTTCGCCGCTTCCAGGACCCGCCGTCGGGTCTCCTCCGGGATCGTCTGTCCGGGCTTGTTGTTGAGGACGAAGCTGACGGTGGTCTGTGAGACCCCGGCGGCTCGCGCGACATCCACGCTGGTCGCCCGCTTCGCGGGTCGTGTCATCAGTCCGGTCCGTCCCCTCGAATCCGCTGGTTGAGCTGCGTCGCCATGATAGGTGCCCGGCAGAGCCCGACCGGCAGACCGCGTTGCGCCCTTGTGACGAGTGGCGCGTTGCCGTTGCACGCACGGCTCGTTAGCCTTGAGGTCCACCCTACTAATACGCATTAGTATGCGAAACCCAGCTGCCGCCCAGCGCCGGTGCGGCACTGCAAGGAGCGTGATCCATGGCCTTCTCCGACGGCTTCCTGTGGGGCGCGGCGACCGCCGCCCACCAGGTCGAAGGCGACAACGTCGACAGCGACTTCTGGGCGCTGGAACACGCCGCGAACTCGCCCTTCGCCCAGCCCAGCGGCGAGGCGTGCGACCACTACCGGCTCTTCCGGCAGGACATCGCGCTGCTGGCCGGGCTCGGGTTCAACAGCTACCGGTTCTCGATCGAGTGGGCCCGCGTGGAGCCCGTGGACGGGCAGGTCTCACAGACTGCCCTCGCGCACTACCGCGAGGTCCTGCAGGCCTGCCACCACGCCGGAATGACACCCGTGGTGACGCTGCACCACTTCAGCAGCCCGAGCTGGCTCCAGCGGCTCGGCGGCTGGGAGTACGAGGGCACCCCCGACAGGTTCGCCGCCTACTGCCGCACGGTGATGAGCGAACTCGGCGATCTGATCCCCTACGTGTGCACCATCAACGAGGCCAACATCGGCCGGGTCATCCGCCGCATCATCGCCGGCGGCGGCGAGGGCCGTCGCCCTGCGGTGGAGCAGGCTCCCGTCGGCCTGGACGCGCGGGCCGCCGACGTCAGCGCCGAGAACCCGGAGGCGGCCCGGTCGGCCACCGCACCGCCGGACATGGCGGGAGTCTTCCTCTTCTCCTTCAGCGACACGGCCTTCGAGATCATCACCCGCGCCCACACTGCGGCGCGCCAGGTGATCAGGGAGGTCAGCCCGGACACCGAGGTCGGCCTCACCCTCGCCCTCCAGGACGTGCAGACCTTGCCCGGCGGCGAGAGGCTCGCCGCGGAGACCTGGGCGGAGCTGTTCGAGGACTTCCTGCCGGCCATGGCCGGCGACGACTTCCTCGGCGTGCAGAACTACTCGCGGATCCGAGTCGGGCCGGACGGGGTCGCCGCGGCACCCGAGGGTGCCGAACTCACCCAGATGGGATACGAGTTCTACCCGCAGGCCCTGGGCAACGTACTGCGCCGCTGTGCCGCCGCGGGCCTGCCCTTGATGGTGACGGAGAACGGTCTCGCCACCGACGACGACGAGCGCCGGGTCGAGTTCATCCAGTCGGCGCTGGAGGGCGTCGAGGGTGCGCTGGCCGAGGGCATCGACGTGCGCGGCTACCTGCACTGGTCAGCACTGGACAACTTCGAGTGGATGCACGGCTATCGGCCGAAGTTCGGGCTGATCGCCGTCGACCGGGCCACCCAGCACCGCACGGTCAAGGAGAGCGCCCGCCACCTGGGCGCGATCGCGCGCCGGAACGCACTGCGTTGAAACGGGGGCGGCGCGGGCGCCGAGGACTTCCGTCCTCGGCGCCCGCGCCGCCGTCCGTACCGCCCGGCTACCGGGCCTGCACCACCACGGCCACGGGCTCGCAGTCCGTGGCGCTGACCCTGAGGGTGATCTCCCCGGGACCGGTGGCCCGGACAACGGCCAACACACGGCCCTCGTAGGTGGTGTGGACGGGGGCGGTGTACGGCTCCTCGGTGGCCGGGCGACCGCTGCCGAGCCCCTGCAGCACGGCGGGCCCCTCGACGTCGACGGTCACCGGACGGTCGACGTCGTGCCTGGCGTTCCCCTGATGATCCGTCAGCATGATGGAGACGAAGACGAGATCGCCCCCGTCCGCGCCGATCTGCCCGCGGTCGGGCCGAACCGCGAGCCCGAGCGGCCCGGTGGCCGAGACGAGGCTGCTGCGTCCGTGCTCCTTGCCGTCGCGGTAGGCGACCGCGACGAGCTCGCCCGGCCGGTAGACGGTCTCGAACACGGCCCGGAACCCGTTGGTCTCGCCCGCCGCAGCGCGTCCCAGCGGGACGCCGTCCAGCAACAGCTCGACCTCCTCGGCATCGCTGTAGACCTCGACGGTGATCGGCTCACCGTCGGAGCCGTCCCAGCTCCACGAAGGGACCACCTCCGGCCAGGACCACGGCCCGGCGACCAGTCGGCGGCCGTGGTTCTCGGGCCGGTGCACCGCGATGTACGGCTCGGCCCGCAGACCGAAGACGGTCTCCCGGTAGTAGGACGGCGGGCGCCGCCACCCCGTGATGTCGATGTCACCGACCCAGGCGGTGAGCCACGGATAGGCGCCGGCGATCCCCGCGACCTGCCCCGTCTCCGACTCGCTGTCGGCGTACTTGACCCGGCCGACACCCGCCTCGCCCAGGTAGTCCCAGCCGGTCCAGGTGAAGTCACCGATGACGTGGCTGTTGTCCAGGACCAGCCGCCAGAGCTCGTCGATCCGCGTGGGGTGCGTCTCGGTGCCCACGATCACGCGATTGGGGAAGAGCTCGCGGTCGACCTCGTAGCGCAGCTCCATGTAGTTCATCCCCGCCACGTCCAGCACCCCGAAGGACTCGGCGGTCGGACCGGTGACCAGCTCGGACGCCGCGCTCTCGCGGATGGCCTCGCTCACGGCCACCATCATCGCGTTGGGCCCGAGGGTGTCGAACTCGCCCGCGAGACGCCCCTGCGCGGCCATCACGGCGGCCATCATCGCCGCGCGCGGAATGTTGACGCCGTTGGTGACGAACCGCGTGTCGTCCAAGGAACGGACCTTCTCGGCGATCCGACGCCCCCACACCGCGCCGTGCGGGGTGGCGGCCTCGGGAATCTCGTTGCCGATCGAGTAGAGGACGACGCTGGGGTGGTTGGCGTTCTTGCGGACCATCGCCTCGATGTCGTGCTCCCACCAGGTGGGGAAGGAGAGCGCGTAGTCGAAATCCGACTTCGGCACGGTCCACATGTCGAAGGCCTCGTCCATGACCAGCATGCCGAGCCGGTCGCAGGCGTCCAGCATGACCCGGCTGAGCGGGTTGTGGGAGCTGCGGATCGCGTTGAAGCCGGCCTGCTTGAGCAGTTCGACCCGGCGCTCCTCGGCTCGGGCGAAGGCGGCCGAGCCCAGCACGCCGTTGTCGTGGTGGATGCACGCGCCGCGCAGCTTGACGCTCTCGCCGTTGATGCGCAGCCCGTGCTCCGGATCGAGCTGGAGGGTGCGGATGCCGAAGACGACGCGGTCCTGGTCGACGGCTTCGTCCCCGGACACGAGCACGACGGAGGCCGTGTGGAGCGCAGGGCGCTCAGGGCTCCACAGGGCGGGATCACGCACGTACAGGCGCTGGCGGACGGTCGCCGGCTCCCCCGGCAGCACGGTGACGGGGACACTGCCGGAGGCAACCTGCCCACCCTCCTCGTCCTGGATGCCGACGCTCACGTCGAGGCTGACCGGCCGGAGCCCGTCGTTCTCGACCACGGCGGACAGCTCCACGACCGCGCTCCCCGCGTCGGCGTCCCGCGTGGTGACCCGCACCCCGTCGAGCGCGAGACGCACCGGGCCACCGACGACCAGGTGGACGTCGCGGTGGATGCCCGCACCCGAGTACCAGCGGGAGTCCTGGTGGACACGGCACTCCACGCGGATCTCGTTCTCCTCCCCGAACCGCAGGAAGGAGTCGGCGCGGACGGTGAAAGCGGTGTAGCCGGAGGGGCATTGGCCGGCGTAAGCACCGTTGATGTACACCATGGCGTCGCGGTACACGCCCTCGAACTCCAGCAGCACCCGCTGGTCCCGGAGGTCGGCCGGCGGTGTGTAGGACTTCCGGTACTCGTAGACCCCACCGGGGAAGAAACCGCTCGCGCCGCCCGCGGCAGGGTCTCGGCGGCGCCCGATCATGGCATCGTGCGGCAGCCGGACGTCCTGGTAGGCGGGAGCGATCCCACCCATCTCCAGGAAGCGGTTGACCTTCTCGCGAGCCTGCCAGCCCTCGTTGAACGGTGTGCGGATCATCGTGTGCCTCTCTGCAGAGCTTTCATGGTGCGGACCACCCCTGTGCCGGCGCCACTCACGCCTCGCCGCGCCAGCGGCGGCGGACGGCGAAGGCGGCGGCCTTGGGCTGGCGGTCCCGCGTGAAGACGCCCTTCTTGTTGCCGTCCACACGGATCAGTCCGGGGCGGGTCGCGAAGTCGGCGAAGTTCCAGATGTGCTCGCCGACCACTGCGTCGACACGGTCGAAGACGCGGTGGCACATGGCGAGGAGCGAGGACTGGTACTCCTCCGACCAGGGCACGTCGAGCAACGAGTGCAGGCCGGCGAGGGTGTCCCCGCCGTACTCGGTGACGAGGATCGGCTTGGCGTGCCGGTCGGCCCAGGCCCGCAGGTCGGCCTCCAGCGCCGCCTCCGCGGCCGGCAGGTCGTCCATGAACGCGTACCAGCCGTAGTACCGGTTGACCATGACCACGTCCGCCAGCTCGGTGACCAGACAGCGGTCGGCCGACACCATCATCACGTTGGCGAAGCCCACCGGGCGGGTCGGGTCGAGCTTGCGCGCCTCGGCGAAGAGCGGAGCGAAGTAGTCGCGTGCCTCCGGCACCCCGGACTCGGGCTCGTTGGCGATGCTCCACAACACCACGCTGGGGTGGTTCCGGTCCCGGGCGATGAGTTCCCGCACCGCCTGCAAGTGGGTCTGCTGCGTGGCGGAGCCGATCGCCTGCTCGGAGTAGGTCTGGGTCACCGTACGGCTGGGCGACGTCGACATCTGCACGTTGAGGCCGACGGCCGCGGTCTCGGAGATGACGACGATGCCGTTGCGGTCGGCGTAGTCGAGCACCTCCTCGGCGTAGGGGTAGTGGGCGGTGCGGAAGGAGTTGGCGCCGGCCCACTTCATCAGCTCGAAGTCGTGGACCATGAGCACGTCGTCGTGGCCGCGCCCGCGCACCGCCGTGTCCTCGTGCTTGCCGAAGCCCCTGAAGTGGAACGGCTCGCCGTTGATGAGGAACCGGGTGCCGCGCACCTCGACGGTGCGCACGCCCACGGGCAGCGCGTAGCTGTCCACCAGCGCGCTCCCGGCCTCGTGCAGCCGGGCCTCCAGCCGGTAGAGGTAGCCGTCGCCGGGAGCCCAGCGGTGCACGTCGCCCACCCGCAACCGGCCCTGTGCCCCCGAGCCGGAGGCGACCTCGTGACCCTCCGCGTCACGCACGACCACGCAGACGTCCTGCGCCCCGGTGTGCTCGACCGTGTAGTGGATCAGACCGTCGGCGCCGTCCAGGCCGGTCTCGACGTTGACGGAGGTGATGTGCGTGCGCGGGGTCCGGCAGAGCCAGACCGACCGGTTGAGGCCGGCGTAGTTGAGGAAGTCCTGGAAGTAGTTCTGCGTGCGCCCGCCGGGCCCGTCCTCGATCTCGCCCGGGGGGATCGAGCTCCAGGTCAGCTCGTTGTTGACGACCACCGTCACCCGCGCCTCCTCGCCGGGCTGGACGTGGTCGGTGATGTCGGCCTCGAACGGCGTGTACCCGCCCTCGTGTTCGGCGACCTGAACGTCATCCACCCAGACCACCGCCCGGTGGGTGGCCGCGTCGAAGCGCAGCACGATCCGCTCCCCGGCCCAGGCGGACGGGATGCGCACCCCGGTCTGGTACCAGGCGTCCCCGACGTGATCGCGCACGGACTGGTCCGGGACGACGTCGTTGTAGCTCGCCGGCACCGGCATCTGCCGCGCCTGCGGCAGCGCCGACCGCCACCAGCCGTGCCGGCGCCCGTCACCGACGGCGTCGAGCCGGAAGGCCCAGAGACCGTTCAGCGACTTGCGTTCGCGCGTCGGTCCGTCTTGGGGACGCAGCATGGTGACTCCAGTCGTCGAAGGGGAAGTCCCTGCGCGCCTCGCGTGCTGCGCCAAAGCAGGGCCAGTGAACTAATACGCATTAGTTCACGCTACGCCGCCACCCTACCCACCTGGCGCCCGAGCCGGGCAAGGCCGGGTGCCGTAACGACTCCGCAACACTGACCACAGCTGAGAGTTTTCTGCGTTACTACCTCGTGACGCATCGATGTCTTGCCGATATCCGATCAGGCGACTAGCTTTTGGGCCACTCCACTAACACGTATTAGTGACACGGGCCCGTCTTCGGCCTACCCCACCGAAGAGCCCCGCTCGACGGATCGTCGCCGCCTCGCCCTCAGGCACGACCCCCCGCCCCCGCGGCCAGACCGCGGCATCACGTTCACCGCCGGCCCAAAACGGCGCGTCCCATAGCATCGGCATCGGAGGACCCCCACGTGACCACCGAAACCACCGCGCCCCCGGCAACAGGGAGTGCATCCAGACTCGGCGCCCGCCTGACGGTCGCCCTCGTGTGCATGGTCTGGGCCGCCCACAGCAGCTCGCTCATCGCCCTGCTCGCGGGCAACAGCACCGCCCAGATCGCGACCCACTTCCGCACCACCCAGATCGCCTGGTTCTCGCTCGCGCCCAGCCTCCTCAGCATCCTCGTGGCGCCCGCGATCTACTGGGCCGCCACGATCTACGGCAAGCGGCGCGTCATGATGATCGTCGCCGGCGTGGCCATCGTCGGTGACCTGATCGCCGCGGTCGCCACGGACTACCCGGTGCTCGTCCTCGGCCGTGCGATCAGCGGTGTCTACTCCGGAGCCGCGGTACTGACCTACGCGATCACCCGCGACGTGTTCCCCAAGCGGTCGGTCGGGCAGGCCAGCGGAGCGCTGGCCGGCGGTGTCGCGCTGGTGGGCTTCATCGGTCCGTTCATGTCCGCGTGGATCCTTGACTCCGCCGGGTACCGCGGGTCGCTGTGGGCCATGGTCGGCATCACCGCGCTCACCCTGGTCATGCTGCTCGTCTTCATCCCCGAGAGCCCGGTTCGCGAGCCCCGCAAGCCGTTCGACTGGATCGGCGGTCTCCTGCTCGGTGCGGGCCTGACGGCCGCTGTCTACGGTCTGGGCCAGGGCACCAGCTGGGGCTGGACCAGCGGGCGCGTGCTCGGCCTGATCATCGGCGGACTGACCGCGATCGTCGCCTTCCTCTTCGTCGAGGGCAAGGTCGCCCACCCGGTGTTCCCGGTCACCCTGCTCCGGCGCCGTCCGGTCTGGTCGATGATCATCGTCACCTCCCTGGTCTCCTCGGCCATGTCCGTCGGCACGGTGGGATACCTGCTCGCGCTGATGCCGCACATCCCGCGCGTCTCCGCCGGGCTCGGCTTCACCGCCACCCACTACGCCGTCATCGGCCTGCCGAGCAGCGTGGTCATGCTGGCGACAGCCGTGTACGGAGGCTCGCTCGCCCGGCGCCACGACCCACGGCTCCTGCTCGCCGCCGGCTCCGCACTCTTCGCCGTCGGCATGGCGATCACCGCCGTCTACCACCACACCGCCAACCAGATCATGTTCTTCGGGCTCCCCGGCAGCGTCGGCATGGGCCTGATCATCACCGCCAGCCCGATCCTGGTCATCAGCGCGGTCAAGCCCGCCGAGCAGGCGCTCGGCAACGGCGCCCAGGGCATGGTGAGCGGCCTCATCGGAGCGTTCATCACCCAGCTCGCCTACGTGGTGCTGGCCCAGAACGCGCACTCGGTGCGGGGCATCCAGTTCTACAGCGACGCCAGCTTCACCAACGCCTACTGGCTGTTCGTCGGTGTGGGCGTCGTCGGTGCGGCCGCCACGTTCCTGATGCCGCGCATGAAGCGGATGGACGAGGTCGAGGCCGGGCAGGCCGCGGCCACCTCCTGACCTCCGGTCACCACGACCGAGCAGTACCCCCAACCCCTGGTCCCGGCCCCGGGCGCGCCCTGCCACGCGCGTGAGCGGGGGCCGGGACCGCTGGGACCCGCCTCGCGGGATCCCCGTGACGACATTCCAGAAGGAGAGACCATTCATGGACGGACTCAAGGACAAGGTCATCGTCTTCGCCGGCGCGGGCGGCCTCGCCGCGGCGACCGCCGGCTACCTCGGCGCCGGGGGTGCGAAGCTGATCGTCGGCGACATCAGCGAAGCGGCGGCCGAGCGCACGGTGCAGGTCGCCCGGGAGGCGGGCGGCGAAGGCCTCGCGATCGCGCTGGACATCTCGAACGAAGACCAGGTGAAGCGCCAGATCGACCTCGCGGTCAAGGAGTACGGCCGCATCGACGGCCTGTTCAACGTCGCCGCCAACATCCACCCCGACGAGGTGGCCCGCGACACGAACGTCATCGACATCGAGCTGTCGGCCTGGCAGCGAACCATCGACGTCAACCTCACCGGCTATCTGCTCACGTTGAAGCACGCGCTCCCCCACATGATCGCGGGCGGTGGCGGGTCGGTGGTCAACACCCTCTCCGGCGCCGTGTACGCGGGGATGCCGGACAAGGTGGCCTACTCCGTGACCAAGGCAGGCATCGGTGCGCTCATCCGGCACGTCGCGCGCCGGTACGGAAAGGACGGGGTGCGCTCCAACGGGGTGGCGCCGGGCCTGGTCCTCACCGAGGCGACCAAGCTGAACCTGCCCGAGGAGTTCCGGGACATGATCCTCACCGGCACGCCCTCCCCGCGACACGGGAAGCCCGAGGACATCGGCGCCACGGTGGCCTTCCTGCTCTCGGACCTGTCAGAGTGGGTCAACGGCCAGGTCCTGTGCGTCGACGGCGGAACCTCGATGCGCCCGTAGCGGTACAGAGCCAGGAGGGGCGGCCATGCCGATCAACCCGTACTACGACGAGCACATCCGCGCCCTCGCCGACGTCATGTCGGGCGCTCGTTCGGAGCAGGAGATCCGGGAACGGCTGCGGGAGCTCGCGCAGCACCGGGAGAGCCCGGAGCCTTGGACCAGCCCGGACGTCGCTGTGGGCGACACCGGCGTTCCCGGCCCGCACGGCCCCGTCCCGGTGCGCACCTACCGCCCCATCCGCCGACCGGCCACCAGCGCCCTGCTCTGGGTCCACGGCGGCGGCTTCACGGGGGGCGACCTGGAGATGCCCGAGGCCCACCGGGTCAGTGGGGAACTCGCGCTGCGCGCCGACGCGTTCGTGGTGTCGGTGGGCTACCGACTGGCGGGCGACGGCATCCGCTACCCGGTTCCGCTCGATGACGTGCACGCGGCCTGGTCGTGGCTGTGCACCACAGGCCTTCCTCCTGGCTCGGATGATCTCCCGATCGCCCTCGGCGGTGCCAGCGCCGGTGCGGCGCTGGCACTCGCGACCGCCCTGCGCACCCGCGACCACGGCGATCGCACGGCCGACGCGCTCCTGCTCGCTTACCCGTTCACGCACTTCCCGGCCCCCGCGCTCGACACCGCGACCGCGGTGGAGATGAGCACGCTGCCCGCGCTGGCGAGGTTCGCACCGCAGGGGATCGAGCACATGGTCCGCAGCTACGTGGGCAGGATCACCGATCTGCCCACGGACGCGCTCCCCGGCACCGCCCCGTTGGCGGGTCTACCGCGGACCCACCTCGTCCTGTCGGGCTACGACGACCTGCGCCCGTCCGGAGAGCTGCTCCACCGCCAGTTGGACGAGGTCGGCGTGCAGGTCACCAGCTACCTCGCCGACAGCATGCTGCACGGGCACCTCGATCTCACCGCGCCGCTACCGCAGGTCGAGGAGTCGCTCGACTTCTTCGCGGCCGCACTGCGCGAAGCGGTCCGCCCCATGAGCGGCAGTGCCGCCGGGGTCCGCGCCACCGCCGGCCTGCACACCGCCGCGCAGCAGACACCCCCCGTAGGCTGAGCCGCGAGTCGTACGGTCCGCGCCTGGCAGGGAGAAGGATTGATGGAGAGTCCGACCAAGCTCGCGTGGGTGGACGCCACAGCGGGCCTCGCGGGCGACATGCTGCTCGCGGCGCTGCTGGACGCCGGAGCTCCCCTGGCCGAGGTCGTGTCGGCGGCGGAGGCGGTGGTCCCCGGAGCGGTGCGGCTGTCACGTACGGAGGTGACCCGGGCCGGCCTACGAGCGAGCAAGGTGGACGTCGAACCGCTGGTCGAGGATCCGCCGCACCGCACGTGGCGGTCGATCCGCGCTGCGATCGAGGGCGCGGAGCTGCCGGAGCCGGTGCGCGACTCGTCGCTGCGGGTGTTCGCACGGCTGGCACGGGCCGAGGGACGGGTCCACGGCATCGCCCCCGACGACGTGCACTTCCACGAGGTCGGCGCCTGGGACTCGATCGCCGACGTCGTCGGCGTCTGCGCCGCCCTGCATGCCCTCGGGGTCGGCCGACTCACCGTCAGCGCGGTGGCGCTGGGGTCAGGACGGGTGCGGACCGCGCACGGCGAGATCCCCGTTCCGGTGCCGGCGGTGCTGGAGCTCGCCACGGGCTGGCAGGTGCTCGCCGGCGGTGACGGCGAGTTGGCCACCCCGACCGGAATGGCGCTGGTGACGGCCCTGGCCGCCGAGTGCGGCGAGTTGCCGCCGATGCGGGTCGAAGCGTCAGGTGTCGGGGCCGGCACCAAGGACACGCCGGGGCGCCCGAACGTGGTGCGGGTGGTGGTCGGAACGGCCGCTCGGGACGACGCCGGCACCGAGGTGGTCCTGGAGGCGAACGTCGACGACCTCGACCCGAGAGTGTGGCCGGGCGTGCTCACCTCGCTGCTTGCCGCCGGGGCCTCGGACGCCTGGCTGGTTCCCATCCTGATGAAGAAGGGCCGCCCGGCGCACACCCTGTGCGTGCTCGCGCCGGCGGGACGCGCGGACGAGCTGCGCGAGCTGGTCTTCCAGGAGACCAGCACCATCGGCGTGCGTGAGTCGGACGTGCGCAAGACGGCGCTGGAGCGTGCTTGGGTGAAGGTCGCGGTGCTGGGCACGCACCTGCTGGTCAAGGTCGCGCACCGGGGCGGCCTCATCATGCAGGCGACCCCGGAGTTCGAGGACGTCGCCCGGGTCGCAGGCGAGCAGGGCGTGCCGGTGCGTGCGGTGCTGGAGGCCGCGGTGGCGGCGGCCGTCGCCGATGGCCTGGTGGCCGGCGGGCAACTGCCCCGTTCGGGCTGACCCGCCGACGGTTCAGGCGGGGGCGGCGATCTGTGCCGCCAGGTGGCCCGCGCCGTAGCCGTTGTCGATGTTGACGACTGCCACGCCCGGCGAACAGGCGTTGAGCATCGCCAGCAGCGGCGCGAGTCCGCCGAACGCCGCGCCGTAGCCGATCGAGGTCGGCAGCGCGACGACCGGTGCGGCGATCAGCCCGGCGACGACGCTGGGCAGCGCCCCGTCCATCCCGGCCGCCACCACGACCACGCGCGCGCTGCGCAGCAGTTCCAGCCGACCGAGGACGCGGTGCAGACCGGCCACCCCGATGTCGACAACGAGTTCGGTGGCCCGGCCGAGGTAGCGGGCCGTCAACTGTGCCTCACGGGCCACCGCCAGGTCGGAGGTGCCCGCGGCAGCCACCACCACCAGGCCGCCGGTGACGGCCGGCGGTTCGGGCGGCCAGGCCAGCAACCGCGCGTCCTGGTCATGGTGAGCGTCCGTCAGTTCGGCGAGCACCGCCTTGGCGTGGTCGGGCGTGGCACGGGTGAAGAGGGTGGCCGTACCGTGCTCGCGGACCGCGGCAGCGATGGCAGCGACCTGGGCCGGCGTCTTGCCCTCGCAGTAGACGGCCTCCGGATAGCCGCGCCGCGCCGCTCGGTCGTGGTCGAGTTCCGCGAACTCGGCCAGCCGCGCCGGGGGTTGCCAGTTCTCAGCCACGGTCGGCCCCCAGCACGGAGAGGGTGAAGGCGCCGGACCTGATGCCGTCGAGGTCGAGCGTGACGGTGCCGAATCCGGCGTCCTTGACGGCCTGCACGAGGGTCGCGCGCAGCGGGTCGGCGACGGCGCGGGCGAGGTCGGCCGGGGGCAGTTCGATGCGGGCGGTCCCGCCGTGGTGCCGGACCCGGGAGTCGGTGAAGCCGAGCGCGCGCAGCGCCCGCTCGGCGTGCTCGACCTGGGCGAGCTTGGCCGGAGTGACTTCCTGGAAGTGCGGGATCCGCGAGGCCAGGCAGGGCGCGGCAGGCTTGTCCGCGCAGGGCAGGCCCAGTGCGCGGGCCAGGCGGCGCACTGCGGCCTTGTCCAGTCCGGCCTCGGCGAGCGGCCGCAGGACCCGGTGCGCGGTCGCCGCGCGCTGGCCGGGCCGGTCCGCGCGTCGCGCGTCGTCGGCGTTCTCCCCGTACGCGACCGCCGCGAGACCGTGCTCCTGGACGACCTCGGCGGAGATCCTGCTGAACAGCTCGTCCTTGCAGTGGAAGCAGCGGTCCGGACCGTTGGCCCGGTAGGCCGAACTCTCGCCCTCGCGGGTGGCGACCTCCACGACCCTGGCGCCGATGTGCGCCGCGACCTGGTGGGCCGCGGCGCGTTCGTCGGCGGCCAGGCTCGGGGAGACCCCCAGCACCGCGACGACGTGTTCAGGGCCGAGGGCTCGGACGGCGAGGGCCAGCAGGAGCGAGGAGTCGACGCCGCCGGAGAACGCGACCCCGAGCGGTGCGGCGCCTCGAAGTAGCGCGCCGACCAGGTCGGCCGCCTCGCGGTCAGGGCCGGTGAGAACGGCGAGTGCCGCGTTGGTCATCAAGTCCTCCTGGGGGAAGGCAGTGGAGCTCACGGTACGCAGACCTAGAATCGACATGGCAAGCGGTTGCCATCAGTTGCCGCGCGCCGGTCCGCACTGCCACGGTGCCGAGAGGAGCATCCGGATGGACGAGCGCGAACGCCCGCCGACGATCTACGACGTGGCGCGGGCCGCCGGGGTGGCTGCCTCGACCGTGTCGCGTGCGTTCTCCCGCCCGGGACGGGTCAACGGCGAGACCGCGCAGCGCATCCGGGAGGTGGCCGCCGAACTCGGCTACCGGACGAACCCGCTGGCTCGGGCGCTACCCACCGGACGCACCGGGATGATCGCGCTGGTGATCTCGGACGTCACCAACCCGTTCTACTCCGAGATCATCCGCGGCGCGCAGACCGCGGCTGCGGAGGCCGGGTTTCTGGTGCTGCTCGTGGACGCCCAGGAGTCGGACCGGTTGGAGCGGGAGGCTCTGGACCGCGCGCTGCCGACCCTGGAAGGGGTGATCCTGGCCAGCTCCCGCACCTCCGACTCGGCGATCAGGATGGTGGCCAAGCAGCGTCCGGTGGTCGTGCTCAACCGGGCGGTCAGCGACGTGCCGAGCATCGTCGCCGACACCGCGCACGGAGTCCAGCTGGCCCTGGACCACCTGGTCGGGCTCGGGCACCGCAGCGTGACATACCTCGCCGGCCCGGCGGCGTCCTGGGTGGACGGCATGCGCTGGCGCTCGCTGCTCGACCTGTCGGCCCAACTGCCGGTCGCGGTGCACCGCGTCGGCCCGTGCCCACCGACCGTGGCCGGGGGCGCGAAGGCCGCGCAGGCGCTCGACCCCGTGGCAACCAGCGCGGTGATCGCCTACAACGACCAAACGGCCATCGGTCTGATCCGCGGACTGCAGGCCCGCGGCGTGCGGGTGCCGCAGGATCTCAGCGTGGTGGGCTTCGACAACATCTTCGCCGCCGACCTGGTGACGCCCGGACTGACGACGGTCGCGGCGCCGCTGCGGGCGCTGGGCGAGAACGCCGTGCGCACGCTGCTCGCGGTGCTCGGGGGCGCGCAGCCGCGTACCGCCGAACCCGCGGTGCTCCCGACGCGTCTGGTGGTGCGCGGCTCGACCGCTCAGCGCAGCCGGAAGAGGACCTCCCCCGCGTCGGGCACGACCAGGGTGTCCGGATCGGCCCGCAGCGCCGCCACATCCACCTCGGAGGGGTCCAGGTAGTTCAGGTTCGCCGCCCGCACGGTCTCCTCGGGGATCCCGGTGGCGAGGGTGACGGTGACTCGGAGCCGCTCGCCCAGTTGCTCGTCCCAGGTTCCGGTGCCGCGCAGGTGCGTCGAGTGTGCCAGGACGCCCCAGTGCAGGTGCTTGAACCGGTCCCACTGCTTGGTGAAGTAGTCGCGGCAGTGGTAGCCGATCCGCTCGATCTCCGGGTGCATCGCCGAGATCTCGCGCACGTGCGGCGCGTAGAGGATGACCTCGCCGCCGTCCGCCACCACCGGCTCCAGCTTGTAGAAGCCCTTGGCGGCGGTCCACATGTCCTGGTACTTCGTCGGCATGATCGAGAGCACCCGGCGGACCGGGGCGTCGAGGTAGCGGACGTGGGTCTGCGCCGACACCCGGGCCGCTGCCGCCCATGCGTCCTCCGGTGTCCCGAAGGAGACGGCGTGCAGCGCGCCGGTGCCGGACTGGGCGACCACGCACAGCGCCAGCCGGCGGCTGGGGATCAGCGCCGCCGCCTCGTTGATCAGCGCCCGGACCGGGGTGATGCCGAGGGTCCCGATGATCTCCGAGCTGGTGATCAGCGCGCCGAGCCAGTGCGACAGGTCGATGATGTCGGCCCCGGCGACCCCCGGGAAGAAGTACTTGTTGCCGCCGGAGAAACCGACCACCTCGTGCGGGAACACCGGCCCCACCACGAGGACCGCATCGTGCTCCACCACGGCCCGGTTCAGCCGCACGTCGACGTCCTGGCGGAGCAGACCGCCGGACAGCTCGGCGACGCGGTCCGCCGGGATCGTGCCCAGCGAGGCGAAGGTCTCCGGCTCCCACCACGCGTGGTTGAGCACCACCATGCCCGGATAGCGTTCCGCCAACTCACCCTCGGCGCAGCCCAGATGGGCGGCCAGCTCGCGCCCGCCCATGGCGGCGTGGGTGCCGAGGGCGATCAGCACGGTCAGCTTCCGCACCCGGCCGGTCAAGGCGCGGTGCACCGCCGACAGCAGCAGCGGCAGCGGACAGCTGCGGGTGCCGTCGGGGACGACGACGCACACACTGCGGCCGTCCAGGTCGGCGCCGGCGAGTTGCTCGGCGACGAACGCGGACACCTCGTCCGCACCGAGGACCGCCTCCGGCCCACCGATCTGTGCCGCGCGACGGGTCACAGTGGCGAAGTCCTCCGCCGCAGCATCTCCAAACAGGCTCATGCTTGAACGATGGCCACAGCCGCCGAGGGCCACAAGGGCGGACGACAACTGATGGCAACCGATTGCCGTTGACACTGGGAAGCTCGCACAATCCGGCTATGCCGCCTCTCCCTCCAGCCCTCCAGCCGCACCCGGACCGACTGTTCCCGCCCGACCCCGGTGTCCGGGCCATCGCGCGTCGGCTGTACGAGGCCGTGCGCGAGCTGCCGATCCTCTCCCCGCACGGGCACGTCGACCCGCGCGTGCTCCTCGACGACCTGCCGTTCAGTGACCCGGCGAGTCTGCTCATCACACCGGACCACTACGTCACCCGACTGCTGCACGCCAGCGGCGTCCCCCTGGAGGAGCTCGGCGTCGGCGCCGGCCCCCAGCCGCAGGCGCAGGCACGCGCGGTGTGGCGACGGCTCTGCGCGAACTGGGCGGTCTTCCGGGCCACTCCGGTCCGCTACTGGTTCGAGTCCGAGCTCGCGGAGATCTTCGGCGTCACCGAGCGCCCGAGCGCCGAGAACGCCGACCGGCTCTACGACCGGATCAGCGAGCGACTGCGCGACGACGAGTTCCGTCCGCGCGCCCTCTTCCGCCGGTTCGGGATCGAGGTCCTGGCCACCACCGACGACCCCTGCGACGACCTGTCCGCGCACAGCGCTCTCGCCGCCGACCCGGCCTGGACCGGCCGCGTCATCCCCACCTTCCGCCCCGACCGGTACCTCGAAGCCGGCCGGAGCGGCTGGGCCGAGGCGGTCGCCCTGCTCGGCGAGACCACCGGGATCGACACCGGCACCCATCGGGGCTACGTCCGCGCCCTGGAGGAGCGGCGACGCTACTTCATCGCGCACGGAGCCGTCTCCGCGGACCACAGCCACCTGGACGTACGCACCGAGCCGCTTCCCCTGTCCGAGGCCGAGCGCATCCACCGCGCCGCCCTGGCCGGCGGGGCGAGCGAGGCGCAGACCACGGCGCTGCGCCGCCACATGCTGCTGGAGATGGCCCGGATGTCCTGCGAGGACGGGCTGGTGATGACCCTTCACCCGGCCGTTCGGCGCGACCACCACGGGCCCACCGCCGCCCGCTTCGGCCCGGACACCGGCCACGACATCCCCGTGCGTGCCGAGTTCACCGAGGCCCTGCGCCCGCTGCTCGAACGCTACGGCACCCACCCGAACCTGCACCTGGTCCTGTTCACCCTGGACGAGACCGTGTTCTCCCGTGAGATCGCCCCGCTCGCCGGGTTCTACCCGTCGGTGTACGCGGGTGCGCCGTGGTGGTTCCTCGACGCCCCCGACGCGATCCGCCGCTACCGCCGCGCGGTCACCGAGACCGCCGGCTTCTCCCGCACCTCCGGTTTCATCGACGACACCCGGGCCTTCTGCTCCATCCCCGCCCGCCACGACATGTCCCGCCGACTGGACTGCGGTGTGCTGGCCGAGCTGGTCGCCGAGCACCGGCTCGACGAGGACGAGGCAGTCGAGACCGCGGTCGAGCTGGTCAGCGTCAATCCCCGAAAGGCCTTCCGCCTGTGAGCAAGGCCGTAAGCAATTCCCTTTCCCGCGCGGCGGGTGACGGGCGGCCCGCCGCACCGGTGCGCATGCTGCACCTGGGGCTCGGCAACTTCTTCCGCGCCCACCAGGCCTGGTACACCGACCGCGCCCGGGACGCGGACCAGTGGGGCATCGCCGCCTTCACCGGCCGCCGACCGGACCTCGCTGACGCCCTGTCAGGCCAGGACGGCCTGTACACACTGGTCACCCGCTCCGCCGACGGCGACCGCTTCGACACGATATCCAGCGTCAGCGCGGCCCACCCCGGCAGCGACCACGAAGCCTGGCTGGGCTACTGGCGCCTACCCGAGCTGGCCGTGGTCACGCTGACCGTCACCGAGGCCGGCTACACCCGTGGCACCGACGGCGGCCTCGACACCGACCGACCCGACGTCCGCGCGGACCTCGCCGCGCTGCGGTCCGCGCCCTCCGCCCCCGTGCGCACCGCCCCCGCACGGCTGCTCGCGGGCCTGGCCGCCCGACGCGCGTGCGGTGGCGGCCCGGTCGCGATCGTCCCCTGCGACAACCTTCCCGGGAACGGGTCCGTGGTGGAACGCGTGCTCCGCGAGCTGGCCCGCCACACGAGCCGCCCCGAGCTCATCGAGGCGGTCGATGCCGGCGCTTCGTTCGTCACCACGATGGTCGACCGGATCACTCCTGCCGGCACCGACCAGGACCGCGCCGACACCGCCGCCGCGACCGGGCGCCCCGACACCGCCCCCGTCGTCACCGAACCCTTCAGCGAGTGGGTTCTCAGCGGTGACTTCCCGGCCGGACGGCCCTGCTGGCAGGACGCACGGGCCCGGTTCGTCGACGACGTCACGCCGTACGAGGAACGCAAGCTGTGGCTGCTCAACGGCGCCCACTCCCTCCTCGCCTACACCGGTGCCCTCCGAGGCCGTGTGACGGTGGCCGACGCCGTCGCCGACCCCGTCTGCCGCGGGTGGTTGGTGGACTGGTGGCAAGAAGCCTCCCGGCACCTCAGCCTCCCGGCCATCGAACTGGCGGGCTATCAAGCCGCCCTGCTGGAGCGCTTTTCCAACCCGCGGATCCGGCATGCGCTCTCCCAGATCGCCGCCGACGGATCGCAGAAGCTGCCCGTGCGCGTCCTGCCGGTCCTGCGCCGCGAGCGTGCCCGCGGGGAGGTTCCGCAGGGCGCCGCGAGGATCCTGGCCGCCTGGGTGTGCCACCTGCGTGGGCTCGGCACGCCGGTCCAGGACGCCGCAGCCGCCCGGGTCCTCCCCCTCGCCCAGGGCCCGCTGCCCGAGGCGGTCCGCGCGGTGCTGGCCTTCCTCGACCCCGAACTGGCCCACGACCAGGCCCTGGTGGACGCCGTCCTGGCCCACGCCGAAGCGGTGGCCACCTGATGACCGCGCCGGCCCGGACGGCTCCACCCTCCGAGGTCGTCATCGGCCTCGACGTCGGCACCACCGCGGTCAAGGCCGTCGCCTTCGGCGTCGGCACCGCCTGGCGGCACACCGGCGAGGTCGAGTACCCGCTCCTCCAGCCCGCCCCCGGTCACCAGGTCCAGGACCAGGCGGTCATCGGTTCCGCCGTCACCGCCGCACTCGCCGAGTGCGCCGCCCGGACGCGGGGGTCCCGCGTGCTCGCCGTTTCGGTCAGCGCCGCGATGCACGGTCTGATCGGCCTCGGCCGGGACATGCAACCGCTCACTCCCCTGGTCACCTGGGCTGACAGCCGGGCGTCGGCCCAAGCCCGTCAACTGCACGAGAGCGGGTGCGCCGCCGATCTGCACCGCACCTCCGGCGCACCGGTCCATCCGATGACACCACTCACCAAGCTGATGTGGTTCCGGCAGGAGGCACCCGAGCTGTTCAGCCGGGTTCGCTGGTGGATCGGCCTCAAGGACCACGTTCTGCACCTGCTCACCGGAGCCCTGGTCACCGAACTGTCGTCCGCCTCCGGTACGGGTCTGCTCGACATGTCCGCCCGCGACTGGAGCGCCCCAGCGCTGGACCTGGCCGGCATCACCGCAGAGCACCTGCCGCGGATCCTTCCCAGCACCGCCGTGCTTGAGCTGAGCGCGGCAGCCGCAGCCTCGACCGGCCTGCCCGCCGGCACCCCCGTCGTGGCAGGCGCGGCCGACGGGCCGCTGGCCAACCTCGGTACCGGGGCGATCGCCCCTGGCACGGTCGCGCTGTCCCTGGGCACCAGCGGCGCCGTGCGCACCGTCGTCCGCGAGCCCTTCGCCGACCCCCACGGCCGGCTGTTCTGCTACGCGCTCACGGAGACTGCCTGGGTGGTCGGCGGCGCCATCAGCAACGGCGGTGTAGTGATGCGTTGGGCCGGCGACGTCTTCGGCCGGGACCTGCACGACGACAGACCGAATGACGCCTTGCTGCTCGACCTGGCATCCCGTGCCCCAGCGGGGAGCGACGGCCTGATCATGCTGCCCTACCTGCTCGCCGAGCGGGCGCCGCTGTGGGATCCGCAGCTGCGCGGTGCCTTTCTCGGCGTTCGACACCTCCACACCCGCGAGCACTTCGTCAGGGCCGCGATGGAGGGCGTCGCCCTGCAGCTGTCAGCCATCGTCGCCGACCTCGACCGGCTGGGACCGGTGACATCGGTTCAGCTCACCGGCGGCGCTTTTCGCTCCGCGCTCTGGCGCACCGTAATAGCCGCCACCCTGGATCGCCCTGCCTACGCCACGGGCGACGCCGAAGGCTCGGCGCTCGGCGCCGCCGTGCTCGGTCTCCATGCGCTCGGGCGCACCGGCGAAATCGGGGCGGGCCTGACGCTGCTGGGCGCAGCCGGCGAAGTCGGCGAACCGATCCGTGTCGCACCGGCAGACGTCCGGGCCTACCGGAGAAACCGCGACGGCTTGGCAGCGCTCCTCGGCTCCTACCGAAGTGCGGCGAGCCTCTTCTCCTAGCCCGCACCTCCTCGCTCAGAAGGGACAGTCGTCCTCATGCTCACCCAGCAGCGAAGGGATTTGATCGCGGCTCAACTGAGCCGCTACGGCAGAGTGCGCACCGGCGAGCTCTGCCGGCGTTGGTCGGTCTCCGCGATGACCGTACGGCGAGACCTGTCCGTACTGGAGAGCCAGGGGCTCGCACACCGGGTGCACGGCGGAGCGATCCGCGTCACCGCATGGCCCGAACCGGGCCCGGCGCAGCGCGACCACGGCAGCATCACCGGGCAGTGCTGCGAAGACGACGGTGCCGAAGTCGAGGTGGCCTGCGCACAGCGAGCCATGGCGGCAACGGTAGCCGCCACCGTCCAGCCGGGCGCGACTGTCGCACTCACCGGCGGACCAGCGGCAGAGGCGCTGGCAGCGGAACTGGCACGTCACGAGATGATCACCGTGGTGACGAACTCCCTGCGCGTCGCCTCGGTGCTGTCAGCCGGGCAACGCGCCCGCACGGCTGCGATGCACCGTCAGGATCTGCCGGACCGTCAGCCGCACCCGCTCACCGACAGGCGCGGCGGCCCCACCGTCATACTCACCAGCGGGCACCAGACGCCGAGCGGTCTGCTGGTCGGGCCGCTTGCCGTGTCCGCAACCGAGTCGATGAACGTCGAGACGTTCTTCACCGACTGCACGGGCCTCGACGCGGACACCGGCCCGACCGTTGGTGACCTGGCCGACGCGGAGGTGCGGCGCCGGTTCGTCCGCTCGGCCGACCGTACCGTGCTCCTGGCCACGCCCGAGGTGTTCGGCGTCCGCGCACTGGCCGCCTTCGGCCGGCTCTCCGACGTGGACACCCTGGTGACGACGCGCACCGCGGTCAGCGGCGCGGCTCGGGACACGGTGCTCCGCGCCACTGCCGACGTGCTGCTGACCAGCACGTGTGCCGGCCGTCGTTAGACCCGACACGAGTGCGCGGACACGGCCGGCAGCCGGCACCGCCTGCACGGGCACTACGCCGAAGCCCTGGTCCAGTGCATCTGCAGTACACCGATTGTCGGCAGCCGCACGACGACCGCGCGGGGCAGTTCCCGGCAGCCTGGGCACGTACCCCTGAACCAGATGCGGAGACCTGCCCGAATGGCTGCTTACCTCTATCGACTGGGCCGCCTGGCCTTCCGGCGGCGATGGCCGTTCACCCTGCTGTGGGTCGCGGTGCTGGCCGCCGTCGGTGCGGGGGCGGTACTGGCGCCCGCCGGGCCGGACGACGGGTTCTCGATGCCCGGCACCGAGTCCCAGAAGGCGCTCGACCTGATGCAGCAGCGCTTTCCGGGTGGCGACACGAACGGCGCGGTGGCCCGGATCGTGTTCGTGGCCCCGAACGGTCAGCAGATCACCGCGAGCCAAAACGAGGCCGTCGTCGAGAAGGTCGTGGCGGAGGTGGCCGGCGGGCCGCAGGTCGCCAGTGCCGTCAGCCCCTACCAGGCCCACACAGTGAGCAAGGACGCGACGACGGCGTACACGAGCGTCACGTACCGGGTCCAGTCCAAGGACCTGACCGATGACACCAAGAAGACCCTCGAAGACGCGGTCCAGCACGGTCGCGACGCCGGGCTGACGGTCGAGCTGGGCGGCTCCGCACTGTCCACCCAACCCGCCGCCGGTGGGGCGACCGAAGGCATCGGCATCGCCATCGCCGCCGTGGTACTTCTGATCACCTTCGGCTCGATGGCCGCTGCCGGGCTCCCGCTGCTCACCGCGATGGTGAGCGTCGGCCTCGGGACTGCCGCGATCATGGCCCTGGGCAGCACACTGGGCCTGTCCATGACCACCAGCAGCCTGGCCTCGATGCTCGGCCTGGCGGTGGGCATCGACTACGCGGTGCTGATCATCTCCCGCTTCCGCGAGGAACGCGCCAAGGGTCACGCACCGCAGGAGGCCGCCGGACGCGCCGTCGGAACCGCCGGGTCGTCCGTGCTGTTCGCCGGCCTGACTGTGATCATCGGCCTGGCCGGACTGTCGGTCGTGGGCATCCCCATGCTGACCAAGATGGGCCTGGCGGCCGCCGGAACGGTCGGTGTCACCGTCCTGGTCGCGCTCACCCTGGTGCCGGCCCTGCTCGGCTTCTTCCCGCGTGCCGTGCTGCCCCGAGCCCAGCGCCGGGGAGTGCGCAGGGTTCGCGCCGACCAGCCCAACGGCGGCACCCGCTGGGCGCGCTTCGTGCTGCGCCGCCCGCTGCCGGTGCTACTGCTCGGTGTGGTGGGCCTGGGTGTCGTCGCCACACCCGTCACCGGCCTGCACCTGGGCATCACCGGGGACGAGTCGAAGCCCACGTCCACCACCGAGCGCCGGGCCTATGACGATCTGGCGACGGGTTTCGGTCCCGGCTTCAACGGCCCGCTGACCATCGTCGTCGACGCCAAGGGCGCGACCGATGCCAAGGCCGCGGTGAGCTCGATCGCCGAGAAGATCGGAAACACACCCGGGGTCGTCTCCGTGTCCCCGCCCCGCTTCGACCAGACCGGGGACACGGCCGTGCTGTCCGCCGTCCCGGCGACCGCCCCCACCGACAGCAGGACCACGGACCTGATCCACACCATCCGCGCCGAACGCCCGTCGATCACCACCGGCACCGGGGCGACCTTCGCAGTCACCGGCTCCACGGCGATCAACATCGACAGCGCCCAGAAGGTCCAGGACGCGCTCGTCCCCTACCTCGCCGTCGTGGTGGGCCTGGCCTTCCTGCTCCTGCTCCTGGTGTTCCGCTCGGTGCTGGTGCCGCTCAAGGCGGCCCTCGGCTTCCTGCTGTCCGTGCTCGCCGCACTCGGCGCGGTGGTCGCGGTCTTCCAGTGGGGCTGGCTGTCCGGCCTGCTCGGTGTCCACCAGACCGGACCGATCATGACCCTCATGCCGATCTTCATGGTGGGCATCATCTTCGGCCTCGCCATGGACTACGAGGTCTTCCTCGTCTCGCGGATCCGCGAGGCCTACGTCCACGGCGAACGGGCCGGCCAGGCCGTCGTGTCCGGCCTGCGCACCAGCACTCGGGTCGTGGTCGCCGCCGCACTGATCATGATCGCGGTCTTCTCCGGCTTCATCGGCACCGACCAGGCCATGATCAAGATGGTCGGGTTCGGCATGGCAGCCGCTGTGCTCTTCGACGCCTTCGTCGTCCGGATGGCAATCGTCCCGGCCGCGCTGGCCCTCCTCGGCAACCGAGCCTGGTGGATGCCCCGCTGGCTCGACCGGGCACTCCCGCGCGTCGACATCGAGGGAGAGGCCCTCGACCGCAGCGTCCCGAGCCACTACGAGGTCCCCGCTCCGATCCCTCTGCCCGTGCGCTAGACCACCGGCTGTGAGGGCCGCCCGGCACACCCGGGCGGCCCTTTGCGGCGTCCTGCCGATCCGTTCCTCCACCATGGGTACAGCCCCCGAACAGGAAGCCCCGATGCCCACCCACTGGCAGCGATACCTGCGCGACCACCCCCGCGCCGTCGACACGGCACTGGCATTGCTGATCTTCGCCAACGCCTTTCCCGGCAGCATGCTGCGCAACCCCGGCACCGCAGCCCGCGCGGCCTGGTGGCCGGGCGTCATCGTGACCGGCATCGCCTGCGTCGCCCTACTGTGGCGCCGTAGCCGTCCACTCCTCACCGTCGTCGTGACCACCGTTTGCGCGGTTCCGGTGGTCGTCCTGGGCTACCTGCTGTCCCCGCTGCTGCTCGCACCCGTCATGCTCGCGCTCTACTCGCTCGCCGCCCGCGCCAGACCCCGGACCACCTACGCCGTCACCCTCGCCACGGTCGCCCTACTGGTGGGCACGGCACTGCTGGCCGGCCCCACCGGTGGATCAGTCGAACTGAAGACGGTCGGTCCTGCCGCCTGGCTGCTGCTGGCCGTCGCCATCGGCACCGCGACCAGGCTCAACGCGGCCTACCTGGAAGCCGTCGAAGCCCGCGCCGAGCACGCCGAACGCACCCGCGAGGAGGAAGCCAGGCACCGCGTGTCCGAGGAGCGGATGCGCATCGCCCGTGAACTGCACGACGTCGTCGCGCACCACCTCGCGCTCGCCAACGCCCAGGCCAACACCGTCGCGCACCTGATCCGCAGTCACCCCGACCAGGCCGGAAAGATCGCCACGGAGCTCAGTGGCACCACCTCCTCGGCGCTGCGCGAACTCAAGGCCACCGTGGGCCTGCTGCGCCAGGGTGACGCCCCGGACGTTCCGCTGGAACCGGCCCCCGGACTCGCTCAGCTTCCCGCCCTCGCCGCGTCCTACCGCTCTGCCGGCCTGGCCGTCACGATCGCCACCGAAGGCCAGCCGAGGGACCTCTCCCCCGGCATGGACCTCACGACCTTCCGCATCGTGCAGGAGGCACTCACCAACGTCAACAAGCATGCCGACGTGGAAACGGCGCGGGTGCGGCTCTGCTACACCCGCGACCGGCTGATCATCACCGTCACCGACGACGGAAGCGCGACCTCCGGCTCCGCTCCCGGCTCCGCCCCCGGCTACGGCCTCATCGGCATGCGCGAGCGCGCCCTCTCCCTCGGCGGCAGTCTCCGCGCGGGTCACCGGCCCGGAGGCGGCTTCGAAGTCGTCGCCGACCTCCCGATCGACCCTGGCAACCCTGGCAACCCAGCAGAAGGCAGCACCTCATGACCATCCGTGTCCTGCTCGCCGACGATCAAGCCCTGCTGCGCGCAACCTTCCGGATCCTGATCGACTCCTGCGACGACCTTGAGGTGGTCGCCGAGGCAGCCGACGGCGCCGAGGCGGTCGAGCTCACCCGTGCCCACCGTCCCGACGTCGTCGTCATGGACATCCGCATGCCCGGTACCGACGGTCTGGCCGCCACCTCGACCATCTGCTCGGATCCCGATCTCGCCGGCACCCGGGTGCTGATCCTCACCACCTTCGAGATCGACGAACACGTCGCCCGAGCCCTCCGTGCGGGTGCCAGCGGCTTCCTCGGCAAGGACGTCAGCGCAGACCAACTCCTCACCGGTATCCGCACGGTCGCCTTGGGCGACGCGCTCCTGTCCCCCCAAGCGACCCGCTCGCTGATCACCCGCTTCCTCAGCACCCCCGACCCCGGCAGCAGTTCCGAGCGGGGAGGGCTCTTCTCCTCGCTGACCGCCCGCGAACGCGAGGTCACCATCCTGGCCGCCACGGGGCTCGACAACCAGGAGATCGCCGACCGACTCTTCGTCAGCCCGCTGACCGTCCGGACGCACATCCACCGCGCCATGGCCAAGTTGGACGTCCGCGACCGCGCTCAACTGGTCGTCATCGCCTACCAATCCGGCCTGGTGCATCCCGGCCCACCCGCGCGGTGAGGGCAGCCGGTCGCCGGGTGGCCCGCGACCCGCCCGGGGAGGAGGAAGGCCCGGCTCTTCCCCGGGCGGGTCGCGGGCGACGAGTCGGCCACGCTGATCCCGCGGGCGGGCCTACAGTCCGGGGAAAGGCGGGAACGCGCAGGACGGGGCGGCCCCGCTGCCGGCGAATCCGGTCACGGTCACGCCCGTGCCGGACGGAGTGATGTTCGAGTTGTACAGCTTGATTCCGGCGTACTCGGCAGTGACCGAGGTGGCGTCGAGACTGACGTTCTCCAGCCTGAGGCCGAGCGGGTGGCCGGCGCTGTAGCCCTCCAGGGTGGAGGCGGCACCGGCCTGGGAGTTGACCGCGGTCACCCCGTTGACGGTGATGTCCTTGAAGTCGGGGTAGTCGGTGCCGGTGCTGCCGGTGTAGCGCGGGTCGATGACCAGTGGGTACTTCTCGCCGGTCATGCAGGTGCTGTTGAACCGCACGCCGCTGACCAAACCGCCCTTGGACGAGTCCGATTTGATCCGCAGGCCGTTCGCCGAGGTGGAGGCGAGACCCGAACTGTCCGTTCCTTGGAGGTAGTTACCCTGTGCCAGGAGCGAGGTGACACCGTAGCTGGTCTCACTGCCGACGGCCAGCCCGTGGGTTCCGTAGCAGTAGTTGTCCAGGATCGAGGTGTTCGAGCTGGCGGCCTTGTTGGTGGAGACTGCCACGCAGTCGTCACCGGCCTGGATGTACGACTGCGTCACCGTGGCGTTGTTGGAGGAGTCGAGGTCGATGCCGTCGGTGTTGCGGGCGTCGGCCGGGGTCTTGGTGCGCAGGCCCCAGACGGTGACCCGGTCGTCCTGCTGGAAGTACAGGTGCTGCTTGGCCGGGTTGACCAGGTCGACGTCGTAGACGGTCACGTTGCTGACCCCGGTGGCCTGGACCAGCCGCGGGTTGACCTGGTTCTTCCCCTCGGACTTGGCGGTCTGGGCGTTGTCCCACCAGGTGGTCGAGGTGCCGTAGATGTCCGTACCGCCGCGGCCGTCGATCACGCCGCGGGTGCCCTCGATGCCCGAGTTCGAGCCGTCGATGGCGATGAACGGCTTGCAGCCACCGTCGGAGGTGGCGACGGTCCCGCAGGTCGAGCCGCCAGACGCTTGGTACTGGGAGGCGACCCGTGAGGCGTAGAGCGTGACACCACCGTTGATGACGAGGTACTCACCGTCCTTGACGGTGAGCGGAGCGGACAGGAAGGCGACCGTGCCGCTGCCTGCTGCGAGGACCACGGACTTCCCACTGCCCGCACAGGAGTTGAGAGCGTCCTGGATGCGGGTGGTGTCGGGCGGAGCGGCCTCCTGCGACCGGCCGAACAGCTCGTTCGTCGGGGCGGCCAGGTCGGCGGCGAGCGTCTGGCAGGTGGCCGGGAGTACCGGCCGGCCGGCAGCGTGCCGGTCACCGATGGCAGCCGTGCTGGCACCCGCGTCGACGATGACGAGCCCCGTTCCGCAGACGGCTGCGGCGGTGGCCAGTATGAGCAGGTGCTTGATGTGTCGGGACATGCTGGTGCGATCCTCCTGGGTGGGGGAACAGGATCCGATAACGGGCTCAGCCGAGGCCGCTCGACGCCTCACCTGCCGGGTGGGACCACCCGACTGTCGAGACGTCGGCACTGGTCACGGCAGGCCTCGGGTCTCCGCAGGACCCCCGCTCACGCGTCCTCGGCGACCCGGATCGCAGCCGCCGGGCAGACGGCGGCTGCTTCCCGGACAGCGGTGTGCAGTTCCGGCGGCGGCTCGGCGGTGAGCAGGACGACGATGCCGTCCTCGTCACGCTGGTCGAACACCTCGGGCGCGAGCAGCGCACACTGGCCCGCCCCGCAGCACTTCCCCTCCTCGACTTCGATCTTCATCGCTGGTCCTCCAGGTATTCAGGACGGGGGGTGAAGGGGGCCAGGAACAGTCCCGTGATCGCGTCGGTCAAGGCGATCGCCACGTGCTCCCAGGAGGACTGCCCCGGCCTGGTGCCCTCTGCCAGCGCGCGCTCCCGCTCCGCGCAGGTGTGCGTGATCAGGTGGCGAGCCATCTCCCCGCGCTCGGCGCGCACCTGTGCCGGTAGCGGACCGAGACACCGTTCGAGGCCGTCGTGCACCCGCTGCAGTGGACGCCTGACCAGGGCCTCATCGATGACGATCGCTCGAAGTACGGGGTCGGTCAGCACCTGGACGGCGAAACGGGCGTACCACGAGGGGACTCCGAGGGAAGCCAAGTGATCAGTGGCCGGACGGACCAAGCAGGCGACCCAGTCGCGGATGTCCTCGCTATCGCCGATCCCTGCGAGCATCCGTTCCTGGTACTTCTCCATGGCTTCCGAGTGACTGCGGATGATCGCGCGAACCAGCTCGGCCTTGGTCCCGAAGTGATAGCCCACGGCGGTGTTGTTGCCTTGGCCGGCGGCCTCGCTGATCTGCCGGTTCGACACGGCGATCAGCCCGTATTCGGCGTAGAGCCGCTCCGCGGCCCTCATGATGGCCTCGCGGGTCTCAGTGGCCCGGTCGGTTCGGGCAAAGGCAGCACTCATCTCTCACCACTTCACCAGGAGCTCGTGCAACGGCGTCGTCATCAAACCCTCTTCAAGGCGCAGTTCACCGACCGGAACGGCCAGATCGAGGGTCGGCAGACGGCGCAACAGGACGTCCAGCACCGTCTGCATCTCGGTGCGGGCCAAGAGCTGGCCGAGGCAGGCGTGGGCTCCGGCACCGAAGGTCAGGTGCGCGTTCGGAGTGCGCCGCAGGTCCATCCGATCCGCCTGCTCGAAGGTCATCTCGTCACGGTTGGCGGCAGACACGCCACACATCACGGTGCTGCCGGCGGGCACCACCGTGCCGCCGAACTCTACGTCCTCCCGCGCATAACGGAACATGCCGAAGGCCCCGGTGTTGGGGTCGAAACGAAGCGCTTCCTCGACGGCCGTGCGGACCAGGGTGCGGTCGCCCAGCAGCTGCTCCCAACGCGCGCGGTCGGTGAGCAGGTGGGCCGTCATCTTCGTGATGAAGCCGGCGGTGGTCTCGTGGCCGGCGAGCAGCAGCGCCTGCCCCGTGGCCGACAGGGCTGCATCGGACATCGGCTCGCCCTCCGTGTCCGTCGCGCCGATGAGCAGGCTGAGCAGATCGTCTCCGCCGTCGGCGAGGTCGCTCGTCGAGGCTGCGGCGCGCCGCTGCGCGATCAGCCCGGACATGTAGGCGTCGAATTCTCGATGCGCCGCCTCGACCTCGTCCCTCGTGTACTTCGTGACGCTGAGGAAGGTGTCGGACCACCGGGTGAACTTGCCCTGGTCGGCCGGGGGGACACCGAGCATGTCGCAGATCACGAACACCGGCAGGGGGAAGGCGAGGTACGACACGACGTCCACCGGGTGTCCGACAGCCACCATCTCGTCGACGAGCCGTTCAGCGGTGGCCTCCATCTTCGGCCGCAGCGCCTGGATGCGCTTCGCGGTGAACCACTTGCCGACCATGCGCCGCCATCGCTCGTGTCCCTCGGCGTTGAGCGCCTTCGCCATCGGGCTCGCGAAGATGCTCTCCGACTCGTTGCCGGCGATCCGAGCGGCTCCGGGCTCCGCCAACCCCTCCCGGGTCAAGCGCGGATCGGTGAGCGCCGACCTGACGTCCTCGTACCGGGTGATCAGAACGGCCTCGTCCCCACTCGGCAGCGTCACGCGCGCCACCGGGCACTGCTGCCGCAGCTCGGCCCAGAGCGCCGGCGGCTCCAGGGCAGCGGGGGCCTCGATCGGTAACCGCAAACCCTGCTGCTTCTGAGCATCCATCATCGAGCAACTCCTCGGTTCGGAATGGCTATTGATGCTCAGTCAAGCGCGTCAACCCTCTTAATTCAAGCGACTGACTGAAACTGCTCCGAACGCAGTACACCCTCCCGCCGCGCTGTGGTGTTGCGAACCCTCCGGGGTCGATGACGACGCCACCGGCGGCGAGCTCGGACACCGCGTTGGCTGCACGAATGCGATCATGGTGATCATGACCACCGAACTCCCGTCCATTCCCCTCGCCGACCTGCGGGCCTCCTTCGACCTGCTGCTGCGCCGCCTCGAAACCACCACGGTGGACGGCGAGGTGGCGCTGGACAAGGACTACTTCTGGTCGGTCCCGGCTGCCGCGCGCTACGACGTCACCGCCGAGCCGGGCGAGTTGACGATCGGTCAGGTCTCGGAGTCCTGGGCGCACATCAAGAACCTGCTAGCCGATCAGGACCGCGCCGTGGGCCACCACCTGGTGTGGCTGGCGGACGTCCTGCGGGCGATCGGCCACGAGTTCCCCGGGTAGCCGCTGCCGCTCGCCAGGGGGTCGGAGGCGGGGTTAGAGTCGGTACGCCGTACCGGGTTCTTGTGAGCGACAGGGGGAAGCTTGAACAGGAACAGAGTCGAGGGCGGATCGGTCGGGCACGTGGTGCAGGCCGACTCCCTCACCGGAGTGCTCAGCTTCGGTGCGCCCGACCCGCAGCACCGACTGCTCGACGCCTACCGCGACCTGTACGCCGCCGCCCAGGCCGTGCTCGACCGCCTCGCCCCGGACACCGACCCCGAGGCGGCCGCCCGGGAGTACCTGACCTGCTGGCGGCGCCACCGGGCGGACGTCCAACTCTTCGCCCCGCAGGAGCTCGTGACGACGGCCGAGGAACTCACTGCTGCCATCGGGTACATCGCCGCGATGCGCCACTCGACGGCGGCTCAGCGCGGGTGGGCGATCGAGCTGATGGGTGGTGAACTTCGGGAGGGAGTCGAGGAGTTCGCCCGGACCGTACGCGAGATCCGGGCGAGTGCCTGAACCCGAAGGCGACAAGTGGACCTGCCTGATCCGGGCGGCCGCACAGCGGGACGCGGCCGGCCGGGACGGCCGGTCGTGGATCCCACCCATCACAGAGGCTCTCGTCCGGGCCGCGCGGCGCACCTCGCTCAGGCCACCATGCGGCGCTGCCCGTCTCCATCACCCCGGCGCCAGGCGGGACCTACCTCGTCCGAACCAAGCGCCCTCCGCCGGTCAGCAGTACGGCGCCTGGTTGGTCAGGGACGCCGCCACTCGCATCCACACGCCGAACAGCCGGTAGAGGCTGGGCAGGGCGCCTTCGGCCTGCACGGTCCGGGCATCGACCGAGGTGACCCCGGGAATTCCCAGCAGCGTCGAGGCCACCGACGCCGACTGCCAACGGACCGTCAGAGTGGCCGGGGCCGGAGCCGGATCGATGGCCGGAGCCTTCGGGAGTGCGGCGAGACTGGCGGCGACCGCCTGCTCGATGGCCGCACGGGCTTCGTCCGCCGGGCGCAGGTCTGCCGTGAAGCGGTCCCGCGCGTGCTTCACGGCCACGGTCGTCACCGAGGCGTCCCAGTCCGTCATCTCCACGCAGGCGCGGTCGTCACCGGTGAGCGCCGCCACCGGCACGCCGATGGCGGCCGCGGTGGCGTGGGCCAGGCCGATCTCGCCCACGGGCCGGCCGTCCAGCCAGATGTCCTCGATCTCGTGGCCCATGAAGCTGTGACTCAGCACGCCGAGCTCACCGGCCCGCGAGTGGTAGCCGACGCAGAGCACGGCGTCGTGCTCGGAGGTGAGGCCTTCGAGCATGAGCATCTGCTTGGGCTTGCCGCGGATGAGGCGCGCCGCCGGGTGCAGCGCCTCGGGGAGGAGGTTGCGCATCGGGCCGTGCGCGTCGTTGACGGTGATGTCGGTGGCACCGGCCGCGAGGGCGCCCCTGATGGCGGCGTTGACGTCCTCCGCCATCATCAGCCGTCCGCGCTCGTAGTCCCGGCCGCCCGGCTGGACGTCGTCGGCGTCCACGAGCCCCGTGACGCCTTCCATGTCCGCGCTGATGTAGATCCGCACTGCGTCGTCTCCTCAAGCTTGATCATTCGGGAGACGTCAGCTGCTCTTCACTCGGTTCCCCGTCCCTGAGAACTCGTCACACGATCCGGCTCCGAGCACCGGGCTCACGACGCGGCCGGGGTGGGAGCGCGACCGGGTGGGAAGGGAAGGGGGTTCGTCCCCGGGGCCGGGACGTGAGGGGCATTGTGACGATCATGATCGAGACCGCGGTCGCATGCGTATTCGCGTGGGCGGGGAGCTCGCGCGGCTGGAGCGGGAGGCGGCGATCGGTCAGACGGAGCCGAGCGCGCTGACCCGGGGGAACGTCGAGCGGGAACTGGCGGCAGCAGCCGAGCAGGACCCCGCCTTCGCCCGGGAGCTGATGGAAGCGGTCGGCGCCCTGGAGGAAGCCAAGCGGGCCGCCGGTGCGCAGGTCGTCGGCCATTTCTTGCTCGCCGCCGCAGGCGGCCGCGACGGCACCGTGGTGCTGTGGAGCCGGAAGGGCACGTATCGGGCCTGAGCCCGGGGCGTTCGCAACGAACTGACCCCGCGAGGTGACTCGGCCCCGCGAACCCCGCGTCGCGGGTGCCCGTCGGCGTTCGGCGGTCGTAGTGTCGAACCCGTTGCCGAGGAGGGTTTCTGATGCACCGCGTGACGTACTCGATGGGCGTCTCACTGGACGGCTACATCGTCGGGCCGGACGGCGGCTTCGACTGGACGCCGCCCGACGAGGAGGTCTTCCGCTTCGCCACCGACGAGGTGCGGGAGGCGGGCGTGCACCTGTTGGGGCGACGGCTGTACGAGACGATGGTGTGCTGGGAGACCGCCGAGCAGGATCCCGAGCTCGGCTTCTCGACGGTCGAGTTCGCCGCGGCCTGGAAGGCGCTCCCCAAGGTGGTGTTCTCCCGGACGCTGTCGGCGGTGCAGGGCAATGCCCGGCTGGCCTCCGGCGGCCTGGCGGAGGAGGTCGAGCGGTTGCGGGCCGAGCCGGGGGACGGTGACATCGCGATCGGCGGTGCGACCCTCGCTGCCGGGGCGGCCGAGTTGGGTCTGATCGACGAGTACCGGGCCAGGGTCTACCCGGTGCTGGTCGGCGGCGGCATTCCGTTCTTCCCGCAGCACGAGCGCCGGGTGGACCTGCAACTCGTCGAGACCCGCACCTTCGCCTCACGGGTCGTCTACCTCCGCTACCGCGTGGCGCGTTAGCCGACCGCTCCGCGGCCGCCGGGCGGCCGGGCGGCCAGGGCGGGACGGTTAGGATGCGGCGCATGTTGAGCGCTACTGATGTCGCGGCCGCGAGTGCGGCCTGGATGTGGGCCCCGGACGATGCCGAGGTCGTCGAGGGCGACGGGTTCACGCTGGTGCGGCTGCCCGAGCACTTCGCCTGGGACCTGTCGGTGCTGGCCTTCACGCCGACCGGGTCCGGGCCGCTCGGTGCGGCCGTGGACGCGGTGATCGAGCGGGCGCGGGCGTTCGAAGTGCCGGTGCTGGACTGGGAGGTGGGGCTCGGCGCGCCGGCCGGGCTGGCGGGCGAGCTGACCGCGCGCGGCGGGCAGGTGAAGCTCACCCTGGAGGTCCTGGCCAGGGACCTGGGCCAGGAGATACCCGTACTGCCGCCGCCCACGGCGGACCTGACGGTGCGTTGGGCCACCGACTTCGAGACCGCGCGGGACGGATCGGCGGTCGCGGTCGTCGGGTTCGGTGGGGAACTGCCGCCCGACGAGCAGATCGAGGCGGCGGCGGCCAAGTACGCGGCCGCCGTCCCCGCGGGTGGTGGCGGCATGCTGGTCGCGTACGTGGACGGGGCGCCGGTCGGCTTCGGCGGCCTCTCGCTGGTGGACGGCGTCGCCCGGCTGTCGGGCGGGGTCGTGGTGCCCGCCGAGCGCGGCCGGGGCATCTACCGGGCGCTGGTCGAGTCGCGGCTGTCCTACGCGGTGGCGCACGGCGCGCGGATGGCCCTGGTGAAGGGGAACGTGGTCACTTCGGCCCCGATCCTGCGCAAGGCGGGCTTCACGTCCTTCGGCCAGGAGCCGATCTACGCCGTCCCGTTGAGCTGACTCCCGTCCGACCACCGGTGCGTGGGTGGTGGCGGCCCGGGGCCGAAGCCCCGGGCCGCCACCACCCACAGCTGTCAGTACTGGGTGGTGATGGTCACGCCGCTGAAGGTGGTCTGGGCGTAGAGGCTGATGTAGCGGTAGCCGGCCGTGGTGTTGGTGACGGTGAGGCTCTGGGTGGTGCCGTTGGCCGTCGAGCCGGTGGTGTAGGCGGAGGGCGTGGCCCAGGTGTTGGGGTTGTAGAGCAGGTAGGCGGTGCCGGTGCCGCCGTTGGCGGTGACGTTGAGCGTGGTGGTGCCGGCCGGCAGGTAGATGTAGTAGTAGTCCAGGTTGCCCGCGGTCGCGGACTGGTTGGCCCGGTAGCAGTTCCGGTCCAGCAGCTGGGTGTTGGTCGAGCCGCACATCTGCGCGGTGCTCAGGGTGACCGGCTCCGTGGTGGTCTCGGACTTGCCGTAGTTGTCGGTCACCGTGATGCTCACGTTGTAGGTGCCGGCCGCGGCGAAGCTGTGCGTCGGGTACCGGCCCGTGGCGGTGGCGCCGTCGCCGAAGTTCCAGGCCTCGGAGACGATGCTGCCGCTGCCGATCTCGGTCGAGGTGTCGGAGAACTGCACGTTCAGACCGTTGGCACCGACGTAGAACGAGGGGCTCGGGGTGCCGGGCACCACGCAGGCGCCGGCGGCGCAGGCGTCCAGCCAGGTGTTGAAGTCGGCGTCGTAGGCGGTGCCGATCGAGTTGTAGACCGCGTAGCCGCCGGTGTAGTCGCCGGTGCGGAAGTGGCTCAGCATGTTCTGGATGACGTCCGGGTGCTTCTCGACCATGTAGCGGACGGCGAGGTAGCCCCACGGGTAGGTGCGGGTGGTGTCGCTGTTCTCGTAGGTGTTCTGGAACAGCGTGCTGAGCGCGTAGGTGTGCAGCGGGGCCACGGCCACCGCGCCGGTGTCGGTGACGTTGCGGTAGGTGTAGGAGACGTACTCGGCGACGCCCTCGATCCACCACACGTCCGGCACGGCGGTCTGCTGGGTGAAGTTGCCCTTCATGTCCAGGCGGCCGTCGAGGGCGTGGGTGAACTCGTGGTTGAGGTTCCAGACTCCGGCGGTGAAGCCGTCGTTGCCGTTCTGGTAAGTGATCGAGATCGGCTGGTTGGCCGGGTTGGTCGGGTCGCCGACCAGGGTCATGCCGCCGTTGTTGGTGGCGATCCCGTAGATCCCGCCCGCGTAGGTCTGGTAGTCCTGCGGGGAGGCGAAGACCACCATCTGCAGCGTGTTCTCGTACTGGCCGGGGATCGGGCCGTTGTCCTTGACCAGGTTGTGGACGAAGCCGTCCTGGTTCTCCAGGCTGGTGCAGACGGCCGTGAGGTCGGCGGCGGTCAGGCTCTGCGCCAGGATGCTGTGCGTCGAGTCGCAGGTGTAGCTGATCGGCAGCGCGGCGGCCTTGAGCCGGGTCGGCAGGTTGCAGGTGTTGTAGTAGGAGCAGTTGTTCGGGTCGGCATAGTTGATCATGCCGGCCACGGGCGCCCAGACGGATGCGGTCGGGCCGCTGATCTGCGTCTCGGAGAGCAGCTGCTGGACCATCGGCTTGACCACGGGCAGCAGGGCCGGGTGCTCGCTGAACCGGGAGGTCTCCAGCGCGGCGTTCGCGTCGAGGAAGCTCTCGCTGCCGCCGAGCATCGAGAGGTGGTTCTGCGCGAAGGTGTCGAGCGTGGTGATCAGGCTCGGGTCGGCGGTGACCGCGGCGACGTAGGCCGGCTGCTGGTGGCCGCGGAAGATCGGGGTGAACACGTCGTTGACGAAGCCCACCATGGCCCGCGACGAGTCGTACGAGCTGTTGTAGCCGTTCAACACCTGCTTGTAGGTGTTGATGTAACGGGCCTGCAGGTTGGCGGAGTCGCTCAGGATCATCGCCTGGCCGGCGACCGTGCCGTTGCCGTCGGTGACGTCGGTGAAGTGCGGGCTGGCCACGATGGCGTCGAGTCCTGCCTGCACCGGGTTGGTCAGCGAGGCGTCGTACGCGGGTATGTCCGCGACGTCGTTGGACTGGACGAAGTAGCCGCCCTGGAGGAAGTAGATCAGCTGGAACAGCCCGGTCGAGTTGTCCCCGGTGTAGGCCGCGGCGGAGCTCTGGAAGCCGTTGGCCACGGCTGTCATCTGGCTCTCCTTGAACACCGAGGTGGCGACGCTGCCTCGGAGCGGGTAGAGCGAGCTGATGCAGTCCTCGGTCGAGCCCTCGATGAACGAGACCAGGGCCGCCCCGGTGCGGCCGGAGAAGTCCGCCGGGGTGCACGAAGTGGCGGCGGTGGCCGCCTGTCCGGCGGCACGGGAGGCGGCGGCGGGCTTGGACTTGGCCGGAGCCGGGGCGGCCTCGGGGGCGGCGGTCTGCGGCGCGCGCGGGGGCAGCAGGGTGGGGGCGGTCCGGCCGTTCTGCGCACCGCCGTCGACGGCGCTGCTGACACTGGCGATGCTGCCGGTCGGGCTCGGACCGCGGTCGGGGTTCGCGGCCTGGCCGATCTGCGGGGTGGGCTTCGCGGGCGCGGCGGCGAAGCTCGGGGTGGTGGCAAAAGCGGTGATGGCGGTGCTTGTTGCGGCAAGCACAGCCATGATCCGGGGCAGCCTTGACGGCTGACGCATCGTCACTCCTTGGTGGGGGTCCACTGGACGCGCCTCGGTGAGGGAAGGGGGACGAGGCACTGCCTGGCACCGTCTCACGCACGAAACTGCCAGATCAATAGGGTGTGACATGTCATTAATGTTTTTGGGGAATTTTGATGGCGAACCTTGGGGACTTTTGGTGGCATTGGCCGCAGATCGGCTGCCAGGCTGCCACTGTCCCTGCGACACCGAGGCGCACCGACGCACACCGAGCCAGCTGGCGCGATGGCCCACCCCAGCGCGCGTTCCGCCGACATTCCAGCGGGATCTCGACGCCTTTGCACGAACCCCAACTGACGGTGCGTCCAGCCGTGGTCGGCGAAAATCGGGTGCCCCCCTCGATGGCACCGGCAACACTGGCGCCATGACTGATTCCGCACTGCCCCGGCTGCTTCGCCCGCGTGCCCTGAGGCCCGGAGATCTCGTCGTCATCGCCGCGCTGTCCAGCCCGCTGACGGCCGCCTACGAGCCCAACGTCGAGCAGACGGTGGTCGTGCTGGAGCGGATGGGGTTCCGCGTGCGCCGGGCCCCGCTGCTCGAAGTGGGGCAGCGCCACTGGTGGGGCGTGGCCACGCCGGAGGAGATCGCCAAGGAGTTCAACGGTCTGCTGCGCGATCCCGAGGTGCGCGCGATCGTCGCCAGCGACGGCGGCCACATGGCCTTCGGCTACCTCGACCTGATCGACTTCGAGGCGGTCAAGGCCGACCCCAAGCCGATCCTCGGCTACAGCGACATCTCACTGCTGCACCTGGTGCTCCACGCGCGCACGGGCCTGGTCGGGTTCCACGCCGACATGGCCGTCCCCGGCTTCGGCGGTCACTGGCGGTCCGCGCCCGTGCAGCGCCAGCGCGAACTGGAGGCGCTCTACGCCGAGTTGCTGACCAGCACCGAGGCGATCGGCGCCCTGCCGTCGAGCCCGTCGTGGGAGTGCTGGCGCCCCGGTCGGGTCGAGGGCCCGCTGGTCGGCGGGGTGATCAACCGCATCGTGCTGGCGCAGGCGACGCCCTTCGCGCTGCCGCTCGAACGGTTCGACGGTGCGGTGCTGTTCTGGGAGGAGCTGGGCGGCCTGGCTTCGTACGTGTGGAACTACCTCCAGGTGATGCGCCACAGCGGCATCCTCGACCGCATCGCGGGCATGGTCGTGGGCACTCCGCGCGACATCGCCGGGCTTGAGCCCGGCGCGTCCCCGACCCTGGCCGAGATCGTCCTCGACGCCCTCGGCGACCGCGACATCCCGGTCCTGGGCAACGTCGAGGTCGGGCACGCCGGCCCCAACCTGCCGATGCCGGTGGGCATCCGCGTCGCCCTCGACGCGCGGGAGCGGACGCTGTCGCTGCTCGAACCTGCGGCGGCGCCGCACGGGACGACGGGGCCGGTCGGCTGAGCACCGGGGACCGGTGAGCTTGTCCGGTCGGGAGCCGGCCGCGCGACGCGCGGCCGGCTCCCGGCGACAGCGCTCACATCCGCGTCACCAGGGCACCACGCCGGTGTCGTCGAAGAACTGGCCGGTCGGGCCGTCGTCGGGCAGGGTCGCGAGTTTGACGGCGATCGCCGCGCCCTGCTCGGGGGTGCGGAAGCCGCGGAAGCCGTTGAGGTCGGTCGCGACGTAGCCGGGGCAGGCGGCGTTGATCAGGATGTTGGTGCCGCGGAGCTCCCGGACGTACTGGAGGGTGACGGCGTTCAGGAAGGTCTTCGACGGCGCGTACGCCACGGCCACCGGGCCCGCGATCTGCTCGGCGTCGGGGTCCGACTGCCGGGTGAGCGAGCCGACGCTGCTGGACATGTTGACGATCCGCGGCGAGGCGGAGCGGCGCAGCAGCGGCAGCATCGCGTTGGTGACGCGGATGACGCCGATCACGTTGGTCTCCACGACCGTCCGGACGGTGGCGGGATCGACCCCGGTCGGGTCCTGCGGCATGCCGCCGCTGATGGCGGCGTTGTTGACGAGCACGTCCAGGCGCCCGGCCTGATCCTCGATCAGCTGTGCGGCGGCGGCCGCGCTCGCGTCGTCGGTCACGTCCAGCGGCACGCCGAACGCGTCGACGCCGGCCGCGCGCAGCTTCTCCACCGCGGCCTGGCGGCGCCGGTCGTCGCGGGCGCCGATTCCGACGCGCAAGCCGAGGGCGCCCAGGCCCGCCGCGATCTCGTAGCCGATCCCCTTGTTCGCGCCGGTGACCAGCGCAACTGTTCCTTCGTTCATGGGAACCATGCTGCCCTCGGACCCTGGCGGGGGTCCAAGACCGATCGGGGCTACACCGATACCGTCCAGGTATTGATGCGGGGTACTGTGCCGTCATGGAGACCCGGGAACTGCGGTATTTCGTCGCCGTCGCTGAGGAACTGCACTTCGGGCGCGCCGCGCAGCGGCTCGGGATGGCGCAGCCGCCGCTGTCCCGGGCGATCCAGCAGCTCGAACGCCGCCTCGGGGCAACGCTGTTGGACCGGACCAGCCGCACCGTCGCGCTGACCGAGGCCGGCTCGGTCCTGCTCACCGAGGGCCGGGCCGCCCTCGACGCCGTCGACGCCGCCGAGCGCCGCACCCGCCGCGCCGCGCTGTCCCCGACCGGCAGTCCCGGCCTGGTCCTGGTCACCAAGGCCAACGCGTCCAGTGAACTGCTCGCCGAACTCCTCGCCGCG
>NZ_VIWT01000001.1:5905000-6108630 GCF_007829815.1 Kitasatospora viridis | reverse complement strand
TCTCCACCGCCGGACACGTCGCGGTCCCGTTGCTGATCGGACAGTTGGTGCCATCGGCAGCCGCCATGCTCGGGTTGAGCACACCCACCGGGACGGCGTCACTCACCACCACATTGCGCGCCCGCGACGGACCGTTGTTGGTGACAGTGACCCGCCACTGGATCTGCTGACCCGGCACCACCGGATCCGTCAGCAACACCTTCGAGACCGTCAGACTCGCCTGCTGCGACGGCGAACTCGACGGCGACGCAACAGCCGTCCGCACCGATGCGGACGGATCCGGCCCACCCGTCACCGTAGCGGTGTTGGTAGGCGTCGTGGTCGTGTTCGGGTCCAGCGTCCCCGTCAGCGTCCAACTCACCGACCCGCCAGCCGCGATCTCCACCGCCGGACACGTCGCCGTACCGTTGCTGATCGGACAAGGCGTGCCGTCGGCAGCCGCCATGCTCGCGTTCAGCACCCCCGCCGGAACCGCGTCACTCACCACCACGTTCCGCGCCCGCGACGGACCGTTGTTGGTCACCGTCACCCGCCACTGAATCTGCTGACCCGGCACCACCGGATCCGTCACCAGCACCTTGGCGATGGTCAGCCCGGCCTGCGGGGTCGGCGAACTGGTGGGCGTGGCCACGGCGGTGCGGACCGACGCGGACGGGTCGGGGCCGCCGGTCACCGTCACGGCGTTGGTCGGCGTCGTGGTCGCGTTGGGGTCGAGGGTGCCGGTCAGCGTCCAGGACGCGCTCTGGCCGGCCGGGATCTCCACCGCCGGGCAGGTGGCGACGCCGCCCGCGATCGGGCAGTCGGTGCCGTCCCGCGCGGTCATCCTCGCGTTGCCGACCCCGGCCGGCACCGTGTCGGCCACCACCACGTTCCGGGCTCGCGACGGGCCGGCGTTGAACACCGTGACCTGCCACTGGATCTGCCGGCCCGGCACCACGGGGTTGGTGAGCAGGACCTTGGTGACCGTCAGATTCGCCTGCGGCGAGGGCGAGTTCGACGGCGAGGCCACCGCCGTCCGCACCGAGGCGGACGGATCCGGACCACCCGTCACCGTCGCACTGTTGGTCGGCGTCGTGGTCGCGTTCGGGTCCAGCGTGCCGTTCAGCGTCCAACTCGCCGACCCGCCCGACGCGATCTCCACCGCCGGACACGTCGCCGTCCCACCGGCGATCGGGCAGGACGCGCCACCGGCATCCGCCGTCATCGTCGCCCCGGTGACGCCTTCGGGGATCCGGTCGCTCACCACGACGTTCCGCGCCCGCGACGGACCGTTGTTGGTCACCGTCACCCGCCACCGGACCGCCTGGCCCGGCACCACGGGATCCGTCAGCAGCACCTTGGAGATCGTCAAGTTGGCCTGCGGCGAGGGCGAGTTCGACGGCGAGGCCACCGCCGTCCGCACCGAAGCAGACGGATCCGGACCGCCCGTCACCGTCGCCGTGTTGGTGGGCGTACCGGTCGCGTTCGGATCCAGCGTCCCCGTCAGCGTCCAACTCGCCGACGCCCCGGCCGCGATCTCCACCGCCGGACACGTCGCCGTGCCACCGGCGATCGGACAGGACGCACCACCCGCGTCCGCCGACATGGTCGGGTTCAAAACACCCGCCGGCACCGCGTCGCTCACCACCACGTTCCGCGCCCGCGACGGACCGTTGTTCGTCACCGTCACCCGCCACCGGACCGCCTGGCCCGGCACCACCGGGTCCGTCAGCAGCGTCTTAGAGATGGTCAGCTTGGCCTGCGGGGTCGGCGAACTGGTGGGCGAGGCAACGGCGGTGCGGACCGACGCGGACGGATCCGGGCCGCCGGTCACCGTCGCGCTGTTGGTCGGCGTAGTCGTCGCGTTCGGATCCAGCGTCCCCGTCAGCGTCCAACTCGCCGACGCCCCGGCCGCGATCTCCACCGCCGGACAGGTCGCCGTGCCGTCGGTGATCGGACAGCTCGCGCCACCGGCGTCCGCCGACATGCTCGGGTTGAGCACCGCAGCCGGCACGGCGTCGCTCACCACCACGTTCCGCGCCCGCGACGGACCGTTGTTGGTCACCGTCACCCGCCACCGGATCTGCTGACCCGGGATCACCGGATCCGTCACCAGCGTCTTGGAGACCACCAGGTTGGCCTGTGCTCCCGGCGGGATCGGGTTGGCGGTGCTGGTGCAGTTCGGCGAGCAGCCCGGATCGGCGGCGCCGCTCGGCGGGGTGACGGTGGCGCGGTTGTCGAGCGAGCCGGTCGCGTCCGCCGGCACGGTGCCGGTGAGCGTGTAGGTCACCTGACCGCCCGCCAGGACGTTGACCGTGGTGCCGATGTTCCCGGTGCCGGTCGCGGTGCTGCCGCAGCTGCTGCCGGTGGAGGCGGTGCACGCCCAGGTGAAGCCCTGGATCGAGGCGGGCAGGGTGTCCCGGACCGAGGTGCCGACGGCGTCGGACGGGCCGCTGTTGCGCACCACGATGGTGTAGGTCAGCGGCTGGCCGGGCACGTACGGGTTCTTGTCCGGGGTCTTGGTGACGGACAGTCCGGTGGTGATCCGCCCGGGCGTGTCGACGGTGCTGGAGCAGGTCGGGCCGCAGTTGGGGTCCGTGGTGGCGGTGGGCCGGGTGACCGTCGCGGTGTTGCTCAGCGTGCCGGTGGTGCCGGCGGGCACGGTGCCGGTGATGGTGTAGGTCACCGAGTCGCTCGCGGCGATGGTGGCGGTGGTGTCGAGGCTTCCGGTGCCGGAGGCGGTGCCGCAGCTGCTGTTCGCCCCGGCCGCGCAGGTCCAGGTGAAGGCCGAGAGCGCCGAGGGCAGGGCGTCGCGGACGGCCGCGTTGGTGGCGGGCGCCGGGCCCGCGTTCCGCACGGTGACCGTGTACGTGAGGGCCTGGCCGGGGACGTAGGTGGTCGGGGCGGCGGTCTTCGTGATCGAGAGGCCGACCTGGGTCGTCCACTCCAGGGTGACCTCGCCGTTGCCGCCGTTGGTGGTGCCGCCGCCGTTGCCGATGCCGGTGGTGTAGAGCGGGTCGTTCGTGCCGGCGGCCGCGCCGCCCTGGCCGTTGGCGCTGCTGTTGGAGCCGTTGCTGGTGGTCGCGTTGGTCACACCGGTGCCGCCGGTGTAGCCGGAGCCGCCGCCGCCCATGCCGTTCGCGGGGCCGCCGGAGACCTGGCAGGCGCCGCCGCCACCGCCGTAGTACCCGCCGCCGCCACCGCCGCCGCCCTCGAAGCCGGTGTTTCCGCTGCCGTTGCCGCCGCCGAACTTCGAGCCGGCGCCGACCGTGCCGCAGGACGTCGACGTGGCCCCGGCGCCACCGGCGCTCTGGGTGCCGCCCCGCCCGGAGAGGGCGGGCTGGTTGTCCTGGCCGCCGGTGCTGCCGCCGCCTCCGCCACCGGCGGGGTTGCCGCTGTCCGCGCCCGGCGAGGAGCCGCCGGCGCCGCCCGCGATCAGCAGCGGGGTGCCGCCGTAGTTCCCGTTCCAGATGGCGCTCATGCCGCCGCCGCTGGCCCCGGTCGCGCTGACGCTGCCGGACGGCCGCCCGATGCCGCCCGCACCGCCGCCGCCGTAGGTCGAGCTGGTGCTGTTCATCACCCCGCCCTGGCCGGAGGTGATGGTGAGCCGCTGGCCAGGTGTCACCGTGAAGGTGCCGATGGTGAAGCCGCCACCACCGCCACCGTACTGGCCGGTGTAGTACGCGCTCGGCGAGCCGCCGCCGCCCGCGCCCCAGAGCCGCGCGAAGAGGCTGGTCACACCGGCCGGCACGGTGAAGCTCTGGTCGCCTCCGCTGTAGGTGAACCGGGCGCAGTTGGTGTAGGCGCCGGTGGGCGTGCAGGCCACCTGGGCGCGCTGGCGCTCGGGCAGGCCCTGCGGCGCGTACGCGGACTGCGGCGAGTACGCGGGCTGGGCGGCCGCGAGGGCCAGCCCGCTCTGCGGCACCAGGCAGAGCAGCGCGAGCACACCGCGCACCGCCGCCGAGAACCGACCGCCGAACCGCGACTGCACCGGAGCCATCCGGCTTCTCCTCTCACGGCCGCGCACCCCGCCCCCGCCGCGAGGGCGGGGGCAACGGGCACCACGGGGGAGCACGCGAACGTACACGTGCGCGACCAGGGGTAGCCGAGATAAAGCGCACCTAACGATCAGCTGACGTCGTGTCATCTGATGTTCTGTCGGAATCCGCGCTTTCGGCCTAGCCCGGGGTGCCGTTCGGCGCAACTCACCGGCCGGGCCGAGGCGCCGCCGACCGGGTGCCCGGCGCCGGACCGTACCGTCCCGACATGACCGACTGCGCGCTCGAACCGCCCCCGGCCGCCCTGCCCCCGGTCGAGCCGGCGACGGCGCTGCCCGCCGCCCGGCTGCGCCGCTGGGCGCGCGAGGCGGCACCGCCGCTGCTCCTGTACGGCGTGGTCTGCGCGGTCCAGCTCGGGCTGCTCGCGCTGCTGCGCCGGCCCGGCCAGCCGTCGGTCGGACGGCTGTTGCTGAGCTGGGACGGGCGGCTCCTGCTGGAGGTGGCCGAGCACGGCTACCCCGCCCCCGGTCCCCCTCTCGGGGCCGGCGGCGCCTGGCTGGGCAGCAACCTGGCCTTCTTCCCGCTCTTCCCGGCCCTGGTCCGGGCGGCCCACGAGCTGACCGGTCTGAGCTTCGGCGACTCGGCGCTGCTGGCCTCCCGGACGGCCGGCGCGGTCGCGGCGGTGCTGCTGCACCGGTTGTTCGCCCGGCTGTACGACCGCCGGACCGCGCTCTTCGCCGTGCTGCTGGTGCTGGCGCAGCCGATGGCGGTGGTGCTCGGCATGGCGTACAGCGAGGGCGTCCTGCTGGCCTGTGCGGCGGGCGCGCTGCTGGCCGCGCACCGGGGTGCCTGGGGCCCGGCGGCGCTGGCCGGGGCGCTGGCGGGCCTGACCAAGCCGAGCGGGTTCGCGGTCGGCCTGGCCCTGCTGCTCGCGGCCGCCTCGGGCCCGCGCGGGCGGCGGTGCCGGCCCGCCCTGCCGGCGGCCCTCGCGGCCTGCCTGGCGACGCCCGGCTACCTGCTCTGGGTGGGTCTGCGGACCGGACGGCTCGACGGCTGGTTCCGGATCCAACGGGCCGGCTGGGGAACCGAGCTCGACTGGGGGCGGCAGAGCTGGGACTACCTGGTCGACCAGCTGGGCGGCGGCACGGGCTGGGTGGACGTGAGCGTCGCGCTGCTCACCGTCGCCGCCGTCGGCGGCTGCCTGCTGGCGCTCGGCCAGCGCCCCTGGCCGCCGCTGGCGCTCTACGGCGTGCTGGTCACCGCGCTCGCCCTGGGGCAGAGCGACTACTCCTCGTGCAAGCCGCGCCTGCTGGTGCCGGGGCTGCTGTTCCTGCTGCCCAGTGCCGTCGCGCTGGGCCGGGCCCGGGCGCGCACCGCCTGGTCGCTGGCGGGTGCGGCGGTGCTGGCGGGCAGTTGGTACGGCGGGTACCTGCTGACCATCTGGCAGGCGGTGATCTGACGCACGGGCGGGCGGGCCCGCCCGTGCGGGGCTGCGTCAGCCGAAGGCCGGCACCTGGTCCAGCAGTTCGAGCCGCGCGTTCGTCGTCTTGATGCTGCCGCAGAGCAGCCGGGCGCCGCCGACCCGCAGGTCGTCGTCCTTGCCGGTCGCGTCGAGCACGGCGCCCTGCAGCGAGTTGTACTGCTTGCCCTGGAGGTCGGCCCGGCGCAGGTCGCGCACCACGATCAGCTTGCGGACCAGGTCGCCGGCGCCTTGCTGGGTGGTGAGCGCCTTCTTCTGGTCGTCCGTCAGCTTGGCGAAGGCCGCGTCGTTCGGCGCGAAGACCGTGACGTTGTCCATCGAGTCGAAGATGTCCTTCGCCTTCGCCGTCTTGACCAGCGCGGACAGCTGAGTGAGGTCCTTGGCCTGGTCGATGGCGTCCAGCACCGGCAGGGCACCCATCGAGGCCAGGCTGCCCGGGCCGTCGCCCGGCAGCGAGGCGCAGTCCTGGCCGAACGCCGTCTCCGGCGGCGGGGGTCCGGCGATCGCCGGTGCGGCCCCGTCGGCACCGGCGCAGCCGGCCAGCGGGGCGAGCGCGAGCACCAGCACGGCCAGCAGACTCGGGTGAATGGTCGATCGCATGGGCGGAGCCCCTCCTCGCGTGTTCGGGCCGCGGCCCCAGCAGGCCGTAGAGATGGCCCGGGCGGCACGCCCAGATGCTGACACCGCGTGCCCGCCACGGTCGGCAGGCAGGGCGCGGCTCGCCACGGCCGTCACCTGACCGGCGGCGCGCCGGGGTCGAGGTGCTGGTGGAGGAGGGGGAGCGAGGAGTTCCGGCCGGCCGGTTCGGCGCGCGCCGAAGGACCGGTCCGCGCGCGCCACAGCGCCCGGCGCGCGCAGGGTCCGGTGATCACGCCCGGATGATCACGCTCAGAGTTTGAACATGCCGCTGAACGGTTTGGTGATGCGTTCCTCCCTCGTCCCGAAGTCGACGAGGACCGCTGTTTCGCCGCCGCCCTCGACGGCGACGACCCGGCCGAGGCCGAAGCTGTCGTGGGTGACGCGGTCGTCCACGGCGAAGCGCTTGAGCGGCGTCTCGACCGGGGCCTTGAAGGGACTGGTGGGCAGATGCCGCCGTGCTACTGATTTCGTCATTCCGATCAGTATGCGCCGAAATCTCGGCGGCGGACCCCCGACGAGGGTTCGAATTCGCATCGGTCGGATTTTCGACCCACTCCGTTCACCCCACGACCACGGCCGGGCCGCCTGTGGCGGTTGGTCCTGGTGGGCCGGAGCAACCGTGTTCGAGCTCACGTGTCGGTCCGCGCGCCGGTGCCGACACGCGGCGCGCCGGCCCGATCGAGCTGGTCGGAGCACCCGACTTCTCCCCCAACCGGCCCGTCGCAGGGGCCCGTTGACCTGCCGGTGACCCCGGGGCGGCGGCCCAGGGAGGGGGTCGCCGCGAAACTCGTGCCGGAATTTCTCACCGTTGCCCCACGGGGCCTGCTACAGTCGAAGCAGTTGCAGTAGTGGTTCCCATGAACTTTGTGTGCGCCTGCTGGTGTTTCGCAGGCGCATTTTTTGTTTCCCGGCTCTTCCCCGGGTGGGCGCTCATCGCGGCGACTCGGAGCACACGCTGTGTGCGCTCCGGACTGCCCCTTGAAGGAGATTTTTAATGGCTAATGGCACCGTGAAGTGGTTCAACTCGGAAAAGGGCTTCGGCTTCATCGAGCAGGAGGGTGGCGGTCCGGACGTGTTCGCCCACTACTCGAACATCCAGGCCAACGGTTTCCGTGAGCTGCTTGAGGGCCAGAAGGTCGAGTTCGACGTCACGCAGGGCCAGAAGGGCCCGCAGGCGGAGAACATTCGTCCCGTCCAGTAGTAGTACTCCTGCCAGGGCACCTGCCTGGTAGCGAAGGGCCCGCACCGTGCGTCCGCACGGTGCGGGCCCTTCGGCGTTCGGACACCCTCGGCACCGGCGCCGAGGATCTCGGGGCCGAGGATCTCGTGGGGGCAGCGGTGACGTGGGGCTTGGCGCAGTGGAGAATGGGGCGCCGCGCAGCGTGACGGATTGGGCGCTGTCGGATTCCGTGCTGGTTCACGTAGATCGATGAGGTTTGCCTGTGTCCGTGTCCGCAGAGTCGCCCGGCTCGTTCGGTCCCACCGAGCCCGAGGATGCCGCGCCCGCCGACGACGCGGTGCGAGAGGTGCTGATACGTTTCCGCGAAGCCGCGACCGACGCGCCGTCGGACGAGGCGAAGCTGCACCTGCTCGACCTGGTGGCCCGCGAGATGACGGCGCGGCTGGGCCGGTTCGACCGGGAGACCCTGGTCACCTGGCGCGAGGTCGGCTGCCAGCAGGACAGCGACGGCAAGTCGGCCGCCGCGGTCCACCTGCTCAGCCAGGTGGTGACCGACATGGCCCAGGAGCTCGGGCCGGCCGACCCGGACACCCTGGTGGCCCACCTGGAGCTGGCCACCGCCATCGGCAACAGCGGCGATCCGCGCGCCGCCATGCAGCGGTTCCAGGAACTGCTGCCCGCCCTGACGGCCGTGCACGGCGCCTACGACGCCCGGGTGCTCACGGTGCAGGTGCGGCTCGCCGCGAACCAGGCCAAGGCCGGCGACGTGCTCACCGCCGTGCAGCAGCTCCAGGGCCTGATCCCCTGGCTCCAGCAGAACCTGCCGGTCGGCCACCCGCTGGTCGGCGAGGCCCGGTGCGCGCTGGCCCGGCTGGTGCCGACCTTCCGCCACCTCACCGGCACCCCCAACGGCACGGGGCTGGGCCCGATCGAGGCGGTCGCCATGGTGCACCGGCTGCTGGTCTGGGACTTCGCCAGCGATGCCGAGGCCAAGACCTGCATGGACGAACTCGGCCGGTTCACCGGCAAGAAGGGCATCGCCTCCCGGTTGACCTCGGTCCCGGAGAACATGCCCGCCGAGCAGGCCGCGGCGATGCTGCTCGCCTGAGCGGCGGCGCCGATACCAGTGCCGTCAGTTCACCCACTGGCAGGGGAAGTCGGCCCGGACGGCGGCCAGGTCCGCCCGGGTCAGGCCGCGGGCGTGCAGCCAGCCGAGCGGCTCCGTGCCGTCGAGGCGCAGCAGCCGGCCCGGGGCGGCGTACCAGCGGATCGGGGAGTCCTGCGGACCGACCCAGTGCGGCAGGTCCGGCAGGTCCACCCGGGTGTAGCGCTGGCCCAGCACCGGCGCCAGCTCGGCGGGCAGCTCGCAGGAGTCGGCCCGCTCCGGCTCGATCCCGCAGGCGAACAGCGTCTCGCCCAGCAGGAGTTCGACCCAGGCCTGGGACATCCGCGGCAGGAACGGCAGCCAGCCGTCCTGCGGCGAGCGGACGGCCACCGGCGGGTCGTCCTCGTCGAGGCGGTCGAACGGGATGCCCCAGAAGGCCGCGTCCTGGTTCTCCCGGCGGAAGACCAGGTAGCCGTCGATCTCGCCGAGGCCGGCCACCGGGACCAGCGGGTCCTGGTGGCCGGTCAGCTCCGGCCGCCCGGCCAGCAGCCGGTAGCCCTCGCGCAGTGCGAGGGGCAGCGGGTAGCCGAACTGCCGCTCCTCGTCGTCCAACTGATGGTCAATCAGGTCGCTCGGGCACAGCGAGTGGCCGCTCCAGGTGGCGGCGAAGGAGCGGACGAACTCCAGCGCGTGGTCCAGGTCGCGCACTCCCCCGCGCAGGGCGGCGGCGACGTCGCGGGTGTCGAGCACGGGTGCCTCGGCCGGAGGTTGCACTGTCATGGACCGCACGCTACGTGATCCGGCAGCTGCGGGTACGCACAGTCCGGCCGGGCGGTGGGAATTGCCGAAAGGTCCCGGGGCCTTCGCGACCACAGGTTCGTCGGCGACCGGCTGAATGGCCGTCAGTGCGCGCAATGCGCGTACTGGGCGCACTGCGCGGTCGCCGAGGTGAAGTCGGGGGCATGACGGACCGTCGGGCGGGAAATCTCCTGACAGGTGCTCGGGTCGCAGAGGTGAACGGCGGGCCAACCGCCTGTTTCCGCAAGGGCCAGATCGGTGCGCGCGCTGTCGCCGACGAGAAGGTGGACGGGGCGGCCGGCGAGCTCGGCGCGCAGCGCGGCGGCGAATCGCGGGTCGTCCTTCGCGAACCCCAGTTCCGCGGTCACGAAAATCCGTGCGAAGAACGGGGTGAGCCCGGCGAGTTCCACTTTTCGGCGTTGCAGCGTCCGGCAGCCCTGGGTGACCAGCCAGAGGTCGTGCCTGGCGGCCAATTCGGCGAGCCGGCCGGGGACTCCGGGCAGCGGGCGGGTCAACTCCGCCCGGCGGGCCCGGAACAGCACCGCCATCCGATCAGCCACCCGATCGGCCGATGGAGCGGCCGCGCTCAGCCGGGAGAGCGCGAGCCGCCACGCGCGCCGGTCGTGCTCCCGCAGCCGCGCCGGCACCTCCAGCCCGGCGAAGTCCACCCAGAGCGCCTCCCAGGAGCTGACCTGCGCCAACTCGGGATGCTCCCGCCCGGGTTCGGCCCGCCAGGCCTCCCGGACCGCGGCCAGCACGGTGTCCACGGCCGCCACGGTGTCCGGGAGGGCGCAGCCGCGCAGGGTGTCCGCGATCGCCCGGCGGGCCGCCGGGACGTCGGGGACCAGGGTGTCGTCCAGGTCGAGCAGCAGCACCGGCCGGGCGACCGTCACCCGCGCGGCTCGCGCACCATGAAGACGTCCACCGGATCCTCGCGGTCCAGGGTGAACCCGAACCGCTCGTAGAGGCGGCGCGCGGCGCTGCCCTGCAGCACGTTGAGCCGCACCGGGGTGGCCTCCTGGTCGCACCGGTCGAGCAGTTCGCGCAGCACCGCGCCGCCGATGCCGCGGCCCTGCAGCTCCGGGGCCAGGAAGAAGTGCTCCAGCCAGTAGCCGTCCTCGGCCGGCCGCAGCGCCACGCAGCCGACCGTCGCCGCCCCGAGCTCGACGATCCAGGTGTGCGACGGCTGGTAGGCGTCCCGCAGCCGCTGCCGCACCCGGGCCCCGTCGTAGCGGCCCAGCCGCTCCAGGTCCGGCCGCATCACCACCGCCCGCAGCTCCACCAGCGGTTCCAGGTCGGCGGGCGTGGCCGCGCGCATCGTCCAGTCGTTCATGATCGTCACCCTAGTGACCGCGGCGCAGCCCCCGGCGGGGCGTCCGGTCGGTGGACGGCGCGGGCCGCCACGGCGCGGGTCAGACCAGTGCCGCCTCCAGCACCTGGCGGGCCGCCGACCGGCCCGCCTCGAAACCGCGGATCAGCGTCTCGCCGTCCCGGGCCAGCCGGCTGACGTGCGGGGCATCGGCGTCCGGGTGGATGGTCAGCAGCGCCGGGCCGGCCGGCGGGCGGCCGAGGAAGGTGTCGTCGGCGTGCCGGTTGGTGCCGCGGGCCAGGTAGGAGTCCCGCAGCGGCAGCGGGTAGCGGCGCAGCGCGGTGCCGGCGATCAGCCGCGAGCCGCGCGAGGGGGCGGCGGGCGGCGGCGCGGGCCGGCGCGAGCGCAGCACCAGCACGTGCGTGGCCCCCTGCGCCAGCGCCGTGCGGAACGGCACCGACTCGGCCAGCCCCGCGTCGAACCACCGCCGCCCGCCCAGCTCCACCGGCCGCCCGGCCAGCACCGGCAGCGCCGCGCTGGCCCGCAGCGCGAGCCGCAGCTCGGCCGGCCCGGTGAGGTAGGGCCGCAGGTCGACGGCCTGGCCGGTGAGCACGTCGGTGGCCAGCGGGTGCAGCGTGATCGGGTTGGCCAGCACTGTCGCGAAGTCCATCGGCGCCACGTTCACGTACAGGTGCTCGATCAGCCGCCGGACGTCCACCACCGGCCGCCCGATCCACGGGTTCCAGAGCCGGATCGTCTCCCGGGCGTAGGCCGGTTCGGCCCAGCCGCGCAGCAGTTCGGGCTCGCCGCTGAGCAGCCAGGCGCCGGTGATCCCGCCGGCCGACGCACCGTAGACCGCGTCGAAGGCGGGCAGCAGCCCGGCCTCGTGCAGGGCCAGCGCCATCCCGGCCGAGACGGCGCCGCGCATCCCGCCGCCCTCGACGGCGAGCGCGATCCGCCGCCCGTCGGTGCGCGCCCCGGGCCGGCTGGCGCTGCGCAACCGGTCGGCGAGGGCGGCGAGCACCGCGTGCGGGTTGGCTTCCTGCTGGTTCATCGCGAGGGCTCTTCCTGAGAGAATGCCGACAACTTCGGGTACTGCTCGGGGTGCTGGGACTCGGAACAATGGGGAGGGACCGTGCTCAAGGGTAAGACCGCCGTGGTGACCGGTGGTTCACGCGGGATCGGGCGGGCGATCGTGGAGCGGCTGCGCCGCGAGGGCGCCGAGGTGGTGTTCAGCTACGCGAGCAGCGCGGATGCGGCCCGGGAGATCGAGGCGGAGGTCGGCGCGCACCCGATCCGGGCCGAACTGTCCGACCCCGCCGAGGCCGAGCGGCTGATGGCAGAAGCGCAGGAGCACCTCGGCGGCCTGGACATCCTGGTGAACAACGCCGCGCCGACCTTCGCCCTGACCACCATCGCCGAGACCGAGCTGGCCGAGTTCGACCGGATCCTGACGGTGAACGCCCGCTCGGCCTTCCTGACCATCCGTCATGCGGCCCGGTCGATGCGCGACGGCGGGCGGATCGTCAACGTCTCCACCGCCAACACCTTCCGCTCCTCCCCCAAGATCGCGCCGTACGCGGCGAGCAAGGGCGCGCTGGAGCAGCTGACGAGGGTGGCGGCGCTCGAACTGGGCCGCCGGGGCATCACGGTGAACACCGTCTCGCCGGGTGCCACCGACACCGACATGCTGCGCCACACCGCCGATCAGCCGATCCTGGACGCGGCGGCGGCGATGACCCCGCTGGGGCGGCTCGGCGAGCCGGCCGACGTGGCCGACGTTGTCGCCTTCCTGGTCGGCCCGGACGGCCGCTGGATGACCGGCCAGAACCTGCGGGCGACCGGCGGCCTGGCCTGAGACGCCCGCAGGCCCCGCCCGAATTGACATCGGGCGGGGCCTGCGGGCATTGCGACTCACTGACGGTCCGTCAGCGGCGGGCGGCGGCCCGCCGTCCGGCGATGCGGTGCCGGCCCCGGCTCTGCTGCGGTATCCCGGCCGAGCTGGTGGTCGGCCAGGCGGCCACCGGGTTGCCGATCCACCGGGTGCTGGCCGGGATCGACTCGCCGCGCATCGCCAGCGAGGCCCCGCCGATCGAGGCGCCGGCGCCGATCGTGGTGCCGGGCAGCACGATCGAGTTGGGCCCGAGCGTCGAGCCCTCGTCCAGCTCCACCACGTCCAGGCGCATCACCCGGTCGTGGAAGAGGTGGGTCTGCAGCACGGTGCCCCGGTTGACGCTGGCGCCGGGGCCAACGGTGATCAGGTCGGCCTCGGGCAGCCAGTGCGTCTCGCACCAGGCACCCCGGCCGATCTTCGCGCCGAGGCTGCGCAGCCACAGGTTCAGGTAGGGCGTGCCGAGCAGCGCCTGGCCGCCCCAGGGCATGGCGAGCTCCTCGACGAAGGTGTCGTAGAGCTCGTTGCGCCACACGAAGCTGGACCACAGCGGGTGCTCGCCGACCCGGAACCGGCCGACCAGCAGCCACTTGGCGAGGGTGGTGACCAGGCAGGCGGCCACCGTGGCACCGGCCGTTATCACGCCGCCGACGGCGAGCGCGGCGGCCGTCCCGTCCTGGTCGATCACTTCCTGGAACGCACCGAAGACCAGGTCGCCGAGCACCACGGTGAGCACCACCGGCAGCCAGCGGCAGCTCTCCACGGCGGCGCGGGCCAGCATCAGCCGCCGCGGCGGGTCGTAGGTGCGGCCCTCGTCGCCGGCGTCGGCGACCCGGGGCAGCTCGATCCCGGGCCGGCCGAGCCAGGAGGAGCCGGGCGCCGATGTGGCGGGCGCGTCGGAGAGCACGCCGACCAGCGCCCGCTCGGGCAGCTCCCGGTCCGCGCCGACGATGCCGGAGTTGCCGACGAAGGCCCGCCGGCCGACCCGCGAGGGCCCGATCCGCAGCCAGCCGCCGCGCACCTCGAACGGGGCGATCAGGGTGTCGTCCGCCAGGAAGGCGCCGTCCTCGACGTGCATCTGGCCGGGCAGCGCGAGCACCGTGGAGGCCTCCACCCGACGGCCGACCCGGGCTCCGAGCAGCCGCAGCCAGAGCGGGGTGAGCAGGCTGGCGTAGACCGGGAAGAGCGAGCTACGGGCGGTGTCCATCAGCCGGCTGACCGCCCAGACGCACCAGGCGACCTTGCCGTGCGCCGAGTGGTAGCCGGGTTCGATCGGGCGGCTGAACAGCCGGATCAGCACGATCAGCAGCAGCGCGTAGCAGCCGACGCTGACGAAGGTGAGCAGGGCGCTGGCGGGCAGCAGCTGGAACAGTACGGTGCCCAGCGTGCGATCGCTGTCGACCAGCGTGTAGATCGCCAGCAGCGCGGGCACGGCGGCCAGCAGCGGCAGCAGGCCGAACAGCGTGGTGCCGAGGCCGTAGGCCAGGTTCCAGCCGCCCCGGCCCGTCCGGCCGGCCCGGCGCGGTGCGGGCCAGGGCTGGGTGGGCTCGCTGCTGGGCCGGGCCGGCGCGCCGTGGTAGTGCTGGCCGGCCGGGACGGTGTCGAGCACGCAGCTGCCGGGGGCGACCTCGGCGGCGGTGCCGATCCGGGCGCCGGGCATCAGGGTGGACCGGGTGCCGACCCGGGCGCCGGCGCCGATCTCGATCGAGCCGAGGTGCAGCAGGTCGCCGTCGAGCCACCAGCCGGCCAGGTCCACGCCGGGCTCCACCGAGCAGTCGGCGCCGAAGCTGGCCAGTCCGCTGACCGGCGGCAGGGCGTGCAGGTGGACGCCCTTGCCGACCTTGCAGCCGAGCAGCTTGGCGTAGCGCCCGGCCCACGGGGTGCCGACCAGCTGGGTGGCGCCGAACGCGGTGACGACCCGCTCGGCGGCCCACAGCCGCAGGTGGGACAGGCCGCCGCGGGGGTAGCTGCCGGGTCGCAGCCGGGCGGTGAGCACGCGGACGCCGACGCCGGTCAGCAGCAGGCGGCCGGGCAGGCTGGCGAACAGCAGCAGGCCGGTGATGATCAGCCACCACGGGGTCTTCGGGGCCCAGGCCAGGTGACCGCCCATCAGGTTGTCGACGGCGGCGACTCCGAGCACCCAGCGCACGCTGGTGACGGTGTAGAGGACGGCGAGCACCAGGGTCTGGAAGACCGCGGCCCGGCGCGGGGTGCGGCGCACCCGGCGCTGCTCGCCGGGTCCGCCGTCCTGGCCGGCCAGCGCGGTGGCCAGGTCGCCGAGCACCGGGTTGGCGTAGAGGTCGGCGACCGAGACGCCGGGGTAGCGGCTGCGCAGCACCGAGATCAGCCGGGCGGCGACCAGGCTGGAGCCGCCGAGCGCGAAGAAGTCGCTGTCGGCCTGCACGGGCAGGCCGAGGGTGGCCTCCCACTGTTCGGCGAGCCAGCCGGCGGCGCCGGTCAGCCGGGGGCGGGGTCCGCCGTCGGTCTGGCCGAGGCCGGGCAGCGGCCAGGGCAGGGAGTTGCGGTCGACCTTGCCGGAGGTCTTGGTGGGCAGGTGTTCGACGACGGCGAGCAGTGGGACCAGGGCGGCGGGCAAACGTTCCTGCAGGAGTTTGCGGGCCAGCGTGAGGTCGGGCTGCTCCCCCGGCTGCGGCACCAGGTAGCCGACCAGCAGCTGGGTGCCGGCCGGGTTGGTGCGCACGGCCGCGGCGGCGGCCCGGATGCCGGGCAGCGCCTGCAGCGCCGCGTCCACCTCGCCCAGCTCGATCCGCCGGCCGCCCAGCTTGACCTGCTCGTCGGCGCGGCCGACGAAGAGCAGGCCGCGCGGGTCGGCGATCACCAGGTCGCCGCTGCGGTAGACCCGGCCGCCGGGCAGCGCGGGGTGGGCGGTGAACTTCTCGGCGTCCTTGGCCGGGTCCAGGTAGCGGGCGGTGCCGACGCCGCTGATCAGCAGTTCGCCGGTCTCGCCCCAACCCACCGGGTGGCCGGCCTCGTTGACCACGGCCAGCTGCCAGCCGTCCAGCGGCGAGCCGATCCGGACCGGCTCGCCGGGGAACATCTGGGCGGCGGTGGCGACCACGGTGGTCTCGGTCGGCCCGTAGGTGTTCCAGAACTCGCGGCCCGGGGCGGCGATCCGGTCGACCAGTTCGGGCGGGCAGGCCTCGCCGCCGACGATGACCAGGCGGACCCGGTCCAGGCACTCCTGCGGCCAGAGCGCGAGCAGGGTGGGCACCGTGGAGATCGCGGTGACCCCGCGCTCGACCAGCCAGGGGCCGAGGTCGGTGCCGGCCTTGACCAGCGAGCGGGGCGCCGGGACCAGGCAGGCGCCGTGGCGCCAGGCCAGCCACATCTCCTCGCAGGAGGCGTCGAAGGCGACGGAGAGGCCGGCCAGCACCCGGTCGCCGGGGGCGAGCGGCTGGTGCCGCAGGAAGATCCGGGCCTCGGCGTCGACGAAGGCGGCGGCGGAGCGGTGGGTCACGGCGACGCCCTTGGGGCGGCCGGTGGTGCCGGAGGTGAAGATGATCCAGGCGTCGTCGTCCGGGGTCGGGCCGGCGGTGCGGCCGCCCGGGGGGACCAGCCGGTTCAGCGCGACCCGGCGATCCGCGCCGATCACGGCGCAGACCCGGGCGTCCTGCCAGATCATCTCGGCGCGCTCGTCCGGGTCGTCCGCGTCCACCGGGACGTAGGCGGCGCCGCAGGCGAGCACGGCGAGGATGGCGACGTACAGGTCCGGGGTGCCGGAGGGAACCCGGATGCCGACCCGGTCGCCGGCGCCGATTCCGTGCTGCTTCAGCCACTCGGCCAGGGAGCCGACCTCGCGCAGCAGTCCCTGGTAGTCGAGGACCGTGCCGCCGGCGTCGAGCGCCGGTGCCTGGGGGAACGCGTGCGCGGTGGTGAGCAGGACATCGAGCAGGGTGCGGGCCTGCGGCGCCGGGGTGGCGGGCCAGACGGCGACCTCACGAGCGGACCGGTGCAGGGTGGGCACCGGGTCGTGGCTCGCAGCCATTGGGTATCTCCCTCAAGTCTCTGAACTGTCGAGTACGAAGCGACTGAGTCGGGTACTGAGCCGTGTACTGCACCGGAAAGAGGGTAGGTGATCTTCCGGGATGGACAGTGTTCTCATCAACCTTGCCTGAACGCAAAGCTTGCCCGCGTACGCAAGGATAAAATCAAAGCAAATTTTCATACTGTCGTTCAGCAGTGCGATCCATCACACGGGGATGGTCGATGGATCGACAAAGCGGCAGTTCAGTACGGTAACGACCGAGGCGTGACGGGGAACTGACCGGTCGTTGAATTCCGATGGACTCCCAGTCCCACGGATCGAGTCCGGCAACCGGCGGATGAACAAATCCGTAAGCGGTGATCGAGATTCGATGGGGGCGGCCCGGACTCTCCTTCAATGAATCTCAACTCGGCCTTGTTGCGGAGACATTCGTATACGGGATGTCAGTACGGCAATCCGCCCGCAGCACAAGTCCAGGGTCGGACGAGGGAGGGCGCCCGGCGCGACCTGGTGATCAGTCTCCCGGCGGCCGTTCGAGCTCGTGGAAGCGGGTCGCGACCGGGGCCAGGTAGTCCACCAAGGTGCCCTCCAGCAGGGCGACTTCCGCCGGATCGGCGATCAGCGCCAGACGCTCCAGCTCGGGCTCGCGGCCCTCGGCGCGCTCGGCGGCGGCCAGCAGCGCGTACTGGTCGAGCAGTTCGGCGGCCGGGCGGGCGGGGGCGCGGAAGTGCACGCCCGTGCTGCCGTACCGGCCCCGGGTGACGAAGCGCAGGTCAAGGGCTTGTGGAGGTGTGACGATGCCCACCTCCTCAACCAGTTCGACGGTGGCGTGGCGGCGCAGCGCGGCCAGGTCGAGCGGCCGGCCGGGTTCCGGCGGCTCGACCGAGCCGCCGGGCAGCTGCCAGCGGCCCGGCGCCGCGGTGCTCGCGGACTCCCGGCCGAGCAGCAGTCGGCCGTGCTCGTCGGTCTGCAGCACGGTGACGAAGAAGCTGCCCACCCGCCGGGCGCCGGGCACCCGGCGCAGCGCCCAGTAGCGGAAGCCGATCGGCGCCCAGCGGATCTCCAGGGCCTCGGACCCGAGCCCGGTCACGCCGGTGCAGGTGGTCACCGGTCCGTCGAAGAGCGCCGGGTTCTCCGCCACCGCCGCGGCCCAGGCCAGCTCCATCGCGGCCAGCTGCTCGGGCGGCACCTCGGGCGGCGGCGTCTCGACCAGGCTCAGCCGGCGCACCTCGAACAGCTCGACCGGTCGCTCGTTCACCCGTCCATCGTGGCACGCCCGGGCGCCCCTGCGCGCAAGCCCCCTGACGGAGCGACAGGTGGCCGGGCGCCCGCTGCGGCCGCCCCTCGCGCACATGGCCGCAGCGGGCTGTGGGGCCCTCGCCCGGTGAACATGATCGAACACAATCAACCCCGAGTCAACGCCCTGACGCCAACTCCTCCGAGCCCGCACTGAAAGCCGAGTGATCATCCAACTCCCTTGTCCTGCACGGCTCGTAGCCAAGATAGCGGCTGAGCTGCGGCAATCCGTGCACGCTGTTTTCGCTCTGCGCGTCGAAAATTCTGCGCAAACCATTGTTCAGATCCGTTCGATTGGCTACATTCCTGCTCGGTCGCCGGTACGTCGGGCGGCCGAGATCCGCGTGCCGAGCGGCCACAGGCGTCGGCACGCCTCCAGGGAGGAAGGCCCCGGTATGGGCGGCAGAGTCATGGGAGAGCCGAGTCGGCGCGGGTTCCTGAAGGGGTTGGGCGCCGCGGCGCTGGCCGCGGGCGGGGCCGGCACGCTCTCCGCGTGCGGTGGTTCCAGCAGCACCGGTGGCGCGGTCACCGGCGGCACCGGGGAGCCCTCGGGTTCCATCACGGTCTGGAGCTGGAAGAACCCGGCCGCCGAACTCCGGGCCCTGATACCGGCGTTCAACGCCGTCCACCCCAAGGTGAAGGTCACCGTCCAGGACATCGGCAACCCGGCCATCTGGGACAAGATCACCATCGGCATGGAGGCCGGCGGCCAGGGCCTCGGCGACCTGCTGCACATCGGCGTGGACTACCTGCCGAACTACATCGAGAAGTTCCCGAACGGCCTGGCCGACCTGTCCAAGCTCGGCGCGGGCCAGTACTCCAACGCCTTCGCCCCGGGCCTGTGGCAGACCGTCTCGCGCGGCGAGAAGGTCTACGCCCTGCCCTGGGAGGCCAACGCGGGCAGTTTCTTCTACCGCGACGACCTGTTCCGCAAGGCCGGCGTCGACCCGGCCACCCTGGCCACCTGGGACGACGTGATCGCCGCGGGCAAGAAGGTCAAGGACGCCACCGGCACCGCGCTGGTGGCGATCGACAAGTCGGCCTCCGCCGCCGACTCGGCCAACCTGTTCCAGCTGCTGATGCAGCTCCAGGGCGTCTTCTACTTCAACACCGACGGCAAGATCACCCTCAACTCCCCCGAGGCGGTCCGGGCGCTGACCCTGGTCAAGGAGCTCAACGACGCCGGCCTGGTGGTCGACGTGCAGGGCTCGCCGGGCACCTCCACCTACGACGCGGCGGTCAAGGCCGGCAAGGTCGCGGTCTGCCCGGACCCGGCCTGGTACGGCGGCTACATGGAGACCTTCGCCACCGACAGCAGCGGCGACTGGCGGGTGATGCTCCCGCCGGCCGTCACCGCGGGCGGCTCCCGCTCGGCGATCGTCAACTCCACCCACCTGGCGGTGGCCGGCACCAGCCAGAACCAGCGCGCCGCCTTCGCCTTCGCCGAGTTCGCGCTCACCCGCCCCGAGTCGCAGGTGCAGATCTTCAAGGACAAGGGCATCTTCCCGGCCTTGCTGAAGGCCTACGACGACCCGGTCTTCCACCAGCCGGACCCGTTCTTCGGCGGACAGAAGTACGCGGAGGTCTTCATCGCCGAGCTGTCCAACCCCTCGACGCCGACCAACTACACCGCGGACTACCCGCGTGCGCTCAAGCTGATCGACGACGCCCAGACCAAGGTGCTGCTGCAGGGCGCCGACCCGGCCGCGGTGCTCAAGGACGCCGCCGGCCAGCTCGCCCAGCAGACCCACCGGGCCCAGGCATGACGGCTCGCACCACCCGGGCGGGCAGCCGCCTGGCGCCCTACCTGTTCGTCCTGCCCGCGCTGGTCCTGTTCGCGGCCTTCCGGCTGTACCCGATCGGCTGGTCCTTCGTCCTGAGCCTGTTCCACACCGAGGGGATGGAGCAGAGCTGGACGGGGCTGGGGAACTACCAACGGCTGGTCCACGACCCGCTGTTCTGGAAGGCGCTGGGCAACACCCTGGAGATCCTGGTGATCCAGGTGCCGGTGATGCTCGCGATCGCGCTCGGCCTCGCGGTGGCGCTCAACTCCGCGCTGCTGCGCTGGAAGCCGCTGTTCCGACTGGGCTTCTTCCTCCCCGTGGTCACCGGCCTGGTCACCTACGGCCTGCTGATGGGCGCACTGCTCAACCCGGACTCCGGCGCGGTCAACTGGCTGCTGCACGTGCTCGGCCTGCCCGAAGTGCACTGGCTGACCGACCCGTTCTGGGCCAAGGTCTCCGTGATGCTCGCGCTGACCTGGCACTACACCGGCTACAACGCGGTGATCTACCTGGCCCGGCTGCAGGGCATCCCGGACGAGCACTACGAGGCCGCCGCCGTGGACGGCGCGGGCGCCTGGCGCCGGTTCTGGCACATCACGCTGCCCGGCCTGCGCCCCGCCCTGCTGCTGACCGTGGTGCTCTCCACCATCGGCACCCTGCAACTGTTCGACGAGCCGTTCATCATGACCGGCGGCGGCCCGGACAACGCCACCACCACCATCGGCGTGTACCTCTACCAGACCGGCTTCCGGTACTTCGACTTCGGCTACGCCTCGGCGATCGGCTACGCCATGGTCCTGATCATCTCGGTCTTCGGCCTGATCCAGACCCGGCTCGCCAAGGAGGAGGACTGATGGCCCGCACCGGACCCGCCTTCCGCGCCTCCACCCGCGGACAGGTGCTGCTCACCGGCTTCATGCTGGCGCTGCTCGCGCTGACCGTCGCGCCGCTCTACTGGCTGGTCATGGCCAGCACCCACAGCTCGCACGAGATCTTCACCCGCCCGCCCAAGCTGCTGCCGGGCAGCGACCTCGGCGCCAACCTGAGCCACCTGCAGTCCTCCGTCGGCTTCGGCCGGGTGGTGTTCAACTCGATCGCGCTGGCGGTCTGTTACACCCTGCTCGGCGGGGTGGTCTGCACCCTGGCCGGCTACGGCTTCGCCAAGTACTCGTTCCGCGGCCGCGGTTTCCTGTTCTCGGTGCTGCTGCTCGCCCTGGTGGTGCCGACCCAGCTGACCATCGTGCCGCTGTTCAAGATGATGGTGGACCTGGGCTGGCTGAACACCTACCAGGCCGTGCTGCTGCCCAACCTGGCGCTGCCGTTCGGCATCTTCCTGATGCGCCAGTCGATGAAGTCGCTGCCCGACGAGCTGTTGCAGGCCGGGCGGATCGACGGCTGCGGCGAACTCTCGCTGTTCTTCCGGATCGCGCTGCCCACCATGCGCCCCGCACTCGCGGCGCTGGCGATGTTCCTCTTCCTGTTCCAGTGGAACGACTTCCTGTGGCCGCTGGTCGTGCTGCGCGACCCGTCCTCCTACACCATCCCCGTCGCCCTGGCCACGCTGACCGGCAGCTCCGACGTGGACTACGGCCAACTGCTCACCGGCACCGCCGTCTCGGCCGTCCCGATGGCCGTGCTCTTCCTCTTCCTGCAGAAGCACTTCGTCTCCGGCATGCTCGCCGGCGCCGTGAAGGCCTGACCCGGTGCGCCCGACCGCAGGTCCACCCGTCCCCCTCCCAGAAAGGCCCCCCGTGGAGACCGGCTCCATCGACCTCGCTGTGCTGCCCACCTTCACGCCCGACCAGTGGCACCCCGGCGCCCTCGGGCTGGAGCTGCACGGCGCCCGGATCAATGTCCAGGCCCCGCACGGCGCAGTGGAACTGACGAGCAGTCAGGACACCGTCGAGGTCACCGCGACCGAGCAGGTCGAGCTGACCCTGCGCCTGGACGTGCCGCTCGGCGACGCGGCCGGCTACTGGCACCCGAACGCCGGCTGGGTCCGCACCCTGCCCGCCGACTGGTCGCCGTGGCGGGCCGTCTCGCTGATCGACTCGGCGCCGGCCGGTGTGCTCTACGACGCCGAGGGCCTGGCCCTGCTGGCCTTCGGCGCCGACCGCACCGCGCAGCAGACCGCGATCCGGTTCGGCGTCTCGGAGGAGCACAAGCGCTTCGGCGTCTGGCTGCGCTGCCGGCTCGCCGCCGGCGCCGCGCTGCGGGTGCGCCTGGCCGCGCCCGGCCGGACGGTGGCGGGCGCGCTGCGCGAGCTGCGCGACTGGTTCGCCGCCCTGCCCGGCGGCACCCCGCTGCCCACCCCCGGCTTCGGCCGCACCCCGGTCTACTCGACCTGGTACGCCTTCACCCAGGACGTGTCGGCCGCCGAGGTCGAGCGGGAGGCCCGACTCGCCGCCGAACTCGGCTTCGGCCAGCTCTACTTGGACGACGGCTGGCAGCTGCACGCCAGCGGCCGGGGCTACTCGGGCTGCGGCGACTGGCAGGCCGACCCGGCCAAGTTCCCGGACCTCGCCGGGCACGTCGCCACCGTGCGGGCGCTGGGCCTGCGCTACACCGCGTGGATCGCCCCGCTGCTGCTCGGCGAGCGCTCCGCCGCCCACGCCGAGTGGGCCCGGCTCGCCCCACACCACGACCACGTGCTGGACTGCCGGATCCTCGACCCGCGGCACGCCGAGGTGCGCGAGCACATCGTGCGCACCTGCCGGGAGGTGGTCGAGCGCTACGACCTGGACGGCCTGAAGATCGACTTCCTGGACGAGGCCGCCGCGGCCTACACCGGCGCGCCGATCCCCGAGCAGATCGGCACCGGCTACGTGCACGACGTCGGCCTGGCGATGGCCCAGCTGCTCACCCGGCTGTGCGGGGAGCTGCGGGAGCTGCGCGGCGACGAGTTCGTGATCGAGCTGCGCCAGCCCTACACCGGCCCCGCGATGACCGCCTTCGGCAACCAGCTGCGGGCCAACGACTGCCCGGCCGACGCGCTGGCCAACCGGATCCGCACCCTGGACATCGGCCTGCTGGCCCCGGGCGGCGCCGTCCACTCGGACATGCTGATGTGGGACCCGCAGGCCGCCCCGGCGACCGTGGCCCGCCAGTTCCAGGGCGCCCTGCACGCCGTCCCGCAGATCTCCACCCGGCTCGCCAACCTCTCCGACCCGCACCGGCGGACCCTGGCGTTCTGGCTGGCCACCTGGCAGCGGCTGCGGCCGGCGCTGACCGGCGGCCACTACGAGCCCGGCCGCCCGGACGAGCTCTACCCGCAGGTCGCGGCCCGGTACGACGACCAGTTGGTGATCACCAGTTACGTCGACCGGCCCGCCGCCCTCGACACCGCGGGCTGGCGCTCCCTCACCCTGATCAACGCCACCCCGGCCGGCCGGCTGCTGCTGGACGTCACCGGCCCGACCCGGCAGGTGCGGTTCGAGGTCTTCGACCCGGCCGGGCGGCCGCAGCCGCCGCTGGAGCTCGCCCTGACCCCGGGACTGCACTCCCTCGCCGTCCCGCCGGGCGGGCTCTGCCAGGTGACCGAGTGACATAGTTACCGCCGATCGGGCAGCACTGGCATCAACGCATCGAGGGTGGCATGGAGCAGGAGAAGGTCAAGATCACCGAGGTGGCGCAGCGCGCCGGGGTGAGCTTGGCAACGGTGAGCCGGGTCCTGAACCGCAAGAGCGGGGTCTCCCAGAAGACCCGTCAGGTGGTCGAACGGGCGCTGGAGGAGCTCGGTTACGAGCGCAGCATCAGCGGCGGCGGCATCATCGGGGTGATCACCCCGGGGCTGTCCAGCCCGATCTTCAGCGAACTCGCCGAGAAGATCGGGCTGGCGCTGGCCCCGCACGGGCTGCGCGCCGTGGTCTGCCCGGCGCTGCCCGGCGGGGTGCAGGAGCGGGACTTCCTGAAGTCGCTGCTCGACCTGGGCGCGACCGGCATCGTCTTCTGCTCCGCCAGCAACACCCTCGACCTGTTCGACCCCGAGGTGCTGCACCTGCTGGAGGCCCGCGCGGTGCCCTACGTGTGCATCAACGGGCGCTTCCGGGGCGGCCATTCGATCGCCTACTCCAGCGACGACGCCTACGCGGCCGAGCTGTCGGTGCGTCACCTGCACCGGCTGGGCCACCGCCGGATCGGCATGGCGGCCGGTCCGGCCGGCAACCGCCCGGCCGATCGCCGGGTGGCCGGCTACCGGGCGGCGATGGCCGCCCTCGGGCTGGGCGACCAGCCGGAACTGGTGGTCCGTCAGACCTACTCGGTCGAGGGCGGCCAGTTCGCCACCGAGCAGCTGCTGGCCCACGGCGCGAGTGCCGTGGTGGCCTGCAGCGACCAGATGGCGCTCGGCGCGATCCGCGCCGCGCGCCGGGCGGGCCTGTCAGTCCCCGAGGACGTCTCGGTGATCGGCTACGACGACGGCCCGCTGATGGAGTTCACCGATCCGCCGCTGACCACCGTGCGCCAGCCGGTGGACCGGCTGGCCGCCGAGGTCGCCCGCGGCCTGGTCGGCCTGCTGTCGGGCCGTCAGGTCCCGGCCGGTGAGCTGATGTTCCAGCCGGAGGTGGTGGTGCGCGGTTCCACCGGCCCCCACCTCGACCGGCGTCCCCCCAGCTGAGGGCGCCGGGGCACTCCCCCAACAACGCTGTCGGAGGATCCCCTTGTCGCACCGCACGCACCGCCCCCACCGCCGCATCCACGCCCATCTGGGCCTGGTCTCGCTCGCCGCCGGCGCCATGACCCTGCTGCCGGCCGGCATCGCCGGCGCCGCGACCAGCGCCACCCCGGTCTCGGGCAGTTCCTACTTCCTCGCCTCCGGCGCGACCGGCCAGTGCCTGGGCGGCCAGTGGGACGCCACCGGCGCGCAGACGCCCGTGGTGGGGCAGCCCTGCCAGGGCCTGCTCGGCCAGCGCTGGCAGCTGACCTCGAACGGCACGGGCGGCTGGACCGTCGCGGACCGGGCCGCCACCGGCCTGTGCCTGACCGTGCCGGGCGGTTCCACCGCGGCCGGCACCGCACTGGTCGAGGACGCCTGCGGCGGCGCCGGCCAGCTCTTCGCCCTGGCCACCGCGGCCGACGGGTCCACCCTGGTGCAGCCGCAGGGCTCGGCGCTCTGCCTCGACCTGCCCGCCGCGGGGAGCACCGCCCCGGCCGTGCGGCAGGACGCCTGCGCGGGCACCCGCAGCCAGGAGTGGCTGCTCAGCCGGGCCGATCCGCTGGCCTACGCCAACCCCGGCTTCGAGCAGGGCACCAGCGGCTGGACCTTCACGGCGCACACCGGGATCGGCACCAACAACCCGCACCTGGGCGCCGACGCGGTCTACCTGGACGCGGGCACCGGCTACCGCGTCAGCCAGACCGTGACCGCGCCGCAGGCCGGCCGCTACGACTTCAGCGCCTGGATCGCCACCGGCGCGGCCGGCGGCACCCTGAGCGTGCAGGTCAACGGCCGTACGGCGGGCAGCGTGCAGCTGCCCTCGCAGAGCGTCTACGCCAAGTACACCGTCCCCCGGATAGCCGTGAAGGCCGGCGACCGGGTGACCCTGGCGATCGGCTCGGCCGCCACCGGCTGGGTGAACGCGGACGACGTCTCGGTGGCCCTGTCCGCGCCCAACGACCCGCAGATCAGCTCCGACAACGCCACCCTGGCGGCGCTCTTCGACTGGGCCAAGACCAAGGCCAACTCCTTCGCCAGCCAGCCGGGTTCGACCGGTCCGATCAACGCGGACGAGAACAACACCGGCGGCGCGGGCCAGGGCGTCTACAGCAACACCTACTGGGCCGGCTACCCGTTCCGCTCGGACTTCTACTCCCGGGACTTCGCGCACCAGTTGGTCGGGGCGCACCTGCTGGGCCTGGACGCCGACAACAAGACCATGCTGAAGGCCTTCGCCTCCTCGGCCACCCAGGCGCAGAACTACGACCCGTACTGGTCCGTCAACTTCGATGCGAAGACGCCGGGTTCGATCGACTACCACAGCCCGACCGACTTCGTCCGGGAGCTGCCCGCGCCGTTCGAGCTGGCCCAGAAGGTCGACGACGCCTACCAGTGGACCGGCGACAGCGACTACCTGAACGACCCGACCCTCTCCAGCTACGTCAGCAACACCGTCGGGCCGTTCATCGCCTCCCACACCGGCCCGCTGAACAACAACGGCCACCAGATCGCCGAGGCGAGCAGCGGCGACATCTTCCAGGGCGTGGCCAGCTACAACGAGAACGGCGCCACCCTGGCCGAGTCCGGCGACTCGATCGGCTCGCAGTACGCCGCCGACCTGGCCGCCGCCGCGCTGGCGAGCGCCAAGGGCGACAGCGCGGCCGCCGCCACGTACTCGGCGGCCGCCGCCGACCTGAAGGGCTACTACAACAACGGCTGGAGCGGGAGCCCGAACGACTGGAACTCCGTGGTGCGGGCCTACGACACCAGCGGCAACGCCTACACCGACTTCGGCAAGGAGAACTCCTGGTTCATGCCGCTCAAGGGCATCATGGACCCCGGCTACCGGGAGACCAACTACCTCAACTTCATCGACGGCCAGGCCTCCGGCCCGGGCGCGCCGTCGAACCTGGAGGCGGACACCTACCTGCCGGACGTCTTCTTCGCGCACGACATGAGCGCCACCGGCTGGAAGTGGATGCAGTACGTCTACGCCAACATCGAGAACCAGCACTCCGGCGGCTTCCTCAACGCCGACTACCCGGAGGTCTCCTTCACCCTGCTGAGCCAGACCGTGCAGGGCCTGATGGGCGTCCAGCCGGACGCGGCCGGCCACGCGCTCACCACCCACGCCGAGCTGCCCGGCCAGATCGGCTACCTCCAGCTGACCTCGATCCCGGTCGGCGCCAACACGGTGACGCTGCGGCACGACGGCCTCACCAAGTCCACCCTGACCAACACCTCGGGCGGCACGCTCGGCTGGACCGCGCAGTTCACCGGCGGCCACGCGGGCATCACCGTGAACGGGGTGGCCCAGCCGGTGCGGACCACCACGGTGGACGGCAACACCTACACCTACGCGACGGTGTCGGTGCCGGCCGGGAAGACCGCCGTGGTGCAGGTCAACGGCTGACGACCAGCTGACGCTCCGTCAATCCGACACGCCGTCGGGCCCGCCGCGCGCGGGTCCGGCGGCGTGTCCGCGTCGCACCCCCGGTGGCTGTGCTCCGCCCGGGTGGATGGTGGCGGCCCTGCGGTGTGGCTGCTTCCGAGTGGCGGTCCGGCCGGGGGCATGCTGGCGCCACTGACCGGCGATCACTGGAGCGGTTTCATGTCTCGGTTGTGGGGTTCGACCTGGTGGCGCGTCGGGCTGGTCGCCACCGCCTGCGCGGTGGGCACCGGCACGGCGATGGCGGGCGGGCTCACCGGACCGGCGGCGCCCGCCCGACCTGCGCCGGCCGCGCACGCCCCGGCAGCGCCCGCTGCACCGCCGCCGCCCACGGCTTCTGACGGTGCGTCAGCCGGCCGACCGGCCGACCGGCAGCCACCGGAGGCGGAACGTTCCGGCTTGCGGGTGGTGGAGGCCGAGGCCGCCCAGGTCGCGCCCGGCGGCACCACCACGCTGCGCGCGCTGATCGCCAACTACGGGCCCGACCCGACGGACGCCAACTTCGCGGTGAAGGTGCGGATCCCGGCCCGGGTCACCCCCGTCGGCCCGTACTTCCCGGGCGACTGCCGGCCCGACCCGGCCGAGGCCAACGGCCTGGACTGCACCTTCGACACCGGCCTGCCGCTGCTGCGCACCGCCGTGCTGGAGATCCCGGTGCAGGTGGACGGCGGAGTACTGGGCGGTCAGCGGCTGGACGGTGGCCTGGTCACCGTCTACGACCCCGACCACCCGGACATCTCGCACTCCCGGGCCTTCGCCGTCCAGACCAACTGATCCCCCGAGCGCCGATCGGAGTCCCGTGCCCTTCCCGGCCAGTACAGCCTTCCCGGCCCGCACAGCCCTCCCGCGCAGGGCCGCCCTGCTCACCCTGGGCCTGCTGCTCCCCCTGATCCCGGCCACCCGGGCCGCCGCGGCACCGCCGGTGGTGGTGCAGCGCAGCCTGATCCCCACCACCGCCCTGCCGAACACCCCCGTCTCCGCGACCCTCTCGGTCACCGCCCCCTCCTGCACCACCGTGGACGAGCTCGGCGTGGCCGTGCGCGACAGCGCCGGGCGCAACGTGGACTTCCCCGGTTCCACCGGCCGGGTGCAGATCTGCCCCGGGGGCTACACCTTCACCTCCGGCCAGCGCGCCTACCCGGCCGGCAGCTACCAGGAGTTCGGCTTCTACCGGATCGGCTCGACCTACTACAACCTGACCACCCAGACGCTCACCGTGGCACCGCCGACGGTGCTGGAGCGCGGGCTGACGCCGACCACCGCCGCCGCCGACACGCCGGTCGCGGCCACCCTCAAGCTCGCCTCCACCGGCTGCCTGACCGTGGACGAGGTCGGCGTGGGCGTCCGCGACGCCCAGGACAACGTCCTCGACTTCCCCGGCAGCGCCACCAACGTCCAGATCTGCCCGACCGGTTACACCTTCACCTCGGGCCAGCGCGCCTTCCCGGCGGGCAGCTACCGCGAGTTCGGCTGGTACCGGATCGGCTCGACCTACCACAACCTGACCAGCCAGACCCTCACGGTGAACACTCCGACCGTCGAGGAGCGCGACCTCACCCCGGTCACCGCGACCGCCGAGGCCCCCGTGGCGGCCACCCTCAAACTCGCCTCCACCGGCTGCCTGACCGTGGACGAGGTCGGCGTCGGCGTCCGCGACGCCCAGGACAACAACCTCGACTTCCCCGGCAGCGCCACCAACGTCCAGATCTGCCCGACCGGTTACACCTTCACCTCCGGCCAGCGCGCCTTCCCCGCCGGCACCTACCGCGAGTTCGGCTGGTACCGGACCGGCTCGACCTACCACAACCTGCCCGAGCGCCGCCTGGTGGTCACCGCGGGCATCGAACCGCCCGGTCCGATCGGCCAGTTGGCCTTCGACGACGAGTTCGGCGGCCCGCTGGCGCTGGGCAGCACCTGGAACGACAGCAAGAGCAGCGCCTACCGGTACGGCAACCACAACCCGGACGACGACAAGCTGGACTGGATCCAGCCGAGCGCCACCACCGTCGCCGACGGCGACGTCACCTTCACCGCCACGCCGGGCGCCAACCTGCTGGAGAGCGGCAAGCGCTCCTGGAACACCGGCCTGATCACCACCGAGAGCACCAGCCGGGGCTTCATGCTGCGCCCCGGTGACTACGCCGAGGTCCGGCTGCAACTGCCCACCGGCCAGGGCGCCTGGCCGGCGCTGTGGACATGGAAGGACGGCGGCAACGAGATCGACACCTTCGAGTACCACCCGGACAACCCGAACCTGCTCGAACTGAGCAACCGGATGCGCCCGGCCGGGCTGTACTACGAGGACCCGAAGACCGTCTACCCCGGCGCCTGGATCACCATCGGCGTGCGCTACGGCGCCACCAACAACGAGTGGTACCTCAACGGCAAGCGGGTCTTCGAGGACCACACGGGGGTGGGCGCGAACTGGTCCGCGTACCTGATCCTCAACCTGTCGATCGTCTCGGGCCGTTACCACCCGGCACCGAACAGCACCGCCCCGATCGTGCTGAACGCCGACTACCTGCGGGTCTACCGCGGCGCGCAGCTCGGCGTCCCGGGCCTGCCGGGCACCATCCCGGTCCCGGTGGTGGTCCCCTGACACTCCCTCACCCGCACGGACCGAGGCCCGCCCCCGAGGGGCGGGCCTCAGTCCGTCCGCTCGGCGGTGACCACGTGCAGGGTCACGGCCGCGAAGAACGGGCCCTCGGCCAGGTGGGTGAGCAGCGAGGTCGCCTGAACGCGCGTCAGGTAGCCTGCGGCGACGGCGCGTTCGGTGTTGCGCTGGAGGCCGAGGATCTGGTCGGCGGTGCGCAGGTCGCGCAGCACCGTGGTGACCGGGGTGACCTGGCTGACCGTGAAGCCCTGCCGGGCGGCCAGCCGCGGGAGTTGGCGGCCGACCACGGAGTTGCGCACGATCCGGTCGGCGATGTGGCGGGTGTAGCCGCGGGCGATCTCCAGGTCGGGGTGGTCCAGGGCCAGGGTGTCCCAGTCGGGTTCGGCGGCCACCAGCCTCCCGCCCGGCCGCAGCACCCGGCGGGCCTGGGCCAACACCCCCGGCACGTCCGCGACGTGCTGGAGCAGCCGGTCGGTGTGCGCGCGGTCGGCACAGCCGTCGGGCAGCGGGAGGGCGTGCACGTCGGCCCGCAGCACCTCGACGGTGGGCAGCGCGGCGGTGCGCTCGTGGGCCAGCCGGACCATCCGCGGGTCGTCGTCGACGCCGATCACCCGGCCGTCGGGGCCGGCCGCCGCGGCGAACGCGGGCAGGTCGGTGCCAGGTCCGCAGCCGAGGTCGAGCACCAGCTGACCCGGGCGCACGTCCAGTGCCGCGAGGGCGAGTTCCTTGTAGGTGCGGCCGGGGTCGGTGGCGGCCAGCCGGTCCAGGTAGCCGGCCCGGTCCGGCACCGCGGTCTCGAACATCCGCCCCGTCACCTCGGCGAGTGCGGCCAACTCCCGCTCCAGGGTGGCCCGTCCGTCCTCGGTCAGCCGCAGCGGGCGGCGCCGGCCCTCGCCGGCCAGTTGCTCGACCAGTCCCTTGTCCCGCAGTCGGGAGAGCGCGCTCGACAGGCTGCCCCGCCCCAGCCGGTTCCCGGTCATCCGCTCGATGGTCGCATTGACCCCGTACCCGTGCAGCGGCCCGTCCGCCAAGGCGGAGAGCACCAACATCTGGGCATCGTTGGTACGCACGATCGCTCCTGCTCACTTTCCGGCGGGCTCCGACGGTAACACGCACTACGTGTCATGAGAACGGAGCCGGCCGCCCCCACCGACGGCCGGCTCCCCCACCCATGGAAGGAGACAATACAATGTCACACGTCAGATTTCAGTAGCTGCGCTCCGACGAGCCAGGAAGAGATCGTTCACCTGGAGCACCTCCACACCACCGCCGTTGGCGTCGAGCACCTCGGCGACCTCGCCGAGCGCCCGCTCCCGGACGTCCTCCGGCAGGATCCGGTAGGCCGAGATCGAGGCCTGCAGGCCCACGTACTCCTCGGTCGTCCAGTACGCCCGGGCGCTGAAGCGCAGCGAGCGCGGGTCGGTGAACCCGCCGGCCAGCTGACACTCCGCCAGCGGCCAGTCCTCGCGGTCCTGCGGCGCCTCGTCGAAGGTGGCGGCCGGCTCGAACAGCACGTCCCCCATCCCGTACCGCCTCGCCACCGCGTCGAGCCGGGCGAACACCTGCGGGTCGAGGATGCCCTGCGGGTTCCAGCAGAGCGCCACCGCCCCGCCCGGCCGCAGCACGCGGCGGGCCAGCTCCCAGCGGCGGTCGGGGTCCACCCAGTGCCAGCAGGTGGCCGCGAAGAGCAGGCCGAACTGCCGCTCCCCGGGCTGGAACTCCTCGAACGGCCCGACCTCGACCTCGACCTGCGGCCACCGCTCGGTGTTGCGGCGCAGCACCTGCGCCATCCTGGCGTCCGGCTCCAGCGCGACCAGCGGCACCCCGCGGTCGGCCAGTCCGACGGTGGCCTTGCCCGTCCCGGCGCCGATCTCCAGTGCGGCGGCGCCGTCCAGTGCGGCCCCGTCCAGTGCGGCGTAGTCCAGCACCGCGGCGTAGAGCTCCGGCAGGTAGCCGGGCCGGGCCCGGTCGTACAGTTCGGCGACCTCGCCGAAGACAAGACTGCGCGGCACGCTCGTCATGCGTTCCCCCTGGGTTGGTGAATGGTGTCAACAGTGCGTCAGGACCGCGGCTCCCACGGTCAAGAACGTGTCAGGGCAGGCCGGAGCCGGCGGTCGGCCGGCGTAGCGTCGAGGCGGCGCCGCGGCCCGCTCAGCCGCTCGTGCTCACCGATGCCCTCCCGGGCGGCCGTCCTCCTCCCTGCGGCGGTCGCCCGTGGGGGCGCCGCAGGGCCGACGGTGCCTCAGGTGTAGATCCGCTCCGCGTACTGCGGCCCGTAGTAGCGCTCCAGCTCGGCGACGCTCTCCGGCCGCTGCTCCAGCGTCTTGGCGATCCGGGCCCGGGACGGGGCCGCCTCCGGCTGCCACTTCTCCGGCTGCCAGGCCCCGGCCCGCAGCAGCGCCTTCGGGCAGTGGTAGAAGACCTGCTCGATCTCCACCAGCAGCGCGAGCTGCGGGCGGTGGCCCTTCACCACCATCCGGTCGAAGAACGGCGCGTCCCGCAGGATCCGGGCCCGGCCGTTGACCCGCAGCGTGTCCGGGCGGCCCGGGATCAGGAAGAGCAGCCCGACCTGCGGGTTGGACAGGATGTTGCGGAACCCGTCGGTCCGGCGGTTGCCCGGGCGCTCGGGGATCACCAGGGTGGTGTCGTCCAGCACCAGGGCGAAGCCGGCCGGGTCACCCTTCGGCGAGGCGTCGCAGCTGCCGTCGGCCGCCGAGGTGGCGACCACGCAGAGCGGGGAGGCGGCCAGCCAGGCCCGGTCGTGCTCGTGCAGGGTGGCGCGCACCTTGTCCGCCGCCACCGGAGTCGGCTCACCGACCAGCCCGGCCAGCTCCGACTCCGTGGTGACCTCGACCAACCCCTCCAGCATGCCCGCCCCTTCACGCCGTTCCGTGTGCGATCACCGCACCCTACGCGCTCCCCCGCCACGGCCACCAGGAATTACCCCACCGCCGCGACCAGCCCCGCCAGCAGTGCGTCCAGGGCCAGGTCGAACCGGGCCTGGTGGTCCTGCGCGGTGCCCAGCCCGCCCGCCACCGCGGCGGCCAGCACCGGGAAGTCGGCCAGGTCGAGTTCCGGCTCCGTCTCCTCCCCGTGCCCCGGGGTCGTCGCGGCCTCCGCCAGGCAGTGGCCGACCACCAGCGTGCTCACGGAGTTGACGACCCGTAGCGCGGCCACCGGATCCAGCCCCGCCGCGACCAGCAGCGCCGCCGCCGACTCCACGGCCCGCAGCGCCCCGGCGGAGCCGGCCGGGCGGGTGGCGACCAGCGGGATCACGCCGGGGCGGCGCAGCAGCTCGGCCCGGAACCGCACGGCGAACTCCCGCAGGCGCGAGGGCCATTCGGCGGGCGGCCCGGTGAAGTCCGGGCGGACGTCGCGGACCACGAGCTCGACCAGCCCGTCCAGCAGGGCGGCCTTGTTCGGGACGTAGTGGTAGAGCGTCATCGCCTCGACGCCCAGCGCGGTGCCGAGCCGACGCATCGACAGCTTCTCGACGCCGTCCCGCTCGGCCAGCTCCAGGGCGGTGCGCAGCACCTTCTCCCGGCTCAGGCCGACCCGCTTGCCCGTACTCGTCGCCACCCGTCCACTCCCACCGCATTGACATTCTTACGCCGTAAGACCAGAGTATCCCGCAGCCGGACTCTTACAGCGTAAGAAAGAGACTCGATCATGACCGCCACCTCCCGCAAGCAACTGGTCGCCGACTTCTTCGCGGCGCTCGACGAGGGCCGGATCGCCGACCTCGGCGACTACCTCGCGGCCGACGTCGTCGACCACAACAAGATCGTCTTCGGCGAGGCGGACGAGCCCGGCGCCGCCTTCGCCGCGATCGCCCTGCAGCTCAGCGCGCTGGCGCCGTACCGGGTGCGGGTCGAGGAACTGATCGAGGAGGGCGACAAGGTGGTCGCCCGGGTCACCCAGAGCGGCACCAGCTCCGCCTCGCACCCGCGGATGCCGGAGCCGACCGGCCGGTCCTTCGAGAACGAGGCGATCTTCGTCTTCACCCTGCGCGACCGGCGGATCAGCGAACTGCGCTGCGTCTCCGACCGGCTCGGCCTCTTCCTCCAGCTCGGCTGGGACTGGCCGACCGCCGACTGACGGCCGTGCCACCGGCGCGGCCGTCCGGGGGAACCCACGCAAGGATCCCGTCAACACCGGCGCGTACCGCTTGTGGTGGCGACCGGCAGTGCTTACACCGGAGAGCAGGAGGTGCGACGATGCGCCCGATCCCGACCGTCCCCGTGCTGGCCGCCCTGCTCGGCCCGCTCGCGCTCTGCGCGCTGCTGCTGCCGACCCGCGGCCACTTCGCCAACACCAACGTGGCGCTGCTGCTGGTGGCCGTGGTGGTCGCCGTCGCGATCTCCGGCCGGCAGCTGGCCGGCGCGCTCGCCGCGGTCACCGCGGCGCTCTGGTTCGACTTCTTCTTCACCCGGCCGTACCAGACCGTCGACATCAGCAAGTCGGCCGACCTGGTCACCGCGGGCCTGCTGCTGGCCGTCGGGCTGACGGTGTCCCAACTGGCCGCGCGGGCCCGGCACTACCGGATGGTCGCGATCACCGGGGCCGACCACCTCTCCCGGGTGCGCGGCGCCGCCGTGCTGGCCCGCTCGGCCAACTCGGCGCTCACCGTGGTGGACCACGTCCGCGCCCAGCTGACCGACCTGCTGCAGCTCAGCGAGTGCAGCTTCGAGTACGGCTCTCTGCTCGGGCACCCGCCGCGCCTGGAGGCCGACGGCTCGATCAGCGTCGGCGGGCAGCCCTGGGACACCGACCGCCTCGGCCTGCCGCCCGAGGCGGTGGAGCTGCGGATCTTCGGCACCGGCAAGTACCTGGGCCGGTTCATGCTCACCGGCACCCCAGGCACCGTGCCCTCGCACCAGGCCCGGCTGGTCGCCACCACCCTCGCCGACCAAGCCGGCGCGGCCCTCGACTCGCTCCAACGCCCCGTCAAGGCCGCCTGAGCGTCCAGCTCCGGGACTGCCGGGCTCAGGCCACCGCCGCCCGGCCCCCGTCCTGCGGCACCGCGCCGGCCAGCACCACGAGCTCGTCCATCGACAGCCCGAGCGCGCCGGCCAGCGCGGCCACGGTGAAGAAGGCCGGCGTGGGCACCCGGCCGGTCTCGATCTTGCGCAGCGTCTCGACGGAGAGCCCGGCGAGCGCCGCGATCTCCACCATGCTGCGGTCGCCGCGGGCCTGCCGGAGCAGGGCGCCGAGGCGTTCGCCGCGTTCGCGTTCCTGAGGGGTGAGAGGAGTGCGCACCATGACCGTGATACTAATACCGGTATAAGAATTGGTGCAAAGGGAGGGTGGTCCCGTCATGGTGGAACTCAAGAGCGATCGCGCGATCGCGGCGATGCGCGAGGCCGGGCGGGTGGTGGCCGAGGCGCTGGCGGCGGTCCGGCAGGCCGCTGCGGTCGGCGTGTCGCTGCGCGAGCTGGACGCCGCCGCCCGGGAGGTGCTGCGCGAGGCCGGCGCCACCTCGCCGTTCCTCGGCTACCGGCCGCACTTCGCGCCCACCCCCTTCCCGGCGGTGATCTGCGCCTCCGTCAACGACGCCATCGTGCACGGCATCCCGACCGACCAGCGGCTGTGCGACGGCGACCTGGTCAGCATCGACTGCGGCGCCAAGCTCGGCGGCTGGACCGGCGACGCGGCGATCAGCTTCACCGTCGGCACCCCGCGCCCGGCCGACCTGCAGCTGATCGAGACCACCCGGCAGGCCCTGGCCGCGGGCATCGCGGCCGCGGTGGTCGGCGCCCGGATCGGCGACATCGGGCACGCCATCGGCTCCGTCGCCCGCGGCGCCGGCTACGGCATCCCCGACGGCTTCGGCGGCCACGGCATCGGCCGGGCCATGCACGAGGCTCCGGACGTGCCCAACGAGAGCCGGCCCGGGCGCGGCATGAAGCTGCGGCACGGCATGGTGCTGGCGATCGAGCCGATGCTGCTGGCCGGCGGCCGCGACGTGTTCCACGCCGACCCGGACGGCTGGACCCTGCGCACCCACGACGGCAGCCGGGCCGCGCACGTCGAGCACACCGTCGCCATCACCGACGACGGGCCGCGCATCCTCACCCTGGCCTGACGCCGCGTCAGTTAGCCTGGAGGGCCCGGCCGACGAGCGGAGGAGCAGCATGAGCAGCCCGGTACCGACCGCGCCCGGCGCCCTGCCCGGCCTCGGCCACGCGCTGCCGCTGCTGCGCGACCCGCTGCGCTTCCTGCGCGGCCTGGCCGGGTCCGGTCCGCTGGTCCGGGTGCGGATCGGGCCGCTGCCGGTGCTACTGGTCTGCGAGCCCGCACTGATCCGCCAACTGCTGCTGGACGACCGGACCTTCGACAAGGTGGGCCCGATCGCCGAGCGCTCCAAGGACCTCGTCGGCGAGGGCCTGGCCGGCTGCCCGCACCAGCTGCACCGGCGCCAGCGCCGGCTCTGCCAGCCCTCCTTCCACCCGCACCGACTGCCCGACTACGCCGCACAGTTCGGCGCCTCGGCCGAGCGGACCGCGAGCTCCTGGCGGGACGGCCAACTGCTGGACGTCCCGGCCGAACTGCTCACCATGACCATGCGCAGCACCCTCACCGCGATCTTCGCCACCACGCTGCCCGAGGCCACCGGCCGGCAGCTGCTGGCCGACCTGGCCGTGCTGCTCGACGGCTCGTTCCGGCAGATCCTCACCCCGCCGCCGCTCGACCGGCTGCCGATCCCCGCCAACCGGCGCTACCGGCTGGCCACCGAGCGGTTCGAGCGCACCCTCGGCGAGCTGGCCGTGCGCCGCCGCGCGGAGCCGAACGGCGGCGGCGACCTGCTCTCCAGCCTGATCGACGCGCTCGACCCGGACAGCGGCACGGCCGAGCGCGCGCTCAGCGACGCCGAGGTGACCGACCAGCTGCGCACCTTCTTCGTCGCCGGCACCGAGACCACGGCCGCCACGCTGGGCTGGACCCTGCACCTGCTGGCCCGCCACTCCGAGGTGCAGCGGCGGCTGCGGGCCGAGCTGGCCCGGGTGCTCGGCGGCGCCGCCCCGACCCTGGCCGACCTGCCCGCGCTGCCGCTGACCCGGCACACCGTCACCGAGGCGCTGCGGCTCTACCCGCCGGCCTGGATGCTCACCCGCGACACCACCGGCCCGGCCGAGCTCGGCGGCCACCGGGTGCCCGCCGGGCACACCGTCGCCTGGAGCCCCTACCTGCTGCACCACCGCGCCGACCTCTACCCCGACCCGGAGCGCTTCGACCCGGACCGCTGGCGCGACACCAAGCCGGACCGCACCGCGTACCTGCCGTTCGGCAGCGGCCCGCGCAAGTGCATCGGCGAGCAGTTCGCGCTGGCCCAGGCCGCGCTCTCGCTCGCGGTGATCGCCGGCCGCTGGCAGGTCGAGCCCGCCGCAGCGGTGCGGCCCGCCGCGCGGAGCACCCTGACCCCGCGCGGCCTGCGGCTGCGGGTCCGCGCGGTGACGGGCCGTCAGTAGGCGTCAGCCGGAGGCTCGGTCAGGTCCCGAATCCGGCCATGACGGGCCGTCAGCAGGCGTCAGCCGGACGCTCGGTCATGCCCCGAACCGGGCCACGTAGTGCCAGACCCGCTTCACCGACTGCGGGTCGTACCGGCCCGAGCGGTCGGCCTCGCCGACGATCCGCGGGTCCAGCACGCCGTCCACCGCGATCTCCTCCCCCAGGGCCACGAACTCCGGCCCGCGGAAGTCGGGGTGGCGGCGCAGCTCCTCGACCCCGAGCCGCCAGCCGCCGTGCCACTCCACCGGGCAGGGCAGCCGCTCGGCGGCCCGCGCCACCTCGGTGCCGCGGTAGCAGGGGTCCAGCACCAGCGCCTCCACGTCGCGGTCCAGCCGGACCGGCCCGTGCACCTGGGTCTCGACGTAGTCGTCCAGCAGGTCCCGCTCGTCGGCCTCGGCCAGCGCCACCAGGGCCATCTTCTCGGCGGTGCCGAAGTCGGTGGGCTCGGTGAAGCTGTCCGGGTAGCAGAAGGTGGCCCGGGGCAGCACCGACGGCGCGAGCCGGAAGTGCGCCGAGCCGAACCGGGGCGCGGCGCCGAACGCGCGGCCGCGGAAGTTCAGCGCGCCGTAGACCGGGCGGTGCTCGGCCGGGGCCTGGTCGTAGGCGCCGCCGAAGATCCGGCTCTCCCAGCGCCAGCGGTCGCCGCCCGGGTGCGCGGTCAGGCCGCCGTTGCTGGTGCCGGTGCTGAACTGCGAGCGGTACACACCGTCCGCCGCCAGCCGCTCCAGGATCGGCTCGCCGCCGGTGGTCAGCCGGTCGGGGTGGAAGTTGAGGGTCACCCGCCAGTGCGGGGCCAGCGGTCCGCCGGTGGCCAGCTCCGCGACGTGTCGCAGCGCCCGCCCGGCGGCCGATCGGACCTGGTCAGCAGTCATGGCGGTCATGATGCCGCAGGCCCGATCGTGTGAGACAGCGGTTTTCGCCCACCGCCTGGTAGAAGGGTGAGCATGCGCCTTGCACCCGGTGCCCCCGGCCCGCAGAGCCTGCTCGCGAAGGCCAGACGCCGTCTGCGCGAGCCGGTGGTCGACCAGACGGTCCGGGCCACCGCCGCCGCGACCATCTCCTACCTGGTGGCCGTGCACCTGAGCAGCGAGCCCGCCCCGCTGACGGCGCCGCTCACCGCGCTGCTGGTGGTCCAGGTGACGGTCTACTCGACGCTGACCACCAGCATCCGCCGGGTCAACTCGGTGGTGGTCGGGGTGCTGATCGCGATCCTGTTCAGCTCGGTGGTCGGGCTCTCCTGGTGGAGCCTGGCGCTGGTCATCCTGGCCTCGCTGACGATCGGTCACTTCGTCCGGGTGGACGAGTTCGTCAACGAGGTGGCGATCAGCGCGATGCTGGTGCTGGGCGTCACCCGGCTGGCCTCGCAGGCCTGGGACCGGGTGCTGGAGACGCTGATCGGCGCGGTGGTCGGGCTGCTCTTCAACCTGGTGCTCGCGCCGCCGGTCTGGGTGGACACCGCCGGCGAGTCGATCGAGGACCTGGCCCGGCGGGCCCGCCACCTGCTGCTGCGGATCGCCGAGGCGCTCGGCGAGCCGACCCCGGTGGCGCAGGCGGCCGCCCGGCTGCACGAGGCCCGCGAGCTGGACCAGGCGATCGCCGGCGTGGACGGGGCGCTGCGGCAGGCCGAGGACAGCCTGCGGTTCAACCCGCGGATCCGGGAGGGCCAGCTGTCCCGGATCGTGCTGCGCACCGGGCTGGACACGCTGGAGATCTGCGTGGTGGTGATCCGGGTGCTCGCCCGCTCGCTCACCGACCTGGCCAAGCGGCGCGAGGACGGTGAGCAACTGCTCGCGCCCGACGTGGCGCTGGCCATGGAGGAGCTGCTGGACCACCTGGGCGGGGCGCTGGTCAGCTTCGCGGTGCTGGTCACCACCCAGGTGGAGCGCAACGCCGAGGAGGCCGAGGCCCGCCTGGCCTCCGAGCTGGCCGCCGCCTGGGCGACCCGGGAGAACGCCGCCCAGCTGCTGCTGCTCCGGGTGCAGGAGCACCCCAAGGCCTGGCAGCTGCACGGCGCCCTGCTCGCCGAGGTGGACCGGATCCTCGACGAGCTCGACCTGGAGCACCGCTCGCGCCGCCTGATGGAGGAGCTGGACCGGGCCTCGATGGCCAACCGGGCCCGCCTGGAGCGCGGGCGCCGGCTGCTGCGGCGGGCGGGGTGACGCGCGGTCAGCCCCGCGCAGTCAGCCGCGCGCGGCGGTGCGGGACCTGCGCAGCACCGTGCCACCGGCGACCATGAAGAGCCCGAAGAGCAGCAGCACGCCGTCCTCCCGGACGTAGCGGGCCTGCCACCGGTCGTACTCACGGGGCGTCACATCGGTCCAGGCGTAGTGCTGGACGTCCTCGGTGGAGACCTGGTACCTCGGCCCGGGCAGCTCCTGCGCCCCGCCCTTGGCGAAGCCGAAGGCGAAGCCGCCGACCATGACCCCGACGCAGAGCAGCAGCAGGGCGCCCTGCGCCAGCGCGTGCCGCCGGGTCGGCAGGTAGAGCCTGCGCAGCCGGGCCCGGGCGGCCACCCGGACCTCCCGCCCCTCGTGCCGTCGGACGGGGAAGGTCACCATCATCGAGGGCATGAGCCACAGCATCGACGGGAAGAGCAACCAGCCGGCCAGCACCGACAGCCTGTCGTGCGCGAGCAGCACGCGGTCGGTCGGCCAGGAGACCACGTCGTCCACCACGACGACCGCGATGACCACCGCCGCGGCGCAGAGCACCACGGTGTCCAGCACCTCGGCGACCGGCGAACGCATCCGCCAGTCCCGCAGCCGTCCTTCCAGCCCCTCGGTCATCGACCGCTCAAGCATCGGACTCCCCCTTCGCAACGGTGATGATCTCCGGACTGCCCGCCGCCGGCGGCGAGCCGTCCCAGTCCCCGTAGCGGGCCTCGACCGAGAGGCCGGCCCGGGCCAGGAACACGTCGAGGGCCGGCGGGTCGAGGAACCGCAGGGTGCTGCGGGCCGTCTCCGGGTGCGGCCAGTCGGGGTGGGTGAAGGTGTGCGAGAAGCTCACCAGGTCGCCGGTGACGGGCTGTTCGACCTCCCGCCAGTAGCTGACGCCGTCCGCCTCGTCCACCACGTCGGGGGTCCAGCGCTCCCACTCGCGCGCCGCCGGGTTGCGGGTCTCGAAGACGAACCGGCCGCCCGGGGCGAGGGCGCGGCGGACGGCGGCCAGCGCGGCGTGCAGCTGTGCGTCGCCGGTCAGCGCCTGGAAGGCGTGGCCGGTCATCACCACCAGCTCGAACTCGCCGTCCCAACGGGCACCTTCGAGGTCGCCGGAGTTCAGGTCGCCGGAGCTCAGGTCGATGGAGTCCAGGTCGCCGTGGTGCCACTCCAGTTCGGGCGCGGCCCGGCGGGCGACGGCGAGCATGGCCTCGGCCGGGTCGAGGCCGCAGAGCCGCCCGCGGTGCCCGGCGGCCCGGGCCCGGCGCAGCAGCTCGCCGGTGCCGCAGCCGACGTCGAGCACCGAGCCGGCGGCCGCGAGCAGCGGCAGGTAGAAGTCGAAGTCCGCCCGGCCCACGCAGAACGGATCGTAGAGCTCGGCGAGTACCGGCTCCGTGAAAAGACGATCAACCTCTGTCACCAGGCAGGTGTACCAGCGCCCCTGCCGGGCCACCAGTGCTTTTCACCCCGCACTTGTCGCCAACACCGCCTCGCCGGTAGCCGTGCGGGCGTAGAGCACCGAGCGGCCCGCGCGGTGAGCCGTGGTCAGGCCGGCGTCGCGCAGCGCGATCAGGTACTTGGAGACGGCGGCCGGGGAGAGCCCGGTGCGGGCGGCCAGGTCGGTGGTGGAGGCGGGCAGGTCGAGTTCGGCGAGCAGCCGGGTGCGGGAGCGGCCCAGCACGGCGGCCAGCGCCGCGTGGCCGGTGCCGGGCCGGGGCAGCCAGAGCGTGCCGGTTCCCCGGGCGGGGTAGGCGAGTTGCGGCGGGTCCGGCGGGGCCACCCGGCTGCGCAGCCGGTCCGCCCCGAAGGCGAGCGGCAGCAGCACCACTCCGGGCCCGACCGCCGGCCGGTCGATCGGCTGCTTGCGGCCGCGCAGCCGCAGTGCCCCGGCGGCGTCCCAACTCATCGACTCGTGCAGCTCGTCGAGCACCGTCCCGGTGCCGTGCTCGGCCGCCCGCCGGGCCCGGTACAGCACGTCGGCATCCAGCACCGCGCGGATCCGCGCCCAGTACGGCGCGAGCGCCGTCCCGAAGTACGCCGCGAGCTCCTCGGCCAACCGGGCCAGTCCGCCCGCCGGTTCGGCGGCCAGTGCGCGCGAGCGCGGGCCGAGCCCGCCCCGGTGCCGGCCCAGGTGCTCCAGGTCGGCCCGCACCCGCTCCGCGGGGGTCGCGGTCAGCGCCGCCAACTCCTGCTCCAGCGAGGGTGACGGGCCGGCCGGGTCGGGGTTCAGGAAGTCCGGGGCGTAGCCGGGGTGCGAGAGCAGCTCGCCCAGCAGCCCGTCCCCGACGGCGGCCCGGGGCCGCACCTGGGCGATCCACCGCCCGTGCACCGGGTGGTCGGGCCCCGCGCCGCGCAGCAGCAGCCGGTAGCTGGTGGTCAGTTGCCACAGCGGCGAGACGGCGAACCGCACCCGCGCCAGGTCGTCGGTCGAGAAGGCCAGTTCGGCCGGCATCGTGCTCCCCCGGTTTACACCCCGTCGGATTCACGCATCGGTGAATCAGTTCCGGTCCACGCTACCGCCCGAGCAGGATCCCGCCAGGACCCAGCACACCAGCACGGCCTGGCCTGGCCTTCGAGCACGCTTCCCCGCCCCGCGACCGGGCCTCGGCGATCCAGCTGCTGCGCGCCACCGTCGACAGCGCCCTCTCCCCCACCCGGAACACCTGGCCGTCAGATCTCAGGGCTGATGCGCCGCAGGTGGATCGCGAGGACACCGAGCGCTTCCTTCTCCGGCGGGTAGATATCACGGCAGGCCGCGAGGAGTTCGCCCTGGGTCATGCCTTCGCTGCCGATCGCTTCGTTGTCCTCGGCGTCGAGCATCTCCTCGAAGGACTCGTACTCGGTGACCTTCACGACCTCGGTACGGCAACGAGTCCCGCCGGACTCAAAGACCAGGACCTGACCGGCGTAGATGCGGCGCATGCTCGGGTAGCCGACGCGGACCTCGATCGTCTTGGTGCCGTCGGCGATCAGGTCGAGATAGGGGCGGCGGATCCGGATGACGCGGTCCTGCTCTGGCACGGGGAGCTCTTTCTACGCCGGGATGGACAGGGTGGTCAGGCGCTCGCGCAGTTCACCGGCGGCGCTGTGGCCGGGGTAGCGGCGGGCGAGGTAGGTGGTGAGGTCGTTGGCGCGGTTGCGGACGGAGTCGACCACGCGGTCGGAGTCGAGCGCTTCGGTGCCGAGGGCTACGGCGTCTGCGGGTGCGCCGAGCAGGGCATGGGCGAGGGCCAGGTCGATACGGGCGATGGCCTCACGGCTGGGTGAGCGGGACGCGGCTGGCGCAGCCTCGTACACCTGCAGGGCGTGTTCGGCGTGCTGGCGGGCGTTCTCGGCCTGGCCGAGCCAGATGAAGGCGGTGGCCGGGTAGGACGTGAGCGCGTAGTCGGCGAGCGGCAGCGGGTCCAGGCCGAAGCGGTGGGCCATCCGGACGGGAAGGAAGCGGTGGGCGTTCTCGGCGGCGCGAAGGGAGGCGGTGAAGCGGTCAGCGTCACCGTCCGCCGCTGCGGCGCGGGCGGCCTGGGCGTGGAGGCGGACGGTGAGCGGGTGGGTGGACGGCGCCTGGGTGAGGCCGCGGCGGGCGGCGTCGAGTGCTCGGTCGGGTCGGTGCTCGTAGAGGTTGATGGAGGCGGCGGCGTCCATGGCCCAGGCGCAGAGCTCGCCGTGGCCGGCCTGCTGGCCGTGCACGAAGGCGTCGTTGGCGAAGGCGAGGCCGGTCTGAGGGCTGCCGAGGTCGTGGGCGAGCCAGGCGAGGAGTTCGGAGAGCCACCCGGCGTAGGCGAACAGTTCGCGGCCCTGCTCGTGGGTGTGTTGGGCCTTCAACAGCGCGTCCACCTTGCGGCGGTAGTCCAGCGCATCGGCGAACACCTGCTGCGGGGGCTTCACGGAGTAGGCGTCGTTGAAGTCGGTGACGGCGCGGTCCAGGTGGTCGAGCGTCCCGGCACCCAGTGAGCTGGCCTCGGCCTGGCGTGTGAACTCCATTGCCTCGGCGGCGGCTTGGTCGAGGGCCCGGGCCGCGTTGGCGGGAGTCGCGAGGGCGAGCCCGGTGAGCATGAGCGCGGTTCGCCGTTTCGTGACCGCCACCTCCTCCAACCCCGTCTGAGCGTCGGCGGGTCCTGCTGGGAGTTTCGCACTGTCCGGGCTGTCGGCCCAGGCAGGCCTGGGCGTGTAGTCGGCGGCCAACCCGAGTTGGACCGGGCCCGTGCACAGGAGGCGGCACAGCAGGTCCTGGTACTCCGGGCTCGGCGCCCTGCCCGCCTCCCAGTCCTTCCAGGACCGTTCGGTGAGCCCGACCTTGCGCAGGTTCTCCCGATCGACCAGGTCGTGTGCGGCCTTGACCGCCTCGGCGACGGTCCAGCCCATCGCCATCCGAAAGGACTTGAGCGGGCGGTGGCCGCAGTGCGCCGCGATCTCCTTGGCGATCAGCTCGACCAGGCCGTGCGGCACCGGCTCGGGGCTTCCGGCCTGACCGAGCGTCCGTTCTCTGATCCGGCGTCCGCAGACCGCGGTGTGCGCGCCGTCCGGCGCCGTGGTGCTGGTGACGGCCATCGGTGACCTCTCCTTGTCAGTGCTGCCCGCTCCCTGGCGCGGCGTCGCTCTGCTGCCCGGATATGCCTTGTCGCCAGCTGTTCGAACCGTCCTCTCGTGGGCGGGGTCGCCAGCCGGAAACGGGCGGTGGCTTCGCCCCGAGGGGGCGATGATCTCTCACTACAAGCGACTGAGCCGTCACGTCAGGCTAGCGGGTGACGCCACATCAGGCGCCGTCCCTTCGACGGTGAAGGAGGCAGTCGTGCGCATCCTCGTGGACGGGCTCGACATGTCCGGCAAGACGACCACGGTCCAGACCCTGATCTCCCTGCTCGACGAATGCGGTATCCCGGCGGTGCGCCACCGCGGGATGCTCGCCGAGCACCACCCGATCGAGCCGCTGCTCAAGCGGCTCCCGCTCGTGCGCCAGGCCGAGTCCAGCGCCATCACCGCCGCCTTCCTGGTCGGCGGGTACGCCCTGGACGCCGCGCTGGTGCGCGTCGACCCGCCCCGTACCGGCGGCGCGGTCCTCATCCAGGACGGATACGCCGACCGGACCGCGGCCTTCGGCATGGCCGGCGGCCCCTACCTGACCGCCGCGCTCAGCCTCTGGGGGCGCGCTTCTTCGCCCCGTTCGACGTCGCCGTCTACCTGCACGCCTCGCCCGACGTCCGGCGCGCGCGGATGGACGGCCGCGCGGTGGTGGACTCTGCGGACCGGCGCAGTGTCGAGGACGAGGCCTTCGCGGCGCGGTTCAACTCGGCACTGCTGCACGGCATGGCGCGCCGCCACGGGGACCGGCTGCTGGTCTTCGACACCGCCGAGCACAGCCCCGAGGAGATCGCCAAGCACGTCCTGGCCAAGGCCGGGCCGGCGTTCACCGTTCCGGCACTCCGAACGGCATCCGCTGAGGAGAGCAGCACGATGGCGGCTGGGAGGGTCGCATGACCGGTGCGCCCACCACCGTGGACGCCGGAGTGTGGGGTGCGGCCGCTCGCGGCCTCACCACCGCGCTGGGCCGCAGCGCCCTCGTCAGCGTCGAGCGGTTCACCACCGCCGGCCGGACAACCTACACGGGCCCGTCCCCCCTCGCGGTGGCCCGCCCGGCGCTGGCGATCGGCTGCTACCGGCCCTGGCCGCCGGCCGCGCCGATGCGGGTGCTCGCCGCCGAGAGCGGTACCCGGGTGCGCGGCGTCGCCCAGCGACACGATTGGATGACCGGCCTCGACCACCTCGCCCGCGCGGCGATCGCCGCACTGGACCGGCCAGTGGTCATCTCCGCCTGGTACGGCACCGATCTCCTGCGCTCGTGGGCCGGGCCGCGCGGCGTGGTCGCGGCGATCGACCACGTCCTGCGCGCCAGGATCGAGGACAAGGCCTACTTCGGCGAGCTGCTGCTCGACGCCCAGGTGCCCGCCGCCCTCCAGCTGCCCGGGGTCCGGGTCGACGGCCCGCTACCAGGCCTGGCGGAGCTCCGTCGCCGGGTCGGCGCCGTGCGGCTGGTGGTGCAGTGCGGCGCCGACTCCGGCGGGCGCGGCACGGTCTTCGTGGACGACGAGACCAACCTGGTGCGCGCGGCCCGGATGCCGGGCCCGTACCGGGTCACCGCGTACACCCCCGGCTGGTCCTCGAACGTCACCGTGCTGTCCGTGCCGGACCACCGCGGTCGGCTGCGGGTTTACGTGGACCGGCCCTCCCACAAGGCCGTCGGGGTACCGGAGGCCGGGATCGGCCCGGGCAAGAGCGCTGGCAACTGCTGGTCCGTCCCATGGCCCGAGCAGGCCGCGACCGCCGTCGTGGACGCGGCCGAGCGCGTCGCCCACTGGGCTTGGCACCGCCACGGTGTGTCCGGGCTGTTCGGCCTGGACGCGATCCTCAGCGACGACGGCCGAGTGTTCCTCAATGAGATCAACTGCCGTAACCAGGGCACCACCGAGCTCTCGGCAGTCAACCAGCAGCTGCGCGGCCTGCCGCCGTTCGCCGTCGCCCACCTGACCACCCTGCTCGGTGTCCGGGTCGACTGGCTGCCCGACCCGGACGACTTCAACGCCGCCACGGTGCGGGCAGCCGCCTCCACGGCGCCAGGCCCCTACTACCTGAAGCTCCGCCACCGGGGCGAGACACCCGTCGTCCTGGACCAGGACCTGGCCCACCCCGGCCGCTACCGCGTCCACCGCGGCCGGCTGCGCTGGGTCGGCCCTGGTGCCCATCCGGCTGAGGCCGCCACCGGGGAGGTGCTGCTGGCAAACCTGCCCGAACCGGGCGTCGTGTGCCTGCCGGGCGCGGAACTCGGCACCGCCGAGGCTGTCACGCCGTGCGGCGGCGGCCCGTTCGCCGGACCCCACCGGCTCTCCGCCGTCGGGCACGCGCTGCTGAGCGCCCTCGACCAGCACCTGATCCCCACTGGCCTTCCCACCCTCTGAAGGAGCGAGACCGTGACCACCCAGACCATGCCCCTGCTGCGGGACCAGCTGCGGACCCTGCCGACCGAGGCACTCACCCACCTCCAGTACCTGCCGCCCGCGGTCGGCTGCGTCAACCGGTGCGCGATGTGCAGCCAGGCCGCCGGAAGCGACATCTGGCAGCTCACCGAGCGCGGCCTCGGCGACCTGTTCCACGCCCTTGCCGAGGAGGCCTCCGAGCGGGGCGTGCGGATCGGCGGCGGCCGGGCCCACCGCGCGGGCGTGCTGTTCCCCTACCTGGACAACGACATCTCGTCCTACCCCTACCTGGACACTTACGCCCGGCTCGCCCGCGACGTCCTCGGCGTGAAGATCCGCGTCTCCACCGTCGGCTGGTCCGAGAGCACCAGTCACCTCGCCGCGATGCACCGGCGCCTGGCCGACGACTTCAAGGAGGTCTTCGACGGCATCCGCATCTCGCTCACCCCGTACGCCACCGGCTACGTCGGCAAGTCGCCCGGCACCAGCCGCGACCGATACACCGACGACCTCGCCCACGTCCTGCGGACCTACCGACCGCTGTTCGACCACCTCGGCCACGGCGCGGCCACTGCTGCCGTCGAGCTGCGCTTCGCCCCGCTGGTCGGCCTCGGCGAACTGCTCGACACCCACATCGGCGGCCACCACGTCCTCGCCTGCGGCCCCCACCTGCTCATCGCCGCCCAACCCGGCACGGACGAGCTCCCCTACACCGAGATCGTGCGCTTGGACGAGCGCAACCAGCCGGTGCTGTCCGAGCAGGGCCGCCGCTACCTTCACGTGACCGCCGACGCCGCTGAGCCCACGGCGCAGACCGTCCGGGACGCGCTGGACGGCGTCCTGCCCATCCAGCACCAGGGCGTCCCGGTCCGGTTGCATCGCCTGCGCAACGCGGACGGCGACTACTTCTCCGCCGACCCGGACTTCCACCCCGACGGCCGCTTCACCGCCCTCAACCTCTACCCGGCCACCGACCGGCGCAAGGCCAGCGGGTACACGGACACCACCCGGCACTTCCTCAACACCCTGCTGGCGTACAAGAGCGCCCGCGGTATCGGCCGCCGCGGTAGCTTCCTGTCCTCGACCACGGCCGACATCGACGGCGTCCTCACCGCCCTGCGCCAGCGGACTACGGCCCTCGACCCCGTCGACCGCCTGGCTGCCGCGCACCTGCGCGAGCAGGTTCTCCCCCAGGTGAGCGTCTACACCCGCGCCCTGCTCAAGGCCGGCTACCCCGCGAGCGCATTCTTCTCCCGCGAGTTCACGATCGACACCGGACGATTCGTCAACCAGGGCCGCGCCGCGGCCCTGTTCCGGGGCCTGACGGGCACCAACGGGGAGCCGATGACCCTGCGCGAGGAGCGCGGCTTCGGGCAGGCGAGCGTGTCCAGCGACCGCGGGCCGATCTGGCGGATCACCCCGATGCCCTTCGGAGGCGGGCACCTGCCGCCGGCCATCACCGGAGGCAAGAACACCCGCACCGCACACCCGACCGTGATGGTCGAGGAGATGGACCCCTGCCACCTCTCCCCCGTCATGCGCGCCACCGGCTGCCGCCTGCGGCGCATCCCCCTCTCCGGCGTCGAGATCGAGCACGTCCCGCAGAGTGCAGCCCGCACCCTCCACGGGTTCCCCGGGGCACTCTAGGAAGCAAAGCCAAACCCCGCTCTCCTCCCGGTCGTTGAGCCGGGAGGTACCGCCGGGAACAACCGGACCGGCCACGTCCACCGAGGAGATCCACACCCATGAGCACCACCGAAGCGACGACCGAGAAGCCGTTCAGCAGGATCAAGGTCCGGGTGACCGGCCTGGTCTTCTGCGGCGACGACGTCGCGCTGCTGCGCCGGGACCGCGCCGGCTCGACGCACTACACCACCATCGGCGGCAACGTCGGCGCCGGCGAGGACTTCCGCGACGCCGCCGTCCGGGAGCTGCACGAGGAGCTCGGACTCGACCCCGAGCGGGCTGGCGACCTGGAGCTGGTCGCGATGGCGGACGCCCGGGTCACCCGGCCCGGGCCGACCGCACCGCCCCGCAAGATCCACCTCATCTACCGCACCCACGTCACCCCCGAGGTCCGCGCCACGCTGGCGACCCAGGAGTTCGACGAACTGCCCGACGGCAGCCACGAGGTCGGCAACATCGAGTGGCTCGACTACCGCAAGGTCGCCGACCTGCCGCTGTTCCCGCCGATCGGCAAGGTCCTCGCCCAGCTACCCTCGCCGCACGCGCCACTGCCCGCGTTCGAGCTGGAGCCGGTCACCGACCAGAACTACACCTGGATCTGACCCACTCCGACAGTGTGGGCCCGGGGCGCCCCGGGTCCACACGCATGGCACGATGTCCGGCTTCATCAGAAGCCACATTGGATACACGCATTCGTGAATCAGTTCCGGTCCACGCTACCGCCCGAGCAGGATCCCGCCATGAGCAATGCGACCACCACCCACGACACCTGGCGGCTCGGCAGCCTGACGGTGCGCCGGATCGGCTTCGGCGCGATGCGCCTGGCCCAGCACGGCCCGGCCTTCGAGCCCGGCTCCCCGCCCCGCGACCGGGCCTCGGCGATCCGCCTGCTGCGCACCGCCGTCGACCTGGGCGTCGACCACATCGACACCGCGAGCTTCTACTTCTCCGCGCTGCGCTCGGCCAACGAGCTGATCAACAGCGCGCTCCAGCCCTACCCGGACGACCTGGTGATCGCCACCAAGGTCGGCCCCGGCCGCTCCCCGGCCGGCGGGTTCCTGCCGCACGCCCGCCCCGAGCAACTGCGCGGCCAGGTCGAGCAGAACCTGCGCGAGCTCGGCCGGGACCAGCCGGATCTGGTCTACCTGCGGGTGCTCGGCGCCGACCCGATCGCCGAACGCTTCGGCGCGCTGGCCGAGTTGCGCACCGCCGGGCTGATCCGCGAGCTGGGCGTCTCCAACGTGCGGCCGGCCCAGCTCGCCGAGGCGCGGGCGATCGCCCCGGTGGTCGCGGTGCAGAACCCGTTCGGGCTCGGCGCGCCGCCCGAGCAGCGGGCGCTGCTGCGCCGCTGCGGCGAACTCGGCGCCGCCTTCGTCCCGTTCTACGCGCTGGCCGGTCCGGCCCGGGCCGCCGGGCGCACGGCGGGCAGCAACGCCGCCGAGCACCCCGAGCTGCTGGCCGTCGCCCGCGCGCACGGCGCGAGTCCGGCCCAGCTGCGGCTGGCCTGGACCCTGCACCAGGGCCCGCACGTGCTGGCCATCCCGGGCACCGGCAGCGCCGCCCACCTGGCCGAGAACCTGGCCGCGGGCGCGTTGCGCCTCACCCCGGACCAGCTCGCCTTGCTCGACGGGCTGGTCGAGCAGCCGGTCTGACGCGGCGTCAGTCGAGTTCGACCTCGAAGTCCCAGGTGGCCAGCGGCTGGCCGGACTGGTTCCACTGCAGGGTGGCGTGCCCGATCGGGAAGGTGCCGCTCAGGTGCAGGGTCGCGTCGTGCCCGGGGGTGGCGGTCAGCGGTCCGGCGTCGGCGGTCAGCGGGATGGGCTTGCCCTGCTCGTCGGTGGCGGCCAGGTCGGCCGGATCGAGCCGGGCGCTGCCGTCGGTGGCCCGCAGCACCACGGTGACGCTGCCCTTGGACTCGGACGCCACCTTGCCGTCCGGGGCGGGCCCGGAGACCTCCAGGTCGGGGCCGCTCGCGGTGACCTGGCCGTGCGCGCCGGCGAGCACCAGCTGCACCGGGTCGCCCATGGCGACCAGTTGGGCGTGCCCGGGCGAGGCGGTGACCGGCGCGGGCGAGAGCGGGGCGCTGGGGATCGGCAGGGCGCCCAGCGGCTGCGGCGTGTTCTGGCCGCCGCAGGCGGTGGTCAGCCCGGCGAGGGCGAGCAGCAGGACGGCGGCGGCGCCGCGGCCGAAGCCGTGCCCGGGAAGGGCACGGCTCCGGCTGGTGGAGCGGTGGATCACTGACCGGCTCCCGGCTTCAGGCTGTCGGTCGCAGCGGTCGCACCGGTGAAGTTCGGCTGCACGTCGGCCGGCTGCTTGTTCGCCGGCACCTGGGTGGCCGACCAGACGCCGTTGCTGCCCATCGCGGCGGGCTGCAGGGCCTTGCCGCTCGGGTTGTTGTAGACGTCCGGGCCGAACGGGCGCAGGCCCGGCATGCCGGCGTAGCCGAGGTGGCCGTGGCCGTCGGTGCCGCCGTGCGTGATGTCGAACAGGTCCTCCATGCTGCGCAGCCAGGAGTAGTGGTTGTACGGCTGGTCGCTGATCGTGCCCGGCTTGATGTAGCGGGAGAGCAGGACCGAGCCGGTGATGCCGCCACCGGGGGTGGTGTCCTGGCCGAAGGCCTGGTCACCGGGCTGGGTGACGTTCGGGCCGGGCAGCTCGTTGCAGCACGCCACGACCGACTGCGCGGTGTCGGTGGGGGTGTTGAGCGTCGGGTCCGAGTTGCCGGTGTAGTCGGCCGTCGAGTTGCCGTACAGCTTGTACGGCGGGAAGGCCTCGTCGAAGGTGATGTCGATCATGCCGCCGTCCTGGTAGGCCGGCGAGGCCATGATCTCGGTGACGGTCTGCTTCAGGAACAGGTCCGAGGCGTACAGGCCGCCCTGGTGGTTGCTCGGGTCGCCCGAGAGGTTGTCGCCCTTGCAGCTGGAGTCGTGCGCGTCCGAGCAGTTGTTCGGGGTGATCCAGGAGAAGGCCGGGGTGGTCTTCTCGCTCTTCAGGTCGTCGGCCAGCCCGCTGAGCGCGGCGTGGCCCGGCTGCGCGGCCCGGCCGTTCAGCGGCACGACCTTGGCGCAGTCCGACGGGTTGTCGGTGAGCGAGTGGAACCAGGCGGTCGGGTTGTGCTTGGGCACGTACTGGTCCTGGGCGGTGGCGCTGCCCGGGTTCACCACGCCGGCGCCCGACGGGTCGCCGGGGACGCCGCACTGGTACGGGTCCTCCCGGCCGGGGGTGTTGCCCATGTCCTGCATGTAGGCCTTCCAGCTGACGTGCTTGCCGTCCAGCTGGTTGAACAGGGTGCTCACCGAGGAGGGGTAGACGCAGCCCGAGTTCGCGTGCACCTGGCCGTCGGCCGCGGGGGTGCCCGGGGCGACGTTGGTGTACTGCGGGCAGTCGTTCTGGGTGGCCTGGTTCGGGGCCTGGCCGCTGACGGCGCTGATGTAGTTGTCGAGGCTGTAGTGGCCGGTGCCGTAGTACTGGCGCAGCAGCTCGCCGTACTGGGGCAGCGTCTTCCAGAGGTAGCTGTTCTGGTTCAGGCCGGTGAACGAAGCCTCGTAGGACTTGTTCTCCAGCATGATGACCCACACGTGCTTGATCTTCGGCGTGTGGAAGTCGTGCGAGTTGGCCGAGGCCTGGCCGGCGGTGCTGCCGACCAGGGCGGCCGCGGCCATCGCGGTGGCGGCGAGCGCCGCGAGCGTCCGCGGACGGACCCCCTTGCCACTCCGGCGGGACCGGGTGGTTTCCGTATTCGTCATGGCACATGATGCTGGCGCGCGCTCTACCCGCGTTGCACCCTTCCTGACCGAATCTTCGGTGAAGCTCCTGCGAAAATCAGCCAAACGCGCCACCCGTCCGATAGGGGCGGACGGGCCGGCTGACGACCCGTCGGCCCATGATGGCAGGTCGGACCGCGCGGGCCGGGCGCGGATCCCGTCCGGTTCGTCACGCTTACCGGTGGCGTCGGCCGATTCGGCTCCGGCGGACCCGCCGAGTGCGTACCGTTGCGGGGTATGACGGACGGTGAGATGGAACTGACCCGGGACGAGACGTTGCGGGCCCTCGCGGCCCTGGAGGCCTCCTGGCGCCACGACGAGCAGGCCCTGGAGGCGCTCGCCGCGGTCGGCGAGTTCGAGCAGCCGCTGCCCGTCCTGCTCGCCGACTACGGCCACCGCACCCTCCAGGCCCTGCTCACCATCGCGTTCAGCGGCAGCGACACCACGCCCGAGGAGGCGCTGCGGCTGACCGAGCAGATGCGGGAGAACGCCATCTACCGGCTCAGCGAGGTGCTTGGCGAGGCGCTGGAGGTCTGGGGCGGCGCCGCGGACGGCAGTTCGGCGGCGGCCGGGCAGATCGGCCGGGTGGTGGTCTCGGCGATCGTGGCGGTCAGTCAGAGCAACACCGGCGACGACATCCTGCCGCTGCTGGCCGCGCTGCGCACGCACACCCTGCAGGAGGGCCGCAGCTGATCGCCGCGCTCCCGCAGCCGCCCGCGCACGCCGCCCGGGCCGGCCGCGCGCCCCCTGACGTCGATGCCGCCGACTTCCGGCGGAAGCGGAAGGGGCCCTGCGATTATCACCGTTCGCACTCGGGCAAGCACCCTGCGAGATCGGTACTCGCGGGAGGGGTGGTGCGGGAATGGCCGTGGTGTTCCAGGCGGACTTCGGCTCGTCGGACCAGTGGGTGGCCGGGCGGACCAGCGCCTATCCGGACATGGGCCCGACCAACCGGGCCGACCACAAACTCGACCGACTGAACCGGGACTTCTGCCCGGGCGGCACCTTCACCGCCAGCCGCCGGTACTTCGGCGGGCTGTGGAGCTGCAACCTGCTGACCACCGAGGGCAGTCCGGAGGGCTTCCAGGTGCGCACCGGCGACCTGCTGAGCGCCCGGATCCGGCTGCCCGTCGCGCTCGGCGCCTGGCCGGCGATCTGGACCTGGCGGGACGGCGGCAACGAGATCGACGTGTTCGAGTACCACGTCGACCACCCCGGGCTGTTGGAGCTCTCCAACCACGTGCGGGACGCGCACCTGTACTGGGACGGCACGGCGGCCGGCATCGCCCCCGGCGCGACCCTGGACCTGACGGTCCGGCTCGGCGCCGACTCGGTGGACTGGACGGTCAACGGCGCCACCGTGTTCCAGGACGGCCAGGGCGTCGGCGAGGGCTGGCAGGCCTACCTGATCGTCAACCTCTCGGTGGCCGACGGCACCTACCACCCGGCCCCGCTGCCCACCGGCCCGCGCCGGCTCAGCTGGACCTGCCTGAGCCTCAGCGTGGAGCGGGGCGCGGCGGGCGGGGGTTCCCCCTGAGGTTCTGTACCTACTAGTATGTACGGCATGCCTCTAGTTCGCATCGACACACTGGGCGCCGACGCCGCGCGCCTCGACGCACTCGGGAACGCCGTCCACCAGGCCCTGGTGGAGACGCTCGGGATCCCGCAGAACGACCGGTTCCAGATCCTCACCGCCCACGACGGCCGCACCGGCCTGCTGCGGCACGACGACCACCTCGGCGTCCAACACGACGACGGCATCGTCTTCGTGGCGATCACCCTGAGGTCCGGGCGCGGCCCGGACCTCAAGCGGGCGCTCTACCGGCGGATCGCCGAGCTGGCCGAGAAGTACGCGGACACCGAGCCGCGCAACGTCGTCGTCACCCTGACCGAGAACGGCGACGCCGACTGGTCGGTGGGCAACGGCGAGGCGCAGCTGCTGGACCTGCCGCTCCCGGGGTGACCGGGAGCGGCAGAGCTTGACGATCAGTCAGTTCCTCTGTCAGCAGGGGCCGTTGTCGGTCCAGACGCCGGCCGGCCCGCCCGGCACGTCGTTCTCGGTCCACCACTTGGCCGTCCACTGGTGGCCGTTGTACGTCACCGTCTGGCCGCCGGTGTACGCGATCCCGGAGTTCCACGCGGCGGCGGTGCACCCGCCGCCGCCCGAACTCGGGGAAGCCGTGGTCGGCGGGGCGCTGGTGGGCGGCGTGGTGGGCGGGGTCGCGCCGGCGAACTTCACGGTGTACTTGGTGAAGTCCCAGTCGTTCTGGGTGACTCCGGAGCAGGAGCCGGACAGGCCCGGGTCGACCACCGGGGTGCACTGGCGGTCGCGGTTGACCGACCAGAAGGTGTAGCGGCCCAGGCCGTGGGAGGTCGCGAAGTCCAGCACCGTCTGGAAGTCGGCCTGCGTGAAGTACTCCGCGGAGTCCGTCCGCCCGTTCATCATCGAGACGCCCTCGTGGGCGTAGGCGGTGGCGGAGTCCCAGCCGAAGGTGTTCTGCAGGATGGTGTTGAACTGGGTGAGCGCCGCGACCTGGGAGGCGCCGCCGGCGAAGCCGCCGTCGAACGGCATGATCGAGTAGGTGTTGGGCGTGAAGCCCTGCGACTTGGCCTCGTTGAGCATCTGCTGGCCGAACCAGCCGGTGCCCGCTGCGGTGCCGGCGGTGGTGATGGAGACGTACAGGCCGGGGTTGTTCGCCTGGAGGATCCTGGCCGCGCCGATCTCGTTGTGGATGGCCGCGCTGCTCTCGTACTCGGGCTCTTCGAGGTCGAAGTCGACGGCGTGCAGGCCGTACTTGGTGACCACCTTCTGGTAGGCCGCGGCGGTGGCCTCGGGAGTGCCGCAGACCTGGCCGAGCTTGGTGCCGCCGTAGCCGCCGAAGGAGACGGACACGTCGCCGCCCTTGGCGCGGATCTGCGAGATCACCGTCGGCATGGTGGTGTCGGTGTCGATCGAGGTGGCACCGCCCCAGGCCGGGGAACAGCCCCCACCGTCCAGGATGAACGCCAGCTGGAAGGCCTTCTGGCCGGTGGCGTCCATCACCGCGCCCGCGTCCGGCGGGGAGTTGTCCTCCGGCATCAGGTAGGGCGCGGAGGCGTACCAGTTGCTGCTCAGCGCACCGCCGGTGGCGGTGGCGGAGGCCTGCGCGGCACCGCCGACGGTGAAACTCGCCACCGTACCGGCGACCAGGCCGAGCGCGGCCACCGCACCGATCAGGGACGCACGCAGCCGGCCGGATCCGGCGGGGGGCACCGTGGCGTGGGTGGCCACGGGACGGGCTCTGTCCATTTGACGGCCTTTCGAGGAATTCGAGGAAGGCGAACAGGGAGGGAGCCACTTCAGAATGGCCTAGACCAGCTGGCGCGTGTCAAGAATCGTGCACCCATCGCACCCGACCCGCCGAGCGAGGTTTAAATTCCCTGCGATCAAGGCAGCGCAAGCCCTATGGTCGTGAACCTCCCAAGCAGGAGAGGAGGTTCTCCCCCCATGGGACTCTTCAAGGACGCGCCGCCCACCCCGCATCCCGAGTTCAGCCAACTGCGCATCATGACGGCCGGATCACCGTCGTGGTGGAAGCAGAACCGGCACAAGGTCCTCGCCGTCGCCGGTCTCCTCACCGGGTTCTGGCTCGCCGGCCACCACGACGACCCCACCCCCAAGACCTGCGCCCCGCCAGCGTCCACCAGCACCCACTGACCGCTGCACACCACCCGCACACCGCCCGGCCGCCGGCCGGGCGGTGTGCGGCAGGGGTTCAGCCGTCGATCGCGTCCAGGGCGGCCAACTCGGCCTCCGTCAACCGCAGCTGACCCGCCGCCAGGTTCTCGCCGAGGTGCTCGATGCTGGTGGTCCCGGGGATCACCAGCATGTTCGGCCCCTTCGCCAGCGTCCAGGCGAGGCGGACCTGGGCGGTGGTCACGCCGTGCGCGCGGGCCACCTCCCGAACGGTCTCGTGGTCGGTGGCAACGGCCGCCGCCTCGCGCTGGGTGCCGGAGATCGAGAAGAACGGGACGAACGCGATGCCCTGCTCGCGGCAGCTCGCCAGCAGGCCGTTCTGCTCCGCCACCCGCCGGTCCAGGCTGAAGTAGTTCTGCACGCAGACCACCGGCGCGATCGCCTGCGCCTCGGCCAGGTGCTCGGGCTTCACGCTGGAGATGCCGAGGTGGCGGATCAGGCCCGCCTCGCGCAGCTCGGCCAGGACGCCGAAGTGCTCGGCGATCGAATCCTCCCGCCCCCGCCGGTAGTTGACCACGTCCAGGTGGTCCCGGCCGAGCTGGCGCAGGTTCTCCTCCACCTGGCCGCGCAGCTCCTCCGGCCGGGTGGCCCTGGTCCACTCCCCCGCGGGCGTGCGGCCCGGGCCGACCTTGGTGACGATCACCAGCTCGTCCGCGTAGGGCGCGAGCGCGCTGTTGATCAGCTCGTTGGCGGAGCGCAGCGCGGAGAAGTAGAAGCTCGCGGTGTCGATGTGGTTGACGCCGCTCTCGACGGCGGTGCGGAGCAGCCGGATCGCGTGGGCCCGGTCGATCGGCGCGCCGTCGGAGTTGCCGGCCATTCCGTTGCCGCCCAGCCGCATCGTGCCGTAGCCGATCCGGTTGACCGTCAGGTCGCCGAGCTGCCAGGTGCCCGCGTCCGTCACCGTCGTCAATGCCACTCCCGAGGTCTCGGCACCCGCCCCGTGCGGGCGCCGGATCTGGAGTATGGTGCGCGGACCGGGCCGGTGAGAAGGCCGGAAAAGTCACACCGGATCAGGGAACGAACCGCGGCTCACCTGCCGTTACATCTGGTGTGAGAGGGCGTCACGGGGCCAGGTCCCGGCGGCGCAGGAGTGCGAACGCGGCGGCGATCCCGATCACCCCGACCCCCGCCAGGATGCCGAGCGAGGCCCAGTCGACGCTCCCCCGGGCCAGCGCGTCGCCCGGCGCGTAGTAGTGGAACGGGCTGATGTAGCGCAGCGGGGCCAGCGGGTGCCAGGCCAGTGCGGCGAAGTTGACGGCGAAGCCGACCGCGCCGATGCCGATCACCGCCGCGAGCACCTGGGCGCGGCTGCGGGCGGCGGCCGAGACGGCGAGCGCGGGCCCGATCACGCAGAGCGCGAACCCGAGGCCGAGCAGCCCGGCGGCGAAGACCCCGCTCAGCGGCACGGCCGTGTGCAGCTTGGCCGAGCCGGCCGTGCCGATGGCGACGGCCAGGACGGCCGCGGCGTTGATCGCCAACGCGGCGGCCAGCAACGCCGCCGTCCGCTCGCCGAGCAGCCGCTCGCGGGAGACCGGACGGACCATCAGCAGCTCGATCGTGCCGCCCTCGACGTCGGCGGCCACGGCGGCCGCCGCGAGCGAGCCGATCGCGGTCAGCTGGATGGCGATCCAGAACGGGTGCACCAGGCCGGCCCCGAGCAGGCCCGGGTAGCTGGCGATCGAGACGTCCCCGGTGGAGCCGCTGAACGCCTTGAACGCGCCGGGCGGGTTGGCGCCGCTGCCGCCGGAGAACAGCTCGTGCGGGTCGACGGTGCCGGCGATCACCACGATCAGCACCTCGAACAGCACCATGCCGGCGATCAGCACCAGCAGCATCCGGCGGCGGCGGTGCAGGGCCAGCCACAGCAGCGGGAAGCGGCGTCTCACGTCACGGCTCCTCTCGCGTCTTCTCTCACGGCTCCTCTCGCGTCTCCTCTCACGGCTCCTCTCGCGTCTCCTCTCACGGCTCCTCCTCGACGGACCGGTAGAGGTCCAGGAACGCCTCGTCCAAGCCGGCCTCCTCCACCGTCAGGTCGGCCACCGGGAGCCGGAGCAGCTCGCGCAGCGCGGCCACCAGCTCGCCGGGCGGCACCAGCAGCTCCACCCGGTCGCCCTGCCAGGCCGGCGACCAGGCCTCGGCGGCGCCGAGCGGCCGGGCCCCGGCCCCGTCGGCGAAGACCAGCCGCACCCGTCGGGCCCGCGCCTCGCGCAGCTCGGCCACCGGGCGGACCGTCACCAGCCGGCCGCCCCGGATGATCGCCACCCGCCGACAGACCCGCTGCACCTCGGGCAGCACGTGGCTGGAGAGCAGCACGGTGCGCCCGGCGGCCTCGGCCTCCGCGAGCAGTTCGAAGAACACCGCCTGCACCAGCGGGTCCAGGCCTTCGGTGGGCTCGTCCAGCACCACCAGCTCGGGGTCGTGCTGGAGCGCCTGGACCAGGCCGAGCTTCTGCTTCATCCCGCGCGAGTACTCCCGCACGGGGCGGTCGAGCACGGGCCCGGACAGGTCCAGGCGTTCGCACAGCTCGCGCTGGCGCGGGGTCGGGGCGCCCTGCAGGTCGGCCAGCAGGCGCAGGGTCTGACGGCCCGTCAACTCCGGGTAGAGGCGCAGCTCGCCGGGGAGGTAGCCGAGCGCGGGGGCGAGCCGGCGGTGGTCGGCGACCGGGTCGAGGCCGAGCACCCGCACCTCGCCCTCGGTCGGGCGGAGCAGGCCGACCAGGCAGCGCAGCGTGGTGGTCTTGCCGGCCCCGTTCGGGCCGAGGAAGCCGAACACCTCGCCCGCGCCGACGCTGAGGTCCAGCTCGGCCACGCCGACGGTGCGCCCGTAGCGCTTGGTCACCGAGCGCAGCGCGATCACGGGATCCGGAGTCGCCAAGGTCCGCCCCTTCCGCCGGGGCCGGCGTCGCCGCCGGCGTCGAAGCCGGGCTCGGAGCCGGGCCTGCGGACCGGAGTCGAGCCACCGGGAGTATGCCCGCTGTGCCGGGTCCGACCCCTGCGACACGACGGTGGGGCCCGGCGCCGCACGGCACCGGGCCCCACCTGGTGGAACGTCAGACGATCTCCCGCTCCGTCACCCGGGTCACCGTGCGCCGCACCTCGTGCCGGTGGCCGCGCGGGTGGCGGGTCAGGGTGTAGCCGCCGACTCCGGCCAGCGCGGCGAGGACCGCGCCGCCCAGGGTCCAGCCCCAGCGGTCGTTCCAGCCGGAGAACAGGCCGGAGTACCAGTGCGAGGTGACCGGCGCGGGCGCGGCCACCGTGGCACCGCCGGGGGTGGCGGCGGCGGTCGGGGTGGGCGCGGCCGACGGGGTGCCGGTGCCACCGGGGTTGACCGGCGGCACCAGCGGCGCCTTCAGCGAGCCGCCCTCGGGCTGCGCGTCGTCCGTGTTGCCGCTCGCGGCCACGTGCACCTGGAACTGGGTGGCGAGGCCGAGGTCGCTCTGCGGCACGTCGCCGGCGAAGAGCCGGACGTAGTAGGTGCCCGGCAGCGGGTCACCGGACCAGGGCTCGGCCCAGGAGCGGATCTGCCGCAGGGTGCAGCTGAGCGCGATGGTGCCGGTGTTCTGGGCGGCCGTGCCGCTCTGCGGTCCGGCGGTGCAGGCCTGCCGGCGGCGCAGTCCGTCGAACAGGTCGACGGTCCAGGTCTGCGGCCCGTGCCGGTCGGCGGCGGGCGGCAGGGTGACGGTCACCGTGACGGTGTCGGTCTGGCCGGCCGAGGCGGCGAACGCCCAGTAGAGGTAGTCGCCGGTCGAGCCGGTCACCTGGGCGTCCTGTCCCGGGGCCAGCGTGCTGGCGGTCAGGAAGGAGGTGCCGGCCGAGGTCACCGGGGCGGCGGTACCGCTCGCGGTGGCGCTCGGTGACGGTGCGTCGGCGAGCGCGACGGGTGCGGCGGCCAGCGTCAGGCCGGTGGCCCCCGTCAGTGCGGCCAGCAGGCGGCCGCGCAGGGCGGTGGTGAGGGTGCGCATGGTCAGTTCTCCTGCCAGATCCGGATCCGCCAGCGGGCGATCCAGCCCCAGAGCAGCCCGGTCACCAGGCCGCCCCCGGTCAGTACGAGCAGCATGATCCAGCCGCGCCCGAGCCCGAGGGCGGGTCCGCCCGGGGCGGGCGAGGCGGCGGTGACCGCGACGGTCAGCTCGACCGGCAGGCCGGGGTCGGTCTGCACGCCGGGCTGGCCGGCGAAGGAGTTGCTGACCACCAGGCAGACCGTCTGGTCGGCGGTGCCGATTCCGGTGGCGCTGTCGGTCGGCGAGGCGCTGGTGGCCGGGGCGGACCAGCGCAGACCGGTGGAGGCCACGTCGGTCCGGCCGCTGCCGGCGTCGGTGCCGCGCACCAGCTCCTGGCCCGAGCTGTCGGTGGCCTGGAGCAGCACGCCGTAGTCGCGGGCGACGGCGCGGTCCGGGGTGACGCTGACCGAGGCGCGCAGCTCCTGGCCGGCCTTGACCGGCACCCGGTAGTAGCGGTGCTCGGAGAACTTCTCCCGGTCGGCGTAGACCCCGGCGCCGAGCAGCGGCGCGTCGGCGCACTGGTCGGTGCCGGTGACGTTGGCCGGGGTGGCCCGGTAGCTCTGGTCGGAGCGCTTGACCAGCTGGTTGACCCGCTGGGTCAGCTGCTGCTGGGTGCGCACGTCGGTGTAGGTGCCGCCGGTCGCGTTGGCGATGCAGAGCAGCTGCTGCTTGACCTGGTCGTCGTGGGCCAGGCCGAGCGTGTCGACCACCAGGTGGGTGCCCTGGGCGGCGAGTTCACGGGCCACGTCGCAGGGGTCGGGCGGCGAGCAGTCGTCCTCGCCGTCCGTTATCAGCACCACCCGGCGGGTCGCCTGACCGGTGCCGAGGTCCTGGGCGGCGCCGCGCAGGGCGAGGCCGATCGGGGTCCAGCCGGTGGGGCGCAGCGTGGCGACGGCGGTCTTGGCCTCGACCTTGTTGGTGTGGCCGACCGGGTAGAGCACCTTGGTGTCGGTGCAGCCGTCGGTCTTGTCGCTGACCGGGTAGGTGGCGCCGAGGGTGCGGATGCCGAACTCGGCTTCCGGGGGCAGTGCGTCGATCACGTCGTCGATGGACTGCTGGGCCACCGAGATCCGGGTCTTGCCCTCGATGTCGGCGGTGCCCATCGAGCCGCTGACGTCGAGGATCAGGTCGACCCGGGGCGCGTCGTCACCGTTGCCGTCGGTACCGCCGGTGGGGGCCGCAGTGGAGCCGGTGGCAGCGGCGGGCTGGCTCGCGCCGGGGGCTGGGCTGGGGCCCGCGGCGACCACCGGGCTGACGCCGAGGGTGGCGAAAGCGGTGGTCAGCAAGGCTGTCAGCAGGGCGGCGCGGCGCCTCGGCCATCGTCGTCGGATGATCATCACGGCGCGCATCCTATGGACCATCAGCTGACGGAAGCCAATGCGCGACGTCACCACCTGCCCGAGGGGTCGCCGTCCCGGCGTTCCGCGACCGTGCGAGCTCGCCGGGACGACAACCAACTGCGATGGTACTACCGATGTCTGACGGATGATCAGCAGGGGTCGCCGGACCACGGGACACCCCGCGACAGCACCCTCTTTCGCGCCATGTGACATTGCATACATGTGCGCAATTGAGGGACCGTCAGCAGCTGATCGACACATCCACGCCGACCGGCGCACCGACCCACGGGTAGGCGTTCACCGCGAACGAGGCGTGCACCGTGGAGCCGCACGGCGCGGTCACGGTCAGCGGACCAACCTGCACGTTGGCGGCCCGGAAGAGCACCCCCTGGTGCAGGCCGTCCAGGCTGGTGCCGTCCGCGAGCTGCGCGGTCAGCGCGGTGTCGAGCTGCTGCGGCTGCAACTGGGTGCCAGGGCTCGGCGGGCCGGCCAGGCCGACCGTGCCGGCGAACGACACGGTGTTCCCGGTGACCGTGGCGCAGACCTGGGTGCCCAGGCCGGCCTGCAGCGCCCAGGCGCCGCAGGTGGTGACGGGCTGGACGTCGGCGGGCCGGACGTCGGCCGCCTGGACCGGAGCGGCGGCGGCCAGCGCGAGGCCGGTGGCACCGAGGGCGAGGAGCAGGGAGCGGGACATGGGAGTTCCTCCTTGTGTGGGCTGCTCGATCCTTGCAATGTGATATTTCACTAACTCAGCGTACCTGACGCATCATCAGAATGAACAATCCGGGGCAACGGGTCGACGAGGAGGAGCGGGCGCCGCTGATCGCCGATCCTCTTGATCCGCAACAGAGTTGGCCTCGACCAGCGCCCGGGGGCAGGGCCGGCGCTAGGAGCGCCGGGCCCAGCGGGTCCGCCGCGCCCAGGCCAGCCGGAGCAGGACGCCCACGGCGAGGCCGGCGGCGAGCGCGGCCAACGTCCCCTGGTAGAGCCCGAAGTCCAGCGGAGCCGGGTCGGCGCTGCGTGCGTCCGTCACGTCGAGCAGCACGCCCACCGCCGGCAGACCGGCCGGCACCCACCACGGGAGCCGGCGCCCGGGCCGACGCAGCAGCGCCGCCAGCCACACCACCCCGAAGGCCAACACGACGACGGTGGCGATGAGTTCGGCCTGCGCGACGCCGAGCGCGCTGTCCGCTGCGGCCTCGGTCGGCGCGAAGGCACCGCCGGCCTCGATCCCGACCACCGTGCTGCCGTCCGGCTCGGTGACCAGTTGGACCCGGTCGCCCACCCGCACCGAGCGCAGCGCGGGCGGCAGCGCGCCGAAGCTGTAGCGGGTGTCGCCGTCCGCGCTGTCCCAGCTGTCGGAGCTCCCGTCACCCGGCGCCGACTCCACGCCGATCCAGGACGGACCGCGCCCACCGTCGGCCAGCCGGACGGTGGAGACGGCGCGCTCGTACTGCGGGTAGCAGCGGTCGGTGGCCCGCTCGGGCGGCAGGCCGACGCAGCGCGGCACGGCGTGGAAGCGGTCCGCGGCGCGCACGGCACCGGGCAGGTCGCCGGCCGTCTGGACCGCGCACAGCACTCCGAACAGCAGCACCAGCACCGGAGCGCCGAGCGCGAGCCGGCGGAGCCGGCTGACGGCGCGCCAGCGATCCAGGGCCGACCCCAGGCGCCGGACCGGTTCTGTTCGCCCGGAGGCTTCGGTGTTCGCCTCCCACCAGGCCATCAGCTCGGCCACCGAGACGGCGAACCCGGGATCCGGCCGGAGCTGGCTCTCCACGAGCCACGGCAGCGTGCGCCGACGACCCCTGGCCGGGGTGATCAGCACCGTGCGCTGCCAGCCGGACCGGCCCCGCCGCTCGCGGACCTCGATCCAGCGCACCTGGTGCCAGGCGTAGCCGCGCCCCCGCCGGGAGCCCCGGGAGATGGTGATGCCGTCCAGGCCGACCCGGGTCCAGGACCGGGCGGAGATCGGCACGACGACCGCGACCAGCAGGGCGGCGAAGGCCACCCCGGCCAAGGGCGCCAGCGGTCCCGCCCGGAAGCCGAAGACGGCCAGCTGCAGCACCGGGATGGCGCAGAGCCCGATCACCGCCCCCTTGTCCCACGCCCCCGCGCGCCGCCCCCGGGGCGGCTTCCGGAACACCAGTTCGTCCACGGGCCGGAGCCTACGCCCGCCGTCACGACCCTCGGGTCCGGGGCCAGTCGGTCGCCGGTCCACCCTTGGATCAAATCGGACAAATAGAACATATAAGTCATATGATTCTGACTGTTGTCCTCCTGACGCCAGGTCGGCCTGACGCCGGGTCGGCTGACGGAGCCCCACCCCCGGCCCGAAAGGCCCGAAGGGAAGCCCGATGCACGACTACCCCCTGCTCAACCTGTTCTGGACCATGCTGGAGTTCTTCCTCTGGATCCTCTGGCTCTTCCTGCTCTTCAAGGTGATCAGCGACATCTTCCGCAGCCACGACATGAGCGGCTGGGGCAAGGCCGGCTGGCTGACCTTCGTGATCCTGCTGCCCTTCATCGGCATCCTGATCTACCTGATCGCCCGGGGTCAGGGCATGGGTCGGCGCGACGCCGAACAGGTCCGGCAGTCCGAGGCGGCGTTCCGCTCCTACATCCGCGACGCGGCGGGCACGCCGGACGGGCCCGGCGGCAGCTCGGCCGCGGCCAGCCACGTGGACGAGCTCGCCCGGCTGGCCGAGCTCAAGCGCAACGGCGACCTCTCCGAGGAGGAGTACCAGAAGGCCAAGCAGAAGCTGCTCGCCTGACGGACCACCACCCGCCCGGCTCAACCGGGTCAGCGGCCTCGCGCACCCGCCAGCCCTGACCCCGGCCCGGCCAGCCCGACCCGCATCCGCTCGCGCCACCGCCCCGGGTCGCGCGGGCGGGGCTCGCGCTCGCCGGTCGGCCGGAAGCCGAGGCGCAGGTAGAGCCCGCGCGCCGCGTCGTTGCCGTCCACCACGGTGAGCGAGACCCGGTCGGCGCCCTGCTCGGCCGCCCAGGCGAGCACGGCGCCGGCCAGCGCCTCGCCGACGCCCCGCCCGCGCCACCGCGGCTCCACCCACATCGCGTCGAGCTGACGCTCGGCCGGCTCACCCGAGGGTGCGGCCACGGCGGCGACCACCCCGACCGGGTGGCCGCCGCCGTCGTGCGCGAGGAACCAGCAGCCCTGCTCGGCGCGGGCCCGCCAGAAGGCCTCGGGCTGCCGCTGTTCGCCCTGCCAGGTCGCGCCGAACGCGCCCGGGGAGTCGGCCAGCGCCCGCAGCCGCACCGTGCGGAGCACCTGCCACCGTTCGACCACTACGCGTGTCACCGTCGTCACCCTCGGAATGCTGCCGCACCGGGCCGGACCGGGGCGAGCCCGGCTCGCCGGCGCTCCTGCTCAGCGGGCGGTGTGGTCGGCCATGAGGGCGCCCGACCGGGCGGGCAGGCCCGGGGCGCAGAACGAGTGGCCCATCCCCGCGACGGGGGTGAAGGCCGCGCCCAGCGAGGCGCCGACCAGGTGGGCCGCGCCGATCCCGTGGCCGGGAATTCATCCGATTGCTACTCAATTCACCGGCAGAACAAGAGAACTGACTTTCCGTCAGAATAGTGGTGCAATTTCATCCAGCAGCCGCCGGAGATTGTGCTCCGCGATCGCGCGCATCGCCTCCCGGTCCCCCGGGAAGGCGCCGTCGAGCAGCCGGAGCGGCCCGGCCACCAGGGAGAGCCGCATCGCGGGCCGGTAGAGGGCGAGCCGGGCGGGGTCGAGTTCCACGGTCGCCAGCCGGTCGTGCCGCTCGTGGAACCGGATCCGCAGGAACACGTGCTCCCATTCCACGTCGAAGTACATCAACCCCTCGATGTCGATCAGCGCGGGCCGGTCCTCCCGGTCCACCAGCACGTGGTCCGGGCCGAGTTCGCCGTGGATCAGTCGGAACCGGCTGCGCGGGCGGACGGCCGCGGCACGTTCCCGGAGCAGCTCCTCCAGGCGGGGGCGGACGGCGGCCAGCCGGGGTTCCCGGCCGGCCGCCTCGGCGAGGTCGGCGAGCGCGCGCTCCAGCACCACGTGCTCGCAGCCGCGCTGCCCACCCTCGCGACCCCCCTGGCCGAGCCGCTCGACCGCGCCGACCTTTCCCATGGCGGGGGCCGTGTCGGCGTGCAGCGCGGCGAGCGTCCCGGCGAGCCGGTCGACCACGGGTTCGGCCCGCTCCGGCTCCTGATCGAGCATCAACTCCAGGCTGCCGCGCGGCAGGTCCTCGACCAGGGCGAGGTCGGCGGGCAGCCGGCGGTGGCTGCGGTCGGCGTGCAACAGCCGCGGGGTGCGGACGCCGAGCGAGTCGAGCCGGCGGTGCGCGGCCTCGAACAGGTCGAGCCCGCTGGCGTGCCCGAGCGGATCGCGCTCGGCCGCGTCCCGGTCCGCCTGCGGCCAGTGGTCCTCCGCCGCCGACCAGAGGTAGGCGATCACGCTCTCGCCGCCCGCCAGTTCGAGCCGCAGCACACCCTTCTTGCTACCGCCGCGCAGTCGCCGGACGTCCAGCAGCCCGCCGCCGAGCGCGTCGGTCACCGCTCGGGCCAGCGGTCCGCGCAGTGCGTCGTCATCCATGGCTCAACTCCCCTCCTCCAGGGCCCGTTCGGGCCCGAAGGAGGGAGTATGCCAGTCGGCTCAGGCGGTGCCGAGCGGATTGAGCAGGGCGAACCGCCAGCTGCCCAGGGCGTCGCGGCGGGCGATGTTGGCGGTGGTGCCGCTGGAGGCGGCCCGGGTGCCGTCGGGAGCGTCGAGTTCCATGGTCCAGTCGGTGACGAGCAGGGCGGCGTCGCCGCCGGGCAGGGTGTGGCGCGAGACGTTGGTGAGCCTGCCGCGGGCGGCGATCAGGCCGGCGATCTCGGTGCGCAGCGCCTCGGGGGTGGTGAGGTACTCGCCGGTGACGGTGCGCATGGCGGCGCCCGGGGCGAAGAGCAGCAGCACCGCGTCGAGGTCGGCGGCGTTCAGGGCGTCCTGGAAGAGCACCGGGAGCTGGGCGGGAGTGGTGGCGGGCACGGGGGCCTCGTTTCGTCGGGTGTCGGTTTCGGTGTGCCTCCACGATCCCGCCGACCGCGGTGGTCGGACGAGGTAGAGTCCGGACCCGAGATGGTCAGAAGTGGACAGCGCGAGGTCGTCGACATCGCCTACGAGAACCCGGACCGGGCACCCGCCGACCTGGAGGTGCTGGACTTCGGCGAGCTGTGCAGGCGGCTGCGGCCCTCGGTGGCACGGCGGCCGAGCCGGCTGGACTTCCACCAGCTACTGCTGGTGCGCGGCGGCGAGGGCACCGCGATGGTCGATTTCGTCACCCACCCGTGCGGGCCGGGCACCCTGCTGCACCTGCGGCCGGGTCAGGTGCAGCGCCTGCCGTACGGCGCCGACGGCCGGCCGGCCCGGCTGGACGCGGTGCTGGTGCTGTTCACCCCCGGCTTCCCGCCGCAGCTGCCCGCGACGGCCGACCTGCTGGCCGGGTTCGGTTCATCGGCTTGGCATTTGACGGACACTCAGTTCCGCACCTTCGACCTGGCGGTCGGTGAACTGGCGGCGGAGTACCGGGAGTTGTGCCAGGCACCCGAACTGACGGCGACGCTGCTGCGCCAGCTGCTCGCCGCGCTGCTGGTCCGCACCGCCCGGCTGCCGGACCCGGACCGCCCGGGGCCCGACCGCCCCGGCGGCGAGGCCTACCTCGCCTTCCGCCGCGAGCTGGAGCAGTCCTTCGCTCGCACCCGCTCGGTGGCGGACTACGCCGGACGCCTGGGCTACTCCCCCCGCACGCTGACCCGGGCCTGCCTGGCCGCCACCGGACGGACGGCCAAGCAGCTCGCCGACGCCCGGGTGGCGCTGCAGGCGCAGCGACTGCTGGCGCACACCGACCTTCCGGTGGCGGCGATCGGCCGCTCGCTCGGGTTCACCGAGGCGACCAACTTCGGCAAGTTCTTCGCCCGGGAGACCGGCCGCACGCCCGGCGACTTCCGCCGGGACCAGCAGGGCTGACCGACTGCCGGCAGGACGCCGAGCCGCACAACACGTCACGAACCCGTCGACGGTCCGCCATACCGGTGTCAAAGCGGACAGGCCGCCGCAGTGCGACTCATCGGGCAACTCGGACAACTCGACAGCCCTTGACCGGGGTTGTGCCCTTCCGACGTAGATGTTGTGCCTTTTGAGGCCTATTGATCCGCGCAGGTCGCAGGTATGATCCGTTCCTGCCAAGCACGTCCGCGGCTCCTGCTACTGCTGCGGCCTGAGCAGCCATCCGTGCTGCCAGCGGTGCGTGCGTACGACATCCAACGCAGGGGGGAACATGAAGATCACCCGTGCCCAGCGGCGTACCGGACTGAGCGCGGCGGCGATCCTGCCGTTGCTCGCCGGTGCCCTCGCCGTCGGCATCCCCACCGCTCAGGCGGACACCGTCCCGAACGGCCGTGCCGCGCTCGCGGGCACCGAGCCCACCTGGACCGCCAAGGCCGCCGACCAGGGTGCCACCGCCGCCAACGCGCCGGTCACCGCCCGGGTCTACCTGGCCGGCAAGGACCCGCAGGGCCTGACCGCCTACGCCCAGGCGGTCTCCGACCCGAACTCGCCGCAGTACGGCAAGTACCTGACAGCCGACCAGGCGCAGCAGCGCTTCGGCGCCACCAAGCAGCAGGTCGACGCGGTCACCTCGTGGCTGAAGTCCTCGGGCCTGACCATCACCGAGACCACCCAGCACTACGTGGCGGTCTCCGGCAGCGCCTCCGCCGTGAAGGCAGCCTTCGCCACCTCGCTGCACAACTACCGCAGCCAGGACGGCCACACCTACCAGGCGCCGGACCAGGCCGCCTCGGCGCCGAGCGCGCTGGCCGGCGTGGTGCTGACCGTCACCGGTCTGGACGGCGCCCCGCACCAGGCCACCCCGCAGGACACCCTGCCCGGCCCCGGCGCGGGCTTCCGCACCTCGGGCCCGTACTCGACCTACTTCGGGTCGAACACCGCGGACAACCTGCCCGCGGGTGCCGACGGCAACAAGCTGCCGTACGTGATCCACGGCTACACCGGCAAGCAGCTGCGCGCCGCCTACGGCGCCGGCCACTTCACCGGCAAGGGCGTCACGGTGGCGATCACCGACGCCTACGCCTCGCCGACCATGGCGGCGGACGCGGCCAACTACGCCCAGCGCAACGGCGACAAGGCCTACCGCAAGGGCCAGTACTCCGAGGTCCTGCCGGCGGCCTGGAACAGCACCGACTCGTGCGGCGCCTCCGGCTGGTACGGCGAGGAGTCGCTGGACGTCGAGGCCGTGCACGCGATGGCCCCGGACGCCGACATCAAGTTCGTCGGCGCCGCCTCCTGCAACGACCCCGACCTGCTGGACGCCCTGAACAAGGTGGTCGACCAGCACCTGGCCGACATCGTCTCCAACTCCTGGGCCGACGTGGAGGCCAACGCCACCGCGGACAGCCAGGCCGCCTACGACCAGACCTTCAAGATGGGCGCGGTCGAGGGCATCGGCTTCTACTTCTCCTCCGGTGACGACGGCGACAACGCCGCCTCGACCGGCAAGAAGCAGGTCGCCACCCCGGCCGACTCGGCCTGGGCCACCGCGGTCGGCGGCACCTCGCTGGCGGTCGGCAAGAACAACAAGTACCTGTTCGAGACCGGCTGGGGCACCGACAAGGCCCTGCTCTCGGCGGACGGCAAGAGCTGGACCGGATTCCCGGGCGGCTTCAACGGCGGCGCCGGCGGCGGCACCAGCACGCTGACCCCGCAGCCGTTCTACCAGCGCGGCATCGTGCCGGACTCGCTCTCCAAGGCGAACGGCAGCACCCCGATGCGCACCCTGCCGGACATCTCGGCGGTCGCCGACCCGAACACCGGCTTCCTGGTCGGCCAGACCCAGTCGTGGCCCGACGGCTCGGTGAGCTACGACGAGTACCGGATCGGCGGCACCTCGCTGGCCGCGCCGGTGATCGCCGGTGTGCAGGCGCTGGCCCAGCAGGCCCGGCACCTGCCGATCGGCTTCGCCAACCCGTCGATCTACGACCGGTTCGACACCCCGCTGCTGCACGACGTCACCGACCACCCGCGCGGTGACCAGGACATCTCGCAGGTCCGGGTGGACTTCACCAACTCCACCGACGCCTCGGGCGGCCTGACCACCTCGGTCCGCACCATGGGCCACGACAGCTCGCTGTCGGCCACCGAGGGCTACGACGACGTGACCGGTGTGGGCACCCCCGCGCCCGGCTACGTCGCCTCGTACGGCTTCCCGTTCGGCTGGATCTGGTAACTGCGGTTGGTGACAACCGCTCGCTGACCACGGCGGGGCCGTCCCCCTCTCTGAGCGAGGGGGACGGCCCCGCCGTCGTCGCACCCGCCCGCTCCGGCGGATCGCGAAAGGCGAAATCGCGGGTGTGCCGGGTGTGACGCGGGGAAAGGGTCGGACAGACACCCCGTCAGGCCACACCGGGAGCAGTGACACGCCATGTCGTCCCAGTTCACCGATGCCCTCCCCGACGCCTCCGACATCACAGACATCTCCGGCACCTCTGACGCCGCCGACCCCGCCGGCATCCTCGACGGACCCCGGCGAACAGCGCCGCTGGGGGGACCGGCCGGGCAGGCGGCCAGGTGACCCCCGCCTCCGGGCCGGTGCCGGCTCCCGTGCCCACGCCCATACCGGTGCCGGCGCCGACGCCGGACCCGCGCGCCCGTGACCTGGCCCGCGACTTCGCGGACATGGCCGAGCTGGTCGGACCGCTGGTGCTGCCCGACGGTGCGTCACGCAGCGTGCTCAGCGCGCTGGAGACCGCCCGGGAGCTGGTCCGGCACTCCTACTACCGCTACGAATTCGCCACGGTCGCGGTCACCCACGGGCTGCTCGGGCTGGAGCAGGCGCTGCGCGAGCGGCTGGGCGGCGACGGGACGCCGCAGGAGCTGATCGCGCGGGCCGTCGGCGCCGAGCTGTTCGGCGCCGGGCTCGGCGCGGAACTCGACCGGGCCCACCGGCTGCGCGAGCGGATCGCGCTGGGGGAGGTGACCAGCGGTGCGCTCACCCCCTCCGCGGCCGTCGGCATCCTGCGGACCGTCTACGCCGCGGTCGGCGCGCTCACCGGACCGGTGGCCGTCCCGCCGCCCCAGGAACAGCTCACCCGGCTCTGGCAGGAGCACCGGCGCGCACCGTTCCCGGCGAGCTTCCTGGGCGTGGACCTGGCCGGCGTGGAGCTGGTGCTGCTGGACGCCGACCTCACCGGGCTGGTCCAGCGGGAGCTGGACGGCGGACTCGACGACGACGGACTGGACGCCCTCTGGGAGTGCCTGGCCGGCGCCGACCGGATCCTGCCGCTGATCAACGAGGAGTACTGCGCCCGCTACTTCACCAGGCTGCGCACGGTGGCCCGGCTCGCGGCGGCCCGCCACATCCCGAGCGCGATCTGATGCCCACTCAACTGATCTGTCCGGAGGCGGGGTTGTGGACCCGGCGGGGGCAGGGGATCGTTGGCTTGCCCCTGTCGGCCCGTCCCTTGGAGCACTCCGTGTCCGAGCCCGCCCCGCTGCCCGAACCGCCCTACCACGTCGTGGTGTTCACCTCCCTGCGGACCTCCGACGCCGACGGGTACGGCGAGCAGTCCGCCCGGATGCTGAAGCTGGCGGCCGAGCAGCCCGGCTTCCTCGGCGTGGACTCGGCGCGCGCCGCCGACGGCCTGGGGATCACCGTCTCGTACTGGCGGGACGAGGCGTCGATCGTCGCCTGGCGCAAGCAGGCCGACCACCGGATCGCCCGGGCCGACGGCCGGGCGCGCTGGTACGAGTCGTTCACCGTGCACGTCGGCAAGGTCGAGCGCGCCTACGGGTTCACCCGCCCCGAGTAGCACCGTGACAACCAGGGGTTGACAGTGGCAACCCCTGGTTGTCAGCATGGTCGCATGCCGGAACACAGCGATCTCTCCGCCCACCGCGCGACCATCGAACGCATCAAGGAGGCCCGCGCCCAGGCCATCCACCACACCACCCTGGCCCGCCGGTTCGCCGTCGAGCGGCGCGACCTGATGAAGTCCCTGCTGGAGCAGGGGGTCACCCAGTCCGACATCGCCCGCGAACTGGGGGTGAGCCGCCAGGCGATCCAGAAGATGTTGGCCTGCTGACCGGCCTGGGCGCCGCCCCGCCCGTCATCCTGACCGGCCCCTGACAACTCCCCGTCGACACAACCGAGATCGCCGTTTCGCGTTCCCGGCACCCGCCCGGCCAGCAGCGATTGCGCCCGGGTGTCGCCTGGCCCTACGTTCTCCCCCTGAACGACTGGTGGCGAACGTGGGAGTGGATCGTGAGCAACAGTGGGAACCTGCGCGGCGCGAGACCGGAGGACCCGTCGGTGCGGCGGCCGGCGTACGGCACCGCGGGTCCAGCAGCACCCGGTGATCGAACGAGCAGGCGCCGGACGCCGGCCGGGCGGACCGGCATGAGCCGCGGTGCCAAGGCCGCCGGCGCAGTCGTCGTGGTGGCGGTCCTGGTCGGCGGGTACTTCACGGTGCAGGCGCTGACCGCTCCGGACAACCACCCCCTCACGCTCCCCCGTTCGATCGAGGGCGACGCCCTGCGCTACAGCAACACCGACGCCTCGCCGCTCCCGGGCCTGGACGACATGGCCGGCGCCCTCGGCCTGCAGAACGGCACCACCGGGCTGTACGGCAACGCCCCGCAGAACACCATCTGGCCGCAGCGCGAGATGTGGCGCCTGATGATCGGACAGCCCGTCGCCAGCTTCGACGACCAGAACTCCAAGGAGGCGGCCTCCGGCGACCTGAAGCTGATGCCGTCCTCGCTGCCCGGCACCCTCTACTGCAACCCGCCGGACATCTCCAGCTGGCCGGCCATCTGCGTCTGGTCCGACCTCCAGCACGGGATCATCCTCTCCCGGGCGACCGGCGCCGGGGCGAAGGCACCCAACGCGGCCGACATCCAGCAGATGGCCGCGGCCGTCGCCAAGATCCACGACGGCACCGAGCACTGACCCCCGGGCGGGCGTCCGGTCCGCACCGTCTCTAACGAGAGTCTGACGTCCGCTCAGGATTCCGGCTCACTGCAGGCATCCCGCCATAGCCTGCGAGCAGGACGACCCACGGCTCTCGAAGGAGCGGAACCACCATGAACAAGATCACCCGCATCGGCGTGTCCGTCGCGGCCGCGCTGGCCCTGGCCGGCGCGTTCGCGCCCGCCGCCTCCGCCGCCGACGCACCCGCCGCGCACCCCGTCTTCGTGCAGACGGACAACCCCGGCGGCAACCAGGTCGTCGCCTATCACCGTTCGGCCGACGGGAAGTTGACCCAGCAGGCGGTGTACCCGACCGGCGGCCGGGGCGGGGTGCTGCAGGGCTCGGTGGCGGACCACACGGCCTCGCAGGGGGCGTTGGCGTACGACGCGGCGCACCGGCTGCTGTACGCGGTGAACGCCGGGAGCAACACGGTGTCGGTCTTCTCGGTCCAGGGCGAGATACTGACGCTGCGTCAGGTGCTGCCGTCCGGCGGCGAGTTCCCGGTCGGCTTCGCGGTGCACGGCGACCGGGTGTACGTGCTGGACGCGCTGGGCGGCGGCGCGGTCCAGGGCTACCGGGTGGTGCGCGGGCAGCTGGAGACGGAGGCGGGCTGGCACCGCGCGCTCGGGCTGGACCCGAACGCGATGCCGCAGTTCACCCACACCCCCGCCCAGATCGGTTTCCTGGCCGACGGCTCGCAGCTGGTGGTGACCACCAAGGGGAACGGGAGCAGCATCGCCGTCTTCGGGATCGACCACTCCGGCGCGCCCTCGCCCGCCCCCGTGGTGACCGGCCTGCCCGGTGCGGTGCCGTTCGGCTTCGTACCGGACGGCCGGCACGGCCTGTTCGTCACCGAGGTCGGCACCAACTCCCTGGCCGCGTACCGGATCGGCGCCGACGGCCGGGCCGTGCGGGAGGCCGCGGCGGACACCGGCCAGGCGGCGGTCTGCTGGGTGGTCCGGGCCGGCGACGTGCTGTACACCTCGAACGCGGGCAGCTCGACGCTGACCGGCGTCCGCGCCACCGACCACGGCAGCCACCTCGCCGTGCTGGGCAACACCCCCACCGACCCCGGCACCGTGGACGCGGCGGCCACCCCGGACGGGCGCCACCTCTACGTGCAGACCGGCGTGAACGGGATCGTCGACGAGTTCACCGTCGAGCACGACGGTTCGCTGACCAGGATCGGCGCGCAGACCGTCCCGGGCGGCGCCGGCGGCGAGGGCATCGTGGCGCTCTGACGCGCCGTCAGCGCCTTCAGGACTGCTTGGGGATCGCCCGCACCGGGTGCTTGCTCAGGATGGAGACCCGGTTGAACGCGTTGATGGTGATCGCCACCCAGATCACGGCGGAGAGCTGATCCTCCGTCAGCACGGCCCGAGCCTCGGCGTAGGCGGCCTCCTGGGCGGTGGCGTCCGCCGGGTGGGTGGTGGCCTCCGCGAGGGCGAGGGCGGCGCGCTCCTGCGGGGTGAAGAGCTCGGTGTCCCGCCAGGCCGCCAGCACGCCGAGGCGCTGGGCGGTGTCGCCCGCCCGCAGGGCTGCCCGGGTGTGCACGTTGAGGCAGTAGGCGCAGCCGTTGAGCTGCGAGACCCGCAGGTTGACCAGCTCGACCAGGACGCGGTCCAGCCCGGCGGCCTCGGCCGTGCGGTGCACCACGTCGGCGGCGGCCAGCATCGCCTGGTAGGCCTCCGGGCTCTGCTTGTCGATGAAGACCCGCCGGTGCACGGGGGTCGTGGCGGCCTCGGTCATCGCAATCCCCTCGCCGCTCACAGGCCGAAGCGCGCGCGGTGGGAGGCGGGCACCAGGTCGGCGTACTCGGGGTGCTTGGTGATCCAGCCCCGGATGAACGGGCAGTACGGCAGCACGTCGAGCTGCTGCTCGCGGGCCGCGTCGAGCGCGGCGCGGGCCAGCTCGCCGCCCAGGCCCCGGCCGCCGAAGGCCGGGTCGATCTCGGTGTGGATGAAGGCGATCTCGCTGCCCGAGCGGTGGTACTCGGCGAAGCCCGCGAGTTCGGCACCGTCCCGGATCTCGAAGCGGGACTTCTCGGGGTTGTCGATGACGCGGGTTTCCATCGTTCCTCCTGCATTGAGCGCCTGCGGTGAGATCCTGCGTCCAATATAGTTGAAGAATCAACTTCTGTCCAAACCGGCGCGCTGATCTGCGACGATGGCCGGATGAACGGTGCTCGTGAGACCCCGCCCACCCGCAAGTGGCGCCGGGACCCGGAGTGGACCCGCGCGGCGCTGGTGGAGGCGCTGCTGGAGCTGGTCGGCGAGGGCGCGCCGGAGCCGACCCGCAAGCAGATCGCCGACCGCGCGGGCGTCTCGGAGCGCACCGCCTTCGTGCACTTCACCGACCGCGAGGCGATGTACGAGGCGGCCGCGCGCCGCCAGGCCGAACGCTGGCAAGCCCTGGCCGAGCCAGTGAAGCCGGCCTGGGCGACCCGGCGCAAGGTCGCGGCGCTGCTCGCGCAACGCGCCCGGATGTACGAGCTGATGAGCCCGATCCGCCGGGTCGGCCTCGCCCTGGAGCCGGACTCCCCCGCGCTGCGCCAGGTGATGGCCGAGGGCGACCGGTGGTTCCGCGACGACCTGGCCCTGATCTTCGCGCCCGAACTGGCCGAGTCCCCCGGCGCGGCGGAGCCGGGCGGCCTGTTGGACGCGCTGGACGCGGCCTGCTCCTGGGCGACCTGGGAGCACCTGCGCGCCCGGCGCGGGCTGACCCCGGACGACGCGGTGCGGGCACTCGGCCGGACGCTGCTCGCGCTACTGGCCTGACTGTCCGTCAATTCACTGTGCCGGGCGTCTGCTTGACGTAACGTCAATGGTGGCGCCGAGCCGCCCGCAGACTCAGCCACCCGACCGGGAGCCAGAGCAGCGGCCCGAGCACGATCCGGGTGAGGCCCAGCCAGAACACCTGCCCGGCCAGGTAGAGCGGCGTCTCCACCGCGACGTGCAGGCACCAGAAGGCCAGCCAGACCCCGGTCACCGCCGCCTGCCCGCGCGGCTCGGCGCGCACCCGGAGCAGCCGCAGCACCGCGGCGGTGGCCGGCCGCCGCAGTGCGAGCGAGAGCGCGAACCAGAGTGCGAGCGCCGCGTTCAGCAGCAGTTCCGGCAGGAAGAAGTCCACCGCCCGCCCGCTGCCCCGCACCGCCAGCGCCGCCGCCAGCACGAAGGCGGTTGAGGCGGCGACCGCCCGCACCCCCTCGCGGCGGGCCAGCCGCAAGGCCGCGAGCAGCACCGCCGCGCCGACGGCCGCCGCCACCCCCGGCAGCGGGCGCCCGTGCGCGGCCGCCAGTCCGGCCAGGAAGGCGGCCGGGGGCAGCACCGCGTCGAGCACCAGCGCCGGGCCGATCCGGCTCCTGAGCCCACCCACGCTCGGTTCCTCTGCGGGCACCACGGCCTCCTCCTGCTGGCGGTCGGCCCGTGCGGGCCTGACTCGGGGAAGGCATCTTGACTCTTGTTGCAGCCTCACTGCAATAGTGGACCATGACGCCTCTGCACCGCCCCGACACCGCCGGCGCCGCCGCGGCCGCGCTCGCCCCGAACCCGCAGACCGCCGGACCGGGCTCGGCCACCGGGTCAACCCCCCTCAACGGGCCCGACTTCACCGACGACACCGACTTCGCCGACGCCGACCGGGGGTTCATCGCCGCGTTCACCGGCGGGCCGATCCGCACCGCCGACGGCCGGACCGCCTGGGACCCGGCGGCCTACGCCTTCCTCGCCGACGGCGAGCCGGCCCCCGCGACGGCCGACCCGAGCCTGTGGCGGCAGGCCCGATTGCTCTCCCGCCAAGGGCTCTACCGGGTCACCGACCGGATCTACCAGGTCCGCGGGCTCGACCTGTCCAACATGACGATCGTCGAGGGCGACAGCGGCATCATCGTGATCGACCCGCTGATCTCCGCCGAGACCGCGGCCGCCGCGCTGCGGCTCTACCGGGAGCACCGCGGCGACCGCGCGGTCCGGGCGATGATCTACACCCACCCGCACGTCGACCACTTCGGCGGCTGCCGCGGCGTGCTGCCGGACGGCGCGGGCGAGGTGCCGATCCTCGCCCCGGCCGGGTTCATGGAGCACGCGGTCAGCGAGAACCTGCACGTCGGCACCGCGATGGCCCGCCGCGCCGGCTACATGTACGGCGCCCACCTGCCCGCCGGCGCGGCCGCGCAACTCGGCTGTGGGCTCGGCCTGACGGTCTCGCTCGGCACCGTCGGCCTGATCGCCCCCACCCGGTACGTCACCGCCACCGGCGAGGAGGTGACCCTCGACGGCGTGCGGATCCGGTTCCAACTGACGCCCGGCACCGAGTGCCAGGAGGAGATGAACTTCCTCTTCCCGGACCTGCGCGCGGTCTGCATGGCGGAGAACGCCACCCACACCATGCACAACATCATCACCCTGCGCGGCGCCCAGGTCCGCGACGCCCGGGCCTGGGCCGGCTACCTCACCGAGGCGATCGGCCTCTACGACGGCGCGGCCGACGTCGCCTTCGCCTCCCACCACTGGCCGACCTGGGGCGGCGAGCGGATCACCGCCCTGCTCACCCAGCAGCGCGACCTCTACGCCTACCTGCACGACCAGACCGTGCGCCTGATCAACCAGGGGCGCACCCCGGCCGAGATCGCCGAGGAACTCCAACTCCCTCCCGCCATCGCCTCGGTGTGGGCCAACCAGGGCTACTACGGCTCGCTCAGTCACAACGTCAAGGGGATCTACCAGCGCTACCTCGGCTGGTTCGACGGCAACCCGGCCCACCTGTGGGAGCTGCCGCCGGTCGAGGAGGCCCGGCGCTGGGTCGAAGTCCTCGGCGGCAACGCGGCGGTGCGCGAACAAGCCGAGCGGTACGCGCGGGCGGGTGACCTGCGGTTCGCGGTGACCCTGCTCAACCACGCCGTCTTCAACGACCCCGACGACCGGGCGGCCCGCGACCAACTCGCCGGTCTGTACACCACCTTGGCGCACGGTGCCGAGAACGCGGTGTGGCGCAACTTCTACCTCACCGGGGCCCTCGAACTCACCGAGGGCGTGCAGACCGCGCAGCGCACCGGCGCGGGCATCGACATGTTCCTCGCGCTCACCGTCGGACAGCTCCTCGACGGTCTCGCGGTGCGGCTCAACGGGCCGCGTGCTTGGGACAGTTCACTCGCCGTCGACTGGTTCGTCGAGGACGCCTACTGGCACCTGCGGCTGGCCCACGGGGTGCTCACCTGGACCACCGACGACCGCCCGGACCCCACCGCCGGACTGACCATGACGATGACCAAGCCCCAACTACTGGGCGCGCTGGCCGGCCTGGGCACCGAAGGGATCACCATGGCCGGCGACCCGGGACTGCTGACCCAGCTGCTCGGCCTGCTCGACGCACCGGACCCGAACTTCGCCATCGTGACGCCGTGAGGCCTCGTCATTCGTGGGTGATCCCGATCCCGATGATCGTGCCCGGGGCGACCCGGGTACCGGCAGCCGGGCTGGTGTAGGCGACGATTCCGACCGGGACCTGGCCGCCCGGCCCGATCAGGCTCGCGTGCGCCGACGGGAAGAACTGCGGGTTCACGTTGGTGTGCGTCTGGCCGACCGAGACGTCCAGCCCCAGGACCCGGAGCGCGTGGGTGGCCTGCTCCTGGTTCATGCCGATCAGGTCGGGCACCACGACGGCGTTCGCGTTCGTGTCCTGCGGCATGGGCTGGGCGACGTCGGCGCTCGGCGGCAGCTCGTTGTCGTACGAGGCGGTGGGCGCGGCGGTGGGCGCGGCGGCGACCGCGACGGTCGATCCGCCGGAGAAGGTGCCCAGGGTCAGGGTCAGCGTCACCGCCGCCGCGACGGCAGCCGCCGACCCGGCGAGCGCCAGCACGCCGCGGCGGCGCCGGGTCCGGCGGACGATGCCCGCGGAGTCGAAGGACGGGGCGGAGGCCGAGTGCGAGAAGTCGTCCATGGCTTGGATCAGTGCCTTTCCGAAGTCCGAGTCAGAGTCCGGGACGAACCCGGTGGAGCCGTTGTGCGGGTCGAAGGAGGTCATGAGTCGTCACACGCCTTTGAGATCGAGGAGGGTGAGGGGCCGGGCGACGGCCCGGCCGCCCTGCGACGGTCCGGCCGGTCGGCGCGCGGCGCGCAGTTTGACCAGGGCCCGGGAGAGTTGTGAGCGCACGGTGCTGGGCGAGACGTTCAGCATCTCGGCGATCTGCTGGTCGTCCATGTCGTGGAGGTAGTGCAGGACCACCGCAGTGCGCATGCCGATCGGCAGCGCGTGCAGTGCCTGGACCAGTTCCTCACGCAGGTCGACCAGCGCGAACGGGTCGTCGTCGGCGGCGCGGTCCTCCGCCGTTCCGGCGGCCTCGCCCCCGTCGTGGCGCTGGTGGCGCCACCGGTCGTTGGCGAGGTTCACCACCATCCGGCGCAGGTACGCCTCCGGCGAGTCGGCCGCGCAGATCCGCGACCAGCGCCGGTAGGCCTTCTCCAGCGCCTCCTGCACCAGGTCCTCGGCCGTCTCCCGACTGCCCGTCAGCAGGTAGGCGGTGCGGAAGAGCGCCGCCGACCGCTGCTGCACGAACTCGGTGAAGTCGATCCGCTCGGCCGCCGTCTCGCGGCCGCGCCGGAGGCCGATCACCGGTCGCCTGCCGTTGTACTCATTCGTCCTCCCGATCTTGTTACTGCCTGCATGACGGATGCGGGCCACCACCTGCTGCACGCGATTCCTGGATGTGGCGCAGCTCACAACTGGCGCAGCACGCGCCCGAGGGGCGGTCCGGGTGGGACCGCCCCTCGGGCGCGCAGTCGTGCCGGTCCGTCAGCAGGGCCCTGCCCCGGGGCCGCCCAGGCGAAACGAGGTCGCCCGCACCGCGCCCGAGTCGTAGAGCGCCGGGCTGGTCGAGGTGACCGTCAGCTGCGGCCGGTCGGCGGAGCCGAGCAGCTGGAAGTCGCGGATCCAGCCGGAGCCCGGCGCGCTGCCGAGCCGCCCGTCGCCCATGGTCTCGCAGGTGCTGCCGGCGGCGTGCGCCACCTCGCCGAAGGCGGTGATGGTCTGCGCCCGGGTGTAGCCGCCGTTCCACAGCGAGCCGGGGAAGTAGCCCACCGGCTGCTGGTCGTAGAGGATCCACCAGTCGCCGCCGAGGTTGACGATGGTGAACCGCGCGGCCTCGCCGGGGCGCACCGCCATGCCGGCCGTGACGGTGTGCGAGACCGGCACGAAGCCGCAGGCGTTGTAGCAGCTCTCCTGCCCGTCCACCCAGTGGTAGACGAAGAGGTGCGGCCGCAGGTCGCCGTTGAGCCCGAGGTCGACCGTCCAGCCGACCTCCACCGTGGACTTCTGGTCCGCGGACTGCACCGCCAGCTCCTGCAGCGAGTGCGATTCGGTGTCACCGGGCTTGATGGTCGGCGCGGACTGCGTCATCAGGATGCTGGCACCCGCGGTGTCGGTCTTCTGACGGCCCGACACGTAGTCATAGCAGGCGCCGAACCAGCAGACCGGGCCGGATCCGGTGGCGAGCGGCGCCACCGAGGGCACCACCGGGGCGAGCGGTGCCTGGGCCAGTGCCTGGGGCGCGGGCAGGGCGGTGAACAGGCCGAGCGCCGTCGCGACGGCGGCCAGGACTGAGCGTATGCGCATGTGGGGGGTCCATTCAGCGAGGGGAAGTCCCGGCTCGTGTGCCCGGACTCAACTACCGATTCAAGCCCGCTTACATGACGAGTTAAGCTAGCGGCGGCCGCACCGGCACGCAATAGCCTGTGCCGGGTGACCACCCCTCAGACCCCTCGGAACAGGAGCGACATGGCCGACGACGAGGACGACGACAGACTGCTGATCGGCCGCCGGATCCACGCCCTGCGCACCGAACGCGGCCTCACCCAGCGCGCGCTGGCCGAACCCGCGTACACCGCCGCCTACGTGTCCACCCTGGAGGCCGGCCGGGTCCGCCCCTCGGAGAACGCACTGCGGTTCTTCGCCGAACGGCTCGGCACCACCGCGGAGCAGCTGGCCACCGGACGCCCCGCCCACCTGGCCACCGACCTGCGGCTGCGGCTGGCCGACGCCCGCCAGACCCTGTGCACCGGCCGGTCCGCCGACGCGGCCGAGCGGTTCGCCGGGCTGGCCGACGAGGCCGGGCTGCACGGCCTGTCCCAGGAGCGGGCCGACGCGCTGCTCGGGCTCGGCGACTGCGCCCTGGAGCACGGCGAACTCGACCTGGCGATAGGCCACTTCGAGGCCGCCGAGGAGCTGCTCCGGGACGCCCCGCTCCCCCGCCGGGTGCCCGCGCTGCGCGGGCGGGCGGTGGCCCACCTGCTCGCGGGCGACCTGCGCTACTCCTGCTACCTGTTGGAGAGCGCGATCGACCAGCTGAACAACGGCGGCCTACCCGACCCGCAGGCCCTGCTGCTGCTCTACTCCGCCGTGATCGCCCCCTACCTGGACCTGGGCGCCCACCGCCGCGCCGCGCAGGCCGCCGAACTCGCCCTGGCCCTGGCCCCGCAGGTGGACGACCCGGTCGCGGTGGCCCGGCTGCACCGCTCGGTGGCCCGCACCCTGCTGGCCGACGGCCGGACCGCCGAGGCCGACGCCGCACTGGCGCAGGCCCAGCAGCTCTACCAGCAGCTGCGGATCCGCACCGAACTCGCGCACTGCCACTGGATGCGCGGCTACCTGCGCGCCCAGCACGGCGACCTCGCCGCCGCCGAGCGCGAACTGCGCACCGCGCGCGAAATGTTGACGGACCGTCAGGCCGACCTGTACATCCGGCAGATCGAGGTCGAGCTGGCCGACGTGCTGCGCCGCTCGGGCCGCAGCGCCGAGGCGGCCGAGCTGCTCGCCGAGCTGCTGGACGCGCTCCACCCGCACCGCGGCGCGGTGCACGCGGGCGCCGCCCACCGCCTGCTCGGGCTGATCGCCGAGGAGCGCGGCGCGCCGGACGAGGCCGAGCGGCACTACCGCACCGCGCTGGACCTGCTCCAACAGGCGGGCGCCAGCGCCGACCTGGCCGACCTCTGCCGCCTGCTCGGCGACCTGCTGCGCCGCACCGGCCGCCTGGAGCAGGCCCTGGACACCTACCGGGCCGGGCTCGGCCACCAGTCCACGCCCGGCACCACCACCCTGGGGCCGGCCCCGGCGGTGCCGCCGCTCACGGAATCTTGACCCGCCAGGGGTTGTCGTTGCCGCTCGGCGCCCGATAGCTTCCGGCGCAGACCGGTACGGGGGCTCGGTCCAACCGTCCTGCCTCCGTGGCCTCTACGGGGGAAGGACCCGCACATGCGCAGCACTCTTCACCGCCTCGGCTCGGCCGCGGCCGCCATCGGCCTGGCGGCCGGCCTGGGCGTCATCAGCACGGGCAGCGCCCAGGCCGACGTAGGGCCGGGCTGGTGGACCCAGAACGGCAGCTACCAGATCAGCTCGGACTGGGGCACCAGCGCCAACTGCTTGGACAACTCCAGCCAGTACGGCCTGCGGATGTACCCCTGCAACGCGCCCAGCTACAACAACGGCTACCAGAAGTGGAAGGCGATCAACACCGACGACGTCACCGATGGCGCCCAGTTGCAGAGCCAGGCCCCCGGCAGCAACGGCTGCCTGGACTGGTCGCCGCAGTACGGCCTGCGCACCTACTCGTGCAACTGGAGCAGCTTCATCAACGGGTACCAGAACTGGGAGGTCTGGTTCCGCACGGACTCCTCCGGCGGGCAGGAGATCGTCCTGAAGAACGGCCTGCCGAACAGCCCGTCGATCTGCCTGGACAACTCGCAGTACGGGGTCCGTGGTTACGCCTGCAACGGCGCCTCGCAGGACGCCTTCTACCAGGGCTGGCAGCTGCAGGAGTGGAACTGACCGCCCCGCAGCGCCTGCTGCCCGGCTGACGGACGCCGCCTCAGTCCGAGAAGTCCTGGGTCATCCACACCGTCCCCGAGGAGTCGCGCAGCAGCTCGATCCCGATGTGGTGGAAGTCAGGGTTGAGGATGTTGCGGCGGTGGCCGTCGTTGGGCGGCTGCTCGGCCAGCATGTCCTTGGTGAGGCCGACCGCCATGGCGGCTATCGCATCCGTGGTGTTGGCCACCGGGCCGCCGTCGCCGATGTTCTCGCCGGCCGTGCCCCACTGCACGCCGGCCGCGTGCTCGCGGTCGCCGAAGGCCGCCTCGCCCGGGCACTGGTGCTGCAGGCCGCAGCCCGCCGCCATGGTGTGGTTGTGGGCGTTCGCGCTGCTCTGCAGCCCGGAGAGCATGGTCAGCGGGGCCACGCCCTGGGCGGCCCGGGCCTGGTTGATCAGCGCGAGCACCTGGTTCGCCGCCGCGTCCAGGTCGGCGCCGGAACCCGAGCCCGAGCCCGAACCTGAGCCCGAACCCGAGCCGGTCGACTGGGTCGCCGGGGCCTGCGACGGCACGGCCGCCAGCACACTGGTGCTCGGGGCGGCCGCGGTCGGGCGGGCGGAGGCCGAGGCGGCCCGCTGCACCGGCGTCGTGCTGGTGCCGGCACCGGGCAGCCGGGTCGGGCCGACGCTCGCGGTCGGGGAGGCCGACACCGCCTGCGGGGCGGCCGACTGGCTGGGCGTCACCGACGGTGCGTCGATCGGTACGCCCGCCCCCGGCAGCTGCGGGTCCGGCGCGGAGGCCGCCCGGCCGTCCTGCGGGCCAGAGCCGAACAGCACCTTGCCGCCGAGCATCGCGGTGGTGGCCGTCGCCGCGACCGCGACCACGGCCAGCAGCGGCTTGGCCGCCGACCCGCGCCGCGCCCGGCGGCGCCGCCCGCCGCTACCGACCTTGCGGTGCGATCCGCCGCCCGCCCGCCGTTCGGGTGCGCTCGGGACGTACCGGTCCGTCAGCTCCTCGGTCGGGTAATGCGTCATCTGTGCTCCTACGGTCGACTGCCCTACGAGACAGGAGACCCCCGGCCGGGAGCCGGATAACGGAAATCGCGCGAATGTTCACCGAAGCTGCCCGAGTCGCCCGGCGGCCCGCCCGCGCCGCCACCGGCCCGACCCGGGCGCTCACTGCCCGTGACCGGCGCGCGCCCGCCCGGCGCACCGCCGTCCGCCCCCGGCGCGCCCGCGGGTCCGCCTGACACCCGATCAGTCGTTCACGTACGCTGCGACTGACGACCGCCCGCCGGCCCGGCGACCGATCTCCCGTCAGGAGAACCACCGTGCGCGTCCTTGTCACCGTCACCGGATCGCCCTCCCACGTCAACGCCGTGCGGCCGCTGGCCTCGGCCCTGGCCACCGCCGGCCACCAGGTGCTGGTCGCGGCGCCCGCCAGACTGCTCGCACCGCTCGCCGGCCTGCCGCTGCGGCTGGAACCGCTGCTGGTGGACCCGCTGGTCACCGTGGACCGGGACGCCGGGCCGTCCGAGGAGCTGGTCCTGGAGATCTTCGCCGGGCCGCACGTGACCGACAGCTACCACGCGCTGCTGCCGGTGGCCCGCGAGTTCGGGCCCCAGCTGGTGATCCGCGACGGCGGCGAGTTCGCCGGCTACCTGGTGGCCGAGACGCTCGGCGTGCCGCACCTGAGCGCACCCTCCGGGGCCGCCAACCACCTGGACCCGGTGGCCCTGCTGCCCCACCTCAACCAGCGCCGCGCCGACCTCGACCTGCCCCCCGAGCCCGACCCCGCCGCCGTGCACCGCCACGGCCGGCTGGACTGCATGCCCGCCGGGCTCTCCTTCGCCGGCCACCCCGGCGGCATCTTCCACCGCTACCGGCAGCCCACCGAGGTCGACCCGAACACCGTGCTGCCCGAATGGATCGCCGAACTGCCCGCCGACCAGCCGCTGGTGCTCGCCTCGCTCGGCACCGTCCTGCCGTTCGTCCCGACCGTGGGGCTGGACCCGGTCGGCCTGCTCGGCGCGATCGCCACCGGGCTGGCCGAGCTGGACTGCCAGGCGGTGATCGCCACCGGCGGCCTCCCGGTGGACCTGCCGTCGCTGCCCACCGACCGCGTGCACCTGGTCGACTCGATGCCGCAGCCGCTGCTGCTGCGCTGCGCCCAACTGCTGCTCACCCACGGCGGCTACAACAGCATCCGCGAGGCGGTGGGCGCCGGCGTGCCGATGGCCGTCCTCCCCTGCTTCGGCGACCAGCCCGCCAACGCCGACCGGGTCGAGCAGCTCGGCCTCGGCCTGCGCATCCCGGCGCCCGCCGACGTCGCCGCCACCTGCCACCGCGTCCTCACCGACCCGGCACACACCGCCAACTCCCGCCGCGCACAACGCCGGATGCTCGCGCTCCCGCCGATCCAGGGCGCGATCGCCGACCTGGAGAAGCTGGTCAGGGGGTAGCGCACCCGGGAACGGCGGAGCGGGCGGGTGTCACCGCCGGGCGTGGAAGACGCCCCAGCTGAGCCGCCCGTCCCGGCAGGCGTCCACCCAGAGCGGGAGGTTCGCCAGCAGTTCGGCCAGGTAGTCGGGGCCGACCAGGCGGCGCAGCTGGTCCTGGCGGCTCCGGGTCTCCTCAGTCAGGCGCTCGTAGTGGGTGCGGAGTTGACCGTTCTGCTGGTCGAATTCGAGGTGGGACAGGCCGAGTTCGGCGAGCCGGCGGCGGTAGTAGCCCGGGGTGGCCAGGTCGGGCACGCGCAGGCGCTCGATCACCTGGTGCAGGGCCTCGGGCGGGACGCCGTCGGCCGCCATCACGTCGGTGAAGACCAGGTCGCCGTGCGGCCGCAGCACCCGGGCCGCCTCGGCGAGCAGGCGGTCGCGGTCGGGACTGTGGCAGAACGCCTCCTGCGACCAGACCACGTCGAACTCGGCGTCGGGGAACGGGATGTCCTGGAAGGAGCCGGTCACCACCTCGATCAGGCCGTCGAGTCCGCGCTCGGCGTTGGTCCGGCGGTGCCGCTCGTTCTGCGACTCGCTGATGTTGAGCGCCACCACCCTGCAGCCGAAGGTCTCGGCCAGGTAGCGGGTCGGGCCGCCGTAGCCGGACCCGAGGTCGAGCACGGTGGTGCCGGGCCGGCCGAGCCGCTCGGCGATCCGCTCCGCCGCCCGCTCGATGGTGCGGCGGGAGGCCGTCGCGATCGACTCGTGCTCGCTCAGGTAGCTGCCGGTGTGGATGGATTCGCCGCCCCAGACGGCGGAGTAGAAGCCGTCGACCTGGCTGCTGCCGTAGTAGTGGTGCGCGGTCTCGACGCCCTGGGTCTCCTCGGTCATGGCAGTGACTCTACGTCATTGGGCCGCTACGTCATGCGTGCACGGACGGCCTGTCAACTCTCAGGACTGCTGCGACAGATGATGAAACGATGATAGGCTGAGGATAGGTGAGCGCGAGCCTTCTCGATCCGGGTCCTTGTCCGGCGGGGAGGCTTTTTTCATGCCTTTTTCCAACTCCCACATGAAGTCCGGCCCCGCACCAGTGGTGCGGCTCGGCGACCTGACTGTCCATCGGATCGGCCTCGGCGCGATGCGCCTGACCGGCAGCGTGCCGTTCGGCGGCGTGCCGAGCGAGCGCGGGCAGGCGATCCGGGTGCTGCGCCGGGCGGTCGAGCTGGGCGTGAACCACATCGACACGGCCGCCTTCTACTTCTCCGCCACCCGCTCCGCCAACGAGCTGATCAACAGCGCGCTCGCGCCCTACCCCGAGGACCTGGTGATCACCACCAAGGTCTGGCCCGACCGCGACCCGTCCGGCGCCTGGTGGTGGGCCGACCCCGAGCAGCTGCGCGGCCAGGTCGAGCAGAACCTGCGCCAACTCGGGCGCGACCACCTGGACGTGGTGAACCTCCGGGTGCCGCCGAGCCGCCGCGACGGGTCGATCGCCGAACACTTCGGCGCCCTGGCCGAGTTGCGCGAGGCCGGCCTGATCCGGCAGCTGGGCGTCTCCAACGTCACCGACCGGCAGCTGATCGAGGCACTGGCCATCGCCCCGGTGGTCTGCGTGCAGAACCCGTACGGCGTCGGCGCCGCGCCCGCCGAGCAGCAGGCGCTGCTGCGGCGGTGCGGCGAACTCGGCATCGCCTTCGTGCCGTTCGCCGCGATCGCCGGGCCCCGGACGGCGACGGGCACAGCAGGCACGGCGGCCGGCCACGACGAGGCGCTGCGCGCCGTGGCCGGCGCGCACGGCGCGTCCGTCGCCCAGGTCCGCCTGGCCTGGACCCTGCACCAGGGCCCGCACGTGCTGGCCATCCCGGGCACCGGCAACCCGGAGCACCTGGCCGAGAACCTCGCGGCGGGTCAGCTGCGGCTCTCGGACACCGAGTTGGCCTCGCTCAGCTGACCCCTTGGAGCAGCCGCTCGATCACCAGGTCCGGCCGGTCGGTCGGCAGGTCGTGGCCGGTGCCGGGCACCACCTCGATCTCGGCGGCCGGCAGCAGCAGCCGGATCCGGTCCGCGACGGCCTGCGAGTCGTACATCGCGCTGCGGCCGCCGAGCAGGAAGCGCATCGGCACGGTCAGCCGGGCCAGTTCCTCGTCGGTGAAGACCGGCGGCACCGGCAGCGCCCGGCTGAACCCCATCGAGGCCCGCACCAGCCGCATCAGCTCGGTCTCCAGGATGGTGCTGTTGCCGACCAGCCGGGCCAGCCGGGGGCGCAGCGGCCGGGGCGCGGTCGAGGCGAGTCCGCCGAGGATCAGCCAGGTGTAGAACTTCGCGCCGTAGCCGGAGAAGCCGGCCGGCTCCAGCAGGGTGAGCGAGGCGACGCGGCCGGGGTGGTGGAGCTGGTGGCAGAGCGCCGTCCACCCGCCGTAGGAGCAGCCGACCAGCTGAGCACCGGTCAGCTCCACGCCGGCCTGCTCCAGTCCGGTCAGCACCTCCTCCAGCCAGGCCGCGCCGTCCCGCCCGTCGGCGATCGGCGCGGTCTGGCTGCTGGCGCCCGGCTCGCCGACCGGGTCGACGGCGATCACCCGGTGGTGTTCGGACAGCGCGCCGAGGTACCGGTGCCACATCAGCGCGTTGCCGCCCGAACCGGGCAGCAGCACGATCGGCTGCGCCCGCTCGGGGCCGGTGAGGTAGACCCGGGTGGTGCCGAAGGCGGTCGGCAGGTTCAGCGCCGTCCGGGGTCCGGGCCACAGCTCGCCGAGGGCGTGCTCGTAGGCGGTGCGGAATCGGTCTTCAGCCTTCTCGTTCTTGAACCGGCTGACTCGCGTGGGCTGGCTGATTGGCATGATACATGTGTATCACAGCATGATACGGGTGTACCACGAGGGAGGCCCGGAACCATGAACGCACGCGTCGATCACGAGGAACGCCGCCGACAGATCGCCGAGGCGCTGCTGCGGATCGCCGACACCGAGGGCCTGCAGTCGGCCAGCATGCGCGCCGTCGCCGCCGAAGCCGGCGTCTCACTCCGGCTGGTGCAGTACTACTTCACGACCAAGGAGGGGCTGCTGCTGGACGCACTCGCCCGGCTCGGCGAGCAGCTCCGGGCCCGGATGGCCGAGTGGATCAGCGCCGCCGGCACCCCGCCCACCCCGCGCAGCACCATCACGGCGATCCTCTCCTGCATCCTCCCCACCGACCCGGAGAGCCGCCGGATCGCCCGCACCTACGCCGCCTACTACACCCTCGTGCTGAACGACCCCGCGCTGCTCGCCAAGCACGGCACCGCCCAGCCCGACCTGCTGGAGGGCTACCTCGCCGGGCAGATCCGGGCCGCCCAGCAGGACGGCGGGATCGCCCCCGACCGGGACCCCGACGCCACCGCCGCCGGGCTGGCCGCCATGGTCAACGGCCTGGGCTCCAGCGTGCTGGGCGGCCAGCGCGACGGCGACGCGGCGCTGGGCATCCTCCGGTACCACCTCGACGAGCTGTTCTCGCACTGACACCGGCTCAGCCGGCGCTCGGACCGACGCCGGTCGCACCGGCCGTCACGCCGGGTAGGGCGCCGCCGCGCGGGCCGTCCGCAGTGCGTCGGCCCACCAGGAGAGCTGGTCCAGCAGCGTCTTGGCGTACCCGGCCGACTGCCCGTCGAGCGGCGCGCCGTCCTGCCAGCCGGTGAAGTACATCGGGAAGGCCAGGCCGTCCCGGATGGTCACCGCGTGCAGTTCGGTGAAGACGTTCTCCAGGTGCAGCACCGCGTGCCGCCCGCCCGCCGCGCCGCCGTAGCTGACGAAGGCGACCGGCTTGGCCGTCCACTGGGTGAAGTGCCAGTCGATTGCGGCCTTCAGCGAGGCCGGGTAGCTGTGGTTGTACTCGGGGGTGACGACCAGGAAGGCGTCGGCGGAGTCCAGGGCGGCGGTCAGCGGGGCCAGGCCGGCCGGGCGGGGGTAGGCGTCGCCGGCGAACTTGGGCGACTCGGCGGGCAGCGCCAGCGGCACGTCGTAGTCGGCGAGGTCCACCACCTCGACCTCGAACCCGCCGTGGGCGGCCGCCTGTTCGGCCACCCAGGAGGCCACCACGGGGCCGAACCGGCCCTCCCGGACGCTGCCGACGATGATCACGAGCTTCGGGTTCGTGTTCTGGTTCTTGTTCTGGTTCTTGTTCGTGTTCTCGTTCGTGTTCATGGCCACCACTGTGCTGCGCCGCCCGGACGGCAACCAGGCCGCGCTCAGGCTGGCCCCGGCAGGGCCACGCTGAGCCGGACCGGGCCGCCCTATGCTCCCTGACATGGGATCACCACTGGGGGACTTCATCCGGGCCAAACGGGACAGCATCCAGCCGGAGGCGCTGGGACTGCCGGAGCGCGGGCGCCGACGCTCGCCCGGGCTGCGGCGCCAGGACCTGGCCGCCCGGGCCGGGGTGAGCGTGGAGTACCTGACCCGGATCGAGCAGGGCCGCGACCGCAACCCGTCGCCCCCGGTGGTGCACGCGATCGCGGACGCGCTCAGCCTGGACGTGCCCGAGCGGGCCCACCTGCGCTACCTGGCGAAGATCAGCGGCGGCGAGTGCGCCGGGCACACCCGGCCGGAGCCGCCGCCCCGTCAGGTGCGCCCCGCGCTGCTGGAGACGCTGCGGCTGCTGGAACCGGGCGTGGCCGTGGTGGCCAACCGCCTGGGCGACGTGCTCGCCCACACCGACGGCTTCGCGGCGGTGATGGCGGACAGCGGGCTGCTGGAGGCCGCCGAGCCCAACCTCACCCGCTACGTCTTCACCGATCCGCGCGCCCGGGAGTTCTTCGCCGACTGGGACGCGGTGGCCGACGAGCAGGCCTTCGACCTCTGGCTCGGGCCCACCGTGGCCAACTCCGAGTGGCTGAGCAGCGAGCTGGCGCCGGTCGCCGGCCCCGAGTTCACCCGGCGCCTGAACCTCCACCAGGTACCGGCCCGTGGCCCCCTGCGGCTGGCCCACCCGCAGGCCGGTCCGCTGGCCTTCGACCGGGAGGTGCTCGAAACCGCCGACGGCTCGCAGCAGTTGGTGGTCTTCCTGCCGGCCGACGAGGCGACCGAGCAGGCCCTGGCCCAGCTCAGCCGAGGCCGAGACCGGGACCGGGACCGGGCCCGGGTCCGCACGCTGCGAGCCGTCTGACGTCCCGTCAGCCAGCCTCGGTCGGCAGGTAGTAGGCGCGCAGGTGGGCCGCGACCGGGGCGGACTGGTAGGTCCAGACCCCGGCCGGGGCAGCCGTTCCCAGCAGGTCGCCCAGCAGCTGTCCGACCTCGCTGCCGGGGTCGGTCAGGTCGAGCCGCACCCGCTCGGCGGCGTCGGCCCGGTCCGCCAACAGCCGGAGCTGGAAGGGCTGGTAGACGTTCATCGGGCCGGCCAGCAGGCGTCCCTGCTCATCGGTGCCGTAACCGGTGACCGGAGCGGTGACCACGGGCTCGGTCTCCAGGCCGGCCAGGTCGGCGCGCAGCGTGAAGCGGGTCTCCTCGTCGACCTTTCCGCTGATCTCCCAGGTCCGGTCCTCGGACGGCCCGTTGAGCGAGGGCATGGAGACCTCGAAGCTGCCGGGGTGCTTGGGCTCGGCGTAGAGCCGGCGGCCGGCGTCGATCGCGTGCGGGTTGTCGCAGAGCACGTGGATCCGGGCGATGCCGAGCAGCTTGGTCTGGTCGTAGCCCCGGGCGTAGTCCCGGTAGCCCAGCTCCGGCAGCCGCCCGGCGCTGCCGCGCGGGCGGGCGATGACGTTGACCTCGACCTCCTGGGTCATGCCGCCGCCGAACGGGTACTGGGCGAAGTACAGCTGGTAGTTGACCGAGACGCAGGCCCGCCCGTCCTCGAAGGTGGCTGCCTCCAGGGCCGGGTGACGCTTCGCCAGCACCGCCCGGGCCGGCTCCGGGTCGACCAGCCAGTCCACCCCGATCATGTGCAGCGCCCCGTAGTGGAAGGGGAGTTGGTAGGGCTCGGCGACCGGGGGCAGCGGCAGCGGGCGGTTCGTCACGGGCGTTCCTCCGGCGATCGGGTGCGGGCCGGCTGGGCGGGCCGGCGCGCTCGGGTCAGGTCGTGGTGCATCCGGTCGGCGCTGCGCAGGGCGAGCGCCGCCATGGTGAGCGAGGGGTTGGCGGTGGCGACGCTGGGCATGCTGCCGCAGCCGACGGCGTAGAGGTTCGGGTGGTCCCAGCAGCGCTGCCACTCGTCGACCACCGAATCGCCGGGCGCCGCCCCCATCACGTGGGTGCCCGCGCCGTGGCCGGCCGCCCGGTAGGCGTAGCGGCGACCCTGGTGCTCGAAGGCCCCCGGCCAGAGCGGGCCGGGCGCGAACTCGGTGTGGTCCTCGGCGCCGAGCAGCGCCATCAGCTGCTCGGAGACCGCGAAGGCGGAGGCGAAGCCGCGCTTGACCCAGTCCGAGAGGTCGTAGTGCACGGCGGGGCGGGGCAGTCCGAGCGGGTCGCGCAGCGTCGGGTGCAGGGTGACCCGGTTGCTCGGCACCGCGTCCTGCTCCAGCTCGAACTGGAAGGCGAACTCCCGCCCGACCCGGTCGCCGACCGCGCGGCGCAGCTCGGCCCCCAACAGGCCCTCGCGCAGCAGCCCGGCCACCCGCTGCTCCGGGCCGCCGAGCGCCCAGCTCCAGCCCCAGTTGCCGATCTCCACCCGGAACGGCGCCCGGCGCGCCCGGGCCGCGCCGAACCGGAAGCCCTCCAGGCCGGTGGTGGAGCCGGGGCCCCGGTACGGTCCGACCTGTCGGGGCATCAACCCCCAGGTGAGCAGCACCGGATGGTCCATCAGGTTGCGCCCGACCTGGTCGCTGCGGTTGCCCGCGCCGGAGAGCAGCAGCAGCCTGGCGTTCTCGACGGCGTGCGCGGCCAGCACCACCAGCCCGGCCGTGACCCGCTCGACCGGGCCCGCGCCCGCCGCGTCGTGGCGGCGGTACTCGACACCGGTGGCGCGGCCGGTGCCGTCCAGCGGCACCCGGGTGACCACGGCGCGGGTGACCAGGGTGACCGTCGGGCTCCACCGCGCCTGGGTGCGCAGCGGGGTGTACTTGGCGTGCGAGGGGCAGATCGGCACGCAGCTGGCGTGGCCGGCGCAGCGCGGTCCGCCCTCGGCGGTGGTGTTGCGGGCGTGCGGGGTGGTGGTCACCCGCAGCGGCGTGGGCGCCCCGGCGGCCGGGTCGTGCGCGGTGCGGCCGTCGAAGGCCCCGGCCATCACCGTGTCGAGGTGGCTGTGCCGGACGGCCGGCATCGGGAAGCGGTACTGCTCCGGCATCGGCAGGCCGACCGCCGCGCGCTGCTCGGCGGCGTCCGCGGCGACGCCCAACTCGGCCTCGGCGGCCTGGTAGTAGGGCTCCAGCTGGTCGTAGCCGATCGGCCAGTTGCGCCCGTGCCCGAAGTCGCCGGCCCGGAAGTCCTCGGGGTGCATCCGGGGTGCGAGTCCGGTCCAGACCAGACCGGTGCCGCCGTTGGCCCGCAGGTAGCCGGAGGCGTAGGGCAGCGGGCCCTGCTGCACCAGGTGGCCCTCCCCCGGCGGGCGGGAGAGGTCGAGCACGTCCGCCGAGGGCGCGTACGGCGCCGGGGCGTAGGGCGAGTTCGGGGTCTTGAAGACGGCGGAGCGGAAGCGCTCCAGCGAGGCCGGCTCGGGCTGCCCGGGCCCGGCCTCCAGCACCAGGACCCGCCAGCCGCGCGCCCCGAGCTCCTTGGCGACCAGGCTGCCGGCCATCCCGGCGCCGACCACCACGGCGTCCCAGCGGCTCACCGCGCGGCCCCCGGTCCCAGCGACGGTGGGGCGGACCAGCTGCCGTAGCCCGCCGGGTCGGTGGCGGGCGCCCGGACGCCGATGGTGCGCCAGACCAGGGCCTGCCGGTAGGCCTCGCCGGAGACCAGCTCCGGCTCGTCCGGCCAGCCGCCGACGTACCAGAGGTGGGCCAGGTCCGCCGCCGCCGCGCCCGAACGGTCCGTCAGCAGCGCGCGCAGTGCCGGCTCGCCGAGGCGTTTGACCGTCAGCTCCAGGTAACCGTCCGCCAGTCCGGTCCGTCGCAGCTGCGCGGCCGCGAAGCCGGTCAGCTCGGCGGACAGCGCGAGGAACTCCTCCTCGGTGACCGTCATCCCGCCCTCCCCTGCGGATCACCATGCACATGATGATCTTCGGGGGGATCCTTCCTCCCGGGCGACGCGCGCAAGCCTCACACCGGGTGTCGCCTGGGTCACACCCGACGGCGGGTCAGGCCCGGAGTGCACGCCGGGGCGTGCCGTCGGCTCACGGCGCCAGCTTGGCCAGCAGGGCGTCCAGCTCGGCCATCTCGGCGGCGGGCAGCGCGACCAGCGCCTGCGGCGGCCGGGTCAGGATCGCGCTCGCCAGCTCGGCCAGCTCGCGGCCCTGCTCGGTCACCGTGACCACCTTGACCCGGCGGTCGTCCGGCGCCGTGGTGCGCACCACCAGGCCGCGCCGCTCCAACTCGTCCACGATCACGGTGGTGTAGGGCTTGTCCACCACCAGCTCGGCGGCCAGCTCGCTCATCCGCATCGGCTGCCGGGCCAGTCGGCGCAGCGCCCGGACCCGGGCGAAGCTCAGCCCGGTGGCGTCCACCACCTCGCGCCGGCGGTTGTCGGACTCCAGCACGAGGTGCGCCATCCGCTGGTAGATCCGGGTGGCGGTGGCGCGGTGGGCTTCGTCGTTCATGCCATCTCGTTCATGTCACTGCGTTCACGTCGCTGCGTTCATTGCCGCTGCGTTCATCTCACTGCGGTCTGGCTCAGGTGTTCACGCCGGTGCTGACGGGTGTCCGACGGTCCGTCGGTTCGAGCGACTCGGCGACCCGGGTGGCCGTCCGCACCGCGCGTTCACCGGTGGACAGGATACCGAGCACCACCACGACCAGGCCGAAGCCGACGATGATCCACCAACCGGCGTGGCTGGCCGAGGCGAACCCGGTGCGCAGCGGTCCGTGCACGCTGGAGACCACCACCGAGACGATCACCGCGACGCCGAGCGACTGCCCGGTCTGCCGGCTGGTCGAGGCGACGGCCGCCGCGACCCCGGCCTGACTGCGCGGCATGCCGGAGACGGCGGTGTTGGTGATCGGCGCGTTGATCATGCCGAAGCCGATCCCGAAGACCACGTAGGCCGCCATCAGCCGGGCCACCGGCATGTGCGCGGAGAGCCCGCTGAGCAGGACGCCGCTGACCGCCATCGCCGTCCCGGCCACCAGCAGCGGCGGGCGCGGGCCCCGGCCGCCGACCAGCCGCCCGGAGATCGGCGAGCAGACCATCGCCATCACGGCCATCGGCAGCACGTAGAAGCCGGCCTTCATCGCGCTGTACCCCAGCACGTCCTGCAGGTAGAGGGTGTTGAGGAAGAGGAAGCCGGCCAGCGAGGCGAAGCCGCAGACCGCGATCACCGTGGCGCCGGCGAACGGCACGCTGCGGAAGAACCGCGGGTCGATCAGCGGCTCGGCGCAGCGCGACTCCCAGAGCACGAAGGCCACCGCCGCCAGCGCGGCGACCACGAACGAGCCGATGGTGCGCGGCGTGGTCCAGCCCACGTGCGGCGCCTCGATCAGGGTGAAGGTGACCAGGCCGAGCAGCACCACCATCAGCAGCTGGCCCAGCGGGTCGGGCCGGCGCGCCTTGGCGGCCCGCGACTCGGGCACGAAGCGCTGGGCGAGGGCCATCGCGGCCAGGCCCACCGGCAGGTTGATCCAGAAGATCGCCCGCCAGCCGACGCTGCCGACCAACAGCCCGCCGATCACCGGCCCGAGCGCCATGCTCACTCCGGCGACCCCGCCCCAGACGCCGATCGCCCGGGCCCGCTCACGCGGCTCGGTGAAGGTGTTGGTGATGATGCCCATCGCCACCGGGTTGAGCATCGAGCCGCCGGCGGCCTGCACCACCCGGGCGGCGATCAGCCAGCCGAGCCCGGGCGCCAGGCTGCAGAGCAGCGAGCCCAGGGTGAAGAGCGCCAGGCCGATCTGGAAGGTGCGCCGCCGCCCGATCCGGTCACCGGTCGAGCCGGCCAGCAGCAGCAGGCTGGCGATCACCACCGTGTAGGCGCTGATCACCCACTGCAGCCCCGAGACGGAGGCGTTGAGGTCGTGCTGGATGTCGGGCAGCGCGACGTTGACGATGGTGTTGTCGATGCCGACGACGAACAGGCTCATGCAACAGATCGCGAGGATCAGCGTCCGGCGCTGTGCTGCGCCGGGCTGGTCCGTACTGGTTTCCGCCACGGGTCCCTCCCCGTTTGGTTAACTATCCACAATAGTTACGACTATACAACCAACTTTCGGTGCCGGGCGAACGTCGGGGAAGGCCAGGGAAGCCAGGGAAAGCCGGGGAAACACCGAGGCCCGGGCGGAGCACGGTGGCTCCGCCCGGGCCTTGGGGGCTTACTGCGGCAGGCCTACTTCCACGGGAAGCGGTAGGCGCGGTAGGTGTTCACCCCCGCCGGGAACTGCGCGTCGAAGAGCACCCGGCCGGAGCGGTCGAACTCCGAGACGTACGGCAGCGAGCCCCAGCCCACGAAGGTGTGCCCGCCGCGCAGCGGCTGCGCGTTGCCCTGCGAGGAGGCGCTGAGCCCGTACGGCTGGTCCTCGGTGCGCACCACGGTGGCCCGGTGGGTGCGCGGGTCGAGCTGGACGGTGACCACCCGGCTGTACGGGAGCTCCTCGACGGCGCCGGCGCCGGTGTTCGCCACGCCCGCCGACTCGTTGTCGAAGAAGCTGTAGCGGCCGCCGCCCAGCGGCTCCGGGTCGTGCTGCCAGCTGAACGGCGCACCGGCGTCGTTGAGTTGCGTGCCGTTCGCGGTGTGCAGGGTGAACGAGCTGGCCTTGCCGCCGAGTTGCCAGTTGATCCGGCCGCTGCGGCGGTCCACCTGGTAGGTGGTCCAGGTGTTGCGGGCGTCGACCAGCAGGCTGCCGTCGGTGTCGAGCTTGACGGCGTTGACGTGGAACCAGTCCCAGGGCTGGTCGGCCGAGGCCGGCAGCGGCTGCTCGCTCTGCGCGTACGGCACGTGGTCGGCGCTGTTCCACTGGAAGAGCACCTTGCCGGTGCGGATGTCGACCTCCTGCACCACCCCGTCGATCACCTTCTGGTTCGCCGGGCCGCCGATCGAGCGCAGGTCGGCGGTGGTGACGGAGTAGGCCAGGATCAGCGCGGTGTTCTGCGGGGTGATCAGGAACTCGTGGCCGTCGGCGGTGTAGCCGTTGCCCGCGTGGACCTCGGCGATCTTGCGGTAGTGCTCGTCGTAGATCTCGTCCACGCCGCTGGCCGGGCCGCCGAGTCCGGTGCCCTGCCACCAGGTGAGCACCGGGCGGCCCTCGTAGGTCTGCTTGCGGAAGTCGGCCGCCTCCTGGCCGGCCGGCACCTGGTGCGACCAGACCACCCGCTTGCCGTCGTGGCTGAGGATCTCCACCCCGCTGGCGTAGGCGCTGTTCGCCGAGATGGGCGAGAGGAAGATGTCGCCCGCGGCGGTGCCCGGACGGTCGGTCAGCACCTGGACCGGCGGGAGCGGACGGGTGTCCGCCGGGGCGGCCGTGGTGGCGGCGCCGGCGGGCAGCGCGGTGGCGAGCACGGCGGCGGTGGCCGCGCCGAGAACGAGGGCAGGGCGGAGCTTGGGCATGACGGAACCAGGCTTTCGGATAGCGGCAAAAAGGGTTCACGCAGCGTCAACCGGCGCGGCAGGGCGCAGGGTTGACGTGCGGAAGGAAACCCGGAACGGGCCGGAGGAAAGGAGAGGGGCGCGCGCTGCTCAGCAGGCGCGACAGGCAGCGGAACAGACTCGCAGGAGGTCGATGTGACCGCGAGTCGTGAGTGCCAGGGAGTACCGCTGCATGCCGGGGAAGCTAGTCGCCGCGCCCACGGACCGTCAACCGCCTGTCCGGATCCTGGTCTTTGCCGTCCGGATCGTGGAACCGGCCGCGTCCGTCAGCCGAAGTCGCGCGCCTTCAACTTCGCCATCCGGCCGTCCGGGTGGTGGAAGACCAGCCCCTCGGCGCCGCTCTCGGCGGCCAGCGCGAGCACGAAGTCGCGCAGCGCGGCGTGCTCGCGCTGCGGCACGGGGAGCACCTCGGCCTCGGCGTGCCGGACCAGCCCGTGGGTGGTGCGGCGCTCCGGGTTGCCGTTCAGCTTGGGGCCGACCAGCTCGTAGGTGCCCGGCACCAGGTCGGACCGGTCCGCCGGCGCCTCGGCGTGGGACTCCAGTGCGTCCAGTGCTTCGGCGTGGAACTGCAAGGCCTCGGCGTGGAACTTGGCGAACGGCGACTGCGCCATCGGCTCCCAGCCCATCGTCTTGCCCGTCACCGGGTCGGTCTCCACCGGCAGGTAGCCGGCCGGGGCGGCCTTTCCGGGCTTCACCTCGCGCCGGGCCCACCAGGCGCCGGACTCGTCCAGGCGCACGCAGGTGCCGTCGTACTTGCGGGTCGCCACGCCCTCGCCGGCCAGCACCCACTCGCAGCCGGGGTTGACCTCGGCGGTGACCCGGGCCCGGTCCTCGGGATCGCGGCGGAACAGGGTGGGGATCTTGCGCATCGTCAGAACTCCTTGCGGTAAACGGTGGAGGCGTGGCGCACCCGCATGCCCACCCGGAGGTAGAGGTCGAGCGCGCCGGTGTCGGAATGGGTCCAGAGCGTGCAACTGCGCTGCCCGGAGCGGTAGGAGGCCCGGAAGGCCCGGGTCAGCAGGGCGCGGGCGATGCCCCGGTGGCGGTGGTCGGCGCGCACCGCGAGCTGCTCCAGGTAGCCCTCGCCGGTCTCCGGCAGGTCCAAGGCGACGGCAGCGCCGACCAGTTCACTGTCGGCGAAGGCCAGCGGGGACAACTCGGCTGCGAAGCTGGGGCGTTCGACGGTGTGCTGGGCCCACTCGTGGTACGGCTTGCGCCGGGGCTGCCAGTCGGCGAACGCGTCCTCCAGCAGCCGGTGCACCTGCCGCTCGTCGCCGGAGTGGAACGGCCGACAGGTCACCCCGGGCGGCAGGGCCGACACGGCCGGCTCCTCGGCCATCGCGAACTCCAGCAGCCAGGAGGTCACCGCGGCGCGGTAGCCGCGGGAGCGGACGATCGCGCCGCCCGCCGCGTCGCCGTCCGGCACGATCTGCACCACGGCCGCCGTGCCCGCCGCGCGGGCGCGCGCCTCGACCCAGTCGAGCAGCGCCGGGCCGAGCCCGCGCCCGCGGTGCGCGGGGTGCACGTCCACCTCGCTGCGGCGGTCCACCCAGGCGCGGGCGGCGAGCCGGCCGTCCGCGTCGTGCACCAGCAGGGTGTCGGCCGCAGGGCGCAGGCCCGGCCGGGCGAACACGGCCGCCACCGCCCCCTGGTCGGACTGCGCCCGCCCGTAGAGCTCGCGCTCGCAGGCGGCGAGCAGCGCGTGGATCGCGGGCACGTCGGCCTCGGTGGCGGGCCGGGCGCGGTAGTCCGGCGGCAGGGCGGGGGTGGGCACGGGGGTCGGCATGCTCCGACTCTTCCGTCACGGCGCCGGCGGGACAACCGAATAACTTCGCCCGCGCTGTCACATCCCGGTCCGACGCTCCGTCAGTGCTGTGTCCGCAACGAACGAGAACCCACGAGAACGAGGGAACACCGCTGATGAGCACCGAGATCACCACCGCCGGGACCGTCACCGCCACCGGAACCGTCACCACCGCCGCCTCCCGCCTGCCCAACCCCGCCCGGCTCGTGCCCGCCCTCGGGCCGGTCGGCGGCGCCATGTACAAGGCGGTCAGCAGCGGGGTCGTCCCGCAGCGCACCATCGACCTGCTCCAGCTGCGGGCCGGCCAGATCGTCGGCAACACCTACCTCACCGTGATGCACACCACCAGCCTGCGCACGACCGGTGAGACCGAGGAGCGGATCACCGCCGTCGCCTCCTGGCAGGACGCCCCCTACTTCACCCCCGAGGAGCGGGCCGCCCTGGCCCTGACCGAGGCGGTGCTGCAGCCCAACCCGCACGGCGAGCGGGTCAGCGACGAGCTCTTCGCCGAGGCCTCGAAGGTCTACGACCCGACCGCGCTCACCACCCTGGCGCTCGCCATCGGCCAGGTGAACTTCTACGTCGCCCTCGCCGTGATCGGCAAGCCGCTCCCGGGCCTCAAGCCGTCGGAGCAGTGGACCTGACGGTTCGTCAGTCCGGCTCCGTCAGGCCGTCAGGACCTGCCGGAGCCGGTCGCCGAACTCCGCCGGGTGGGTGCTCAACCCGACGTGGCCGCCCGGGAAGAGCACCGGCTCCCGACCCAGCCGGGCGGCCAGCGACTCGGCCGCCCGGCACGGCAGTTCACCGTGCGACTCGGCGCCGACGGCCGGCACCACCCGGTCCCCGAGCGAAGCCAGCCGCCCGAGATCGGGCCGGTGCACCATGAAACTCGGCACGATCCGCCCCACGAAGTACCCCATCGCCGTCGCCAGCCGCGGCGGCAACTCGCCCACCTGCACCGGCTTCCCGTCCCGGCTCAGCCCCGTCGCGAGCGCGGCCACGGCCGCCGGCACGCCCTCACTGCGCCACACCTCCCGCACGCCGGCCACCATCGCCCGCTGGGCCCCGGCGTCCGGCAGCACCTCGACCAGCGGCGGCTCGTGCGCCACCACCCGTGCCACCCGCCCGGGTTCGACGCACGCCAGGTGCAGCGCGACGATCGCGCCCGAGCTGGCCCCGAAGACCCGCACCGGCTCACCGGGCGCGACCAGGTCGAGCAGCCGGGCCGCGTCCTCGGCGTGCTCCGCCACCCGCTGCTCGGCGTCGGCCTCGTCCAGTGGGCTGCGCCCGATCCCGCGCGGATCGTAGGTCAGTACGGTGTGATCCACCGTCAGCCGGTCCAGCACTGCGGTGAATCCGGCCGCTCCGCCGGTGCCGCCGGGGATCAGCAGCAGCACCGGGCCCGCGCCGTGCACCTGGTAGTGCAGCGTCGCCCCGGGCACCCGCAGCTCGCTCATCGCTCCTCCGTCACGGGCCAGTTCTCCAGCAGGGCGTGCAGCGCGTCCAGGGCCCGCAGCCAGGAGTCCTCGGCCGGGCGCTGGTGGGCGAAGCCACCGGCCGCCTCCAGGGCGACGAAGCCGTGGAAGGTGCTGCGCAGCAGGCGCACCGCGTCGGTCAGGTCCGGCTCGGCGAGCCGGTAGCCGCGCAGCAGCCCGCAGGTCAGCTCGACGGCCAACCGGGGTCCGGGGGCGGCCTCGACCAGCTCGGGGTCGATGTCGACCGTGAGCTGGGTGGCCAGGTAGCGCCCCGGGTGCCGGTGGGCGTACTCGCGCCAGCCGTTCGCGTAGGCCACCAGCGCGTCCTTGCCCGCGCGGCCGGCCATCCGGTCCGCCATCAGGCGGGTCTTCTCGTCCGCCGCGAGCAGCGCGATCCGCCCGCGCAGGTCGTCCAGGCCGCGCACGTGGGTGTACAGGCTGGCGTCCTTCACCCCGAGCCGGCGGGCCACCTGGGCCATCGTCAGCCGGTCCAGCCCGATCTCGTCCGCCAACTCGGCGCCCGCGAGCGTCACCCGCTCCGCCGTCAGTCCGGCCCTCGCCATCGGTCCCCTCCCATGGTGATCCTAGGAGCCCTAGGTTAAACCTAGGACCCCTAGGAACGCCAGTGCGGGATCACCACAGCTCCTCCGGCGTGCTCGCCGCGATCCGGGCCAGCGTGCCCAGCGCCTCCCGGAGCACCGGCAGCGCGGGCGAGGCCAGGCCGACCCGCACGGCGTTCGGGGTGCTGCGCGGATCCGCGGCGAAGGCGGCGGCGGGCGTCACCGCGATGCCGTGGCGCGCCGCCGCGGCGACGAAGGTCTCGGCCCGCCAGGCCCGGGGCAGCTCCCACCAGAGGTAGTACGAAACCGGGTCGGAGCGCACCGCCCGGCCCGCCAGCAGCCGACGGGCCACCAGCTGACGCTCCGTCGCGTCCGCCCGCTTCGCCCCCTCCACCGCCGCCACCGTGCCGTCGCCGACCCAGCGCACCGCCGCCTCCAGCGCGAACCCGCTCGGCGCCCACCCGCCGGAGCGCAGCGCGGCCGCCAGCCGCTCCCGCAGGCCGGCGTCCGGCACCACCGCGAACCCCGTGGTGAGCCCGGGTGCCAGCCGCTTCGACAGGCTGTCCACCAGCACCGTGCGCTCCGGCAGCAGCGCGGCCAGCGCCGGGCGCCCGGGGTGCAGGAAGGACCAGATGGCGTCCTCGACCACCGGCAGGTCGAGCCGCCGCAGCTCCCCCGCCAGCCGCTCGCACCGCTCGGGCGACAGGCTGGCACCGAGCGGATTGTGCAGGCGCGGCTGGAGGTAGACGGCGCGCAGCGGGGCGCTCCGGTGGGCCGCGGCCAGCGCCTGCGGCAGCACGCCCTGCTCGTCCACGGCCAGCGGCACCAGGGCGATCCCGAGCCGCTCGGCGACCGCCTTGACCACGGGGTAGGTGAGCTCCTCCACGCCCAGCCGCTGCCCGGTCGGCACCAGCGCGCCGAGCGCGGCGGCCAGCAACTGCCGCCCGCTGCCCGCGAAGAGCACCTCCTGCGGCGCGGCCTCCACCAGCCCCGCGAAGGCCCGCCGCGCCGCCGCCGTGCCGGCCACGCCGATCGGGCGCAGCGCCGCCTCCAGCGCGTCCGGGCGCAGCAGCGGGGCCAGCCCCGCGGCGAGCAGCGCGGACTGCTCGGGCACCACCGGGTAGTTGAGCTCCAGGTCCACCCGGTCCGGGGCGGCCGGCTCGGCGAGCGCGACCGGCTGCTCCGCGCCGGGCCGGCCCGCCCGGACGAAGGTGCCGCGCCCGACCTCGCCGACCACCAGCCGACGGCGCGCCAGCTCGCGGTAGACCCGCCCGGCGGTGGAGGCGGCGATGCCCCGAGTGCGGGCGAAGGCGCGCTGGGTGGGCAGCTGCTGACCCGGGCGCAGGCGCCCGTCGGCGATGGCGGCGGCGACCTCGTCGGCGAGCAGGCGGTAGTCGTCCATGGGAGACCTCTGTGACGGAACTGACGGAACTGACGGAACTGACGGAGCTGACGGAGCTGACGGAGCTGACGGAGCTGACGGAGCACGCTGGTTCGCGAGCACGGGCGCGGGCGATGGTGTCTACCGTCTGCGCGGCACGAGTCCGGCCTCGAAGGCGGTGATCGCCAGGTGGACGCGGTCCCGGGCTTCGAGCTTGGCGAACAGCCGCGCGACATGCGTCTTCGCGGTCGCCACGCTGATCACCAACCGCTCGGCTATCTCGGCGTTCGACAGCCCCTGTCCGACCAGTGCCAGCACCTCGCGCTCGCGGCCGGTGATCCCCGCGAGGAGACGCGGGTCCGCGGCCGGCTCGGCGTCCGGTCCGGGGGCCGCGGAGCCGGACGTTCCGGCGAAGTCCGCGATCAGCCGGCGGGTCACGCTCGGCGCGATCAACGCGTCGCCGGCCGCCACCACGCGGATCGCGTCCAGGATCGCGTCCAGAGCCATGCTCTTGAGCAGGAATCCGCTGGCCCCGGCGCGCAGGGCGCCGTAGACGTACTCGTCGTCGTCGAAGGTCGTCAGCACCAGCACCTTGGGCGGGTCCGGCTCGGCGGTCGCCCGCCGGGTCGCCTCGATCCCGTCCATGGCCGGCATCCGGATGTCCATCACCACGACGTCCGGCCGCAGTTCACGCACCAGGCGCACCGCCTCGCGGCCGTCGCCGGCCTCGCCGACCACCTCCAGGTCGTCGGTGTCGCCGATCAGGATCGCGAGCCCGACCAGCATCAGCGGCTGGTCGTCGACCAGCAGTACCCGCACGCTCATGCCGGAATTCTCGCAGCCACCCGGAACCCGCCCTCCGGGCGCCGGCCCGCGGTGAACTGGCCGGACAGCAACGTCACCCGCTCGCGCATGCCGAGCAGGCCGAAGCCGCTCCCGCCGGCCGCCACCGAGTGTCTCGGACGGCCGGGTCCGCCGGGGCCGTCGTCCCCGTCGTCGACCACCTCGATCGTCACTCCGGTCGGCTCGTAACCGACCGCGACCCGGCAGGTCCGCGCACCGGAGTGCCGCACCACGTTCGTCACCGACTCCTGGACGATCCGGAACGCCGACAGCTCGATCTCCGGCGGCAGCGGGCGCTGCTCGCCCCGCCAGGTCACCTGCACCCGCACCCCGGCGTCGGCCGTGCGTTCGGCGAGCCGCGGGACGTCGGCCAGGCTGCCGCCCGGCGCCAGCGGAGCGGCCTGCGGCACGGCGTCGTCGGGCTCGGCGCGGCGCAACGCCCCGAGCATGCGCTGCAGCCCGAGCAGCGTCTCCCGGCTGGTGGTCTCGATGCCGGTCAGCGCCTGCCGCGTCTGCTCGGGCTTGGTCTCCACGACCCGCGCCGCCGCTCCCGACAGCACCGTGATGATCCCGATGCTGTGCGCGACGCTGTCGTGCAGCTCGCGGGCGATCCGCAGCCGCTCGGCCATGACGGCGTGGGCCGCGGTCTGCTCGTGCAGGGCGTCGAGGTACTCGCGGCGTTTGCGGTACACCACGCCGAAGACCCACGCGACCGCGAACAGGAACGCGAGTTGCCCGGCCCGCGGGGCCGCGTCGCTGATGGACTCCCAGGGGGAGACGAGGGTGCGCTCGACGAAGTCGGTCGCGACGGCCGCGACCGAGCCGACGGCGGCGGCTGCCGGCCGCCGGGCGGCGAGGTGCCCGGCCAGGAGCAGGAGCAGGGGGAGCTCGATCCAGGGCCGCGCGCCGAAGAGGTCGCCGAGGGCTGCTTCGCCCAGGATCGCCGCGAAGGCCGCCGTGGGCAGCCGGCGCACCAGCAGGATCGGAACGGCGAGCACGAGGCAGAGACCGATCATCTGGTCGGGCCAGAAGTCGGGGAACCGGAGGGGCGGGCCGTCGTAGCGCCGGAGCTGATGGACCGGCAGCGTCCAGAAGAGCATCAGCGCGTAGAAGCCGGTGGCGGCCAGCAGCACGGCCCGCGTCGTCAGCCAGGTCACGGGGGCCGATGTCGAGAAACGCCGGAGCAGCTCTTCCATACGGGGATCGTATTGACCGGCGTCGGCTCCGCGCGTCACCCCGGGGATGTACGCAGGGGTAGCCGCCGGGCCGATGGCCTGGGGGAGAGTCACATCCGCCGGCCGATGCGGCGGATCACGGTCCGTTCCTAGGTTCGTGGCCATGACGAATGAGCCGATAATCGATCTCCAGGACGCGACGAAGAAATACGATGACGGCCCGCCCGCGCTGGCCGGGGTGACCTTGACCGTGGCGGCTGGTGAGTGCGTGGCGATCCTCGGCCATTCCGGCAGCGGCAAGTCGACGCTGCTGAACCTGGTCGCGGGTCTGGACAAGCCCTCCAGCGGCACCGTGACCGTCAACGGAACCCGGGTCGACCAGCTCGGCGAGGCCGGTTCGGCGAAGTACCGGCGGGCTTCCATCGGCATGGTCTTCCAGTTCTTCAACCTGCTCGACGACCTGACGGTGCTTGACAACGTGATGGTTCCGGCGCAGTTGGCCGGGATGGGCAAGGGCGAGGTGAAGCGGCGGGCGACCGAGCTGCTCGCCTCGCTGGGCATCGACCGGCACGCCAAGGCCTACCCGCAGCGGCTGTCCGGCGGTCAGCGGCAGCGGGTGGCGGTGGCCCGGGCCCTGATGAACCGGCCGGCGCTGCTGCTGGCCGACGAGCCGACCGGCGCGCTGGACTCGCAGTCGGCCGAGGACGTGCGCCGGCTGCTGCTGGACCTGAACGCCGAGGGTCAGACCATCCTGCTGGTGACCCACGACACCCGGCTGGCCGCGAACACCGCGCGACGCACGATCGAGCTGGTGGACGGTGCCGTGGCCCGGGACGTCGTCAACACGGTCAGCGGAGCCACCTCCAACAGCCCGGCGGGAGCGGGCCGATGAGCGCCCTGGGCAAGGTCGTGCGCTCCGGCGTCGGCCGGCGCCGTGTGCAGTCCCTCGTGATGGCCCTGACGACGTTCGCGGCCGTCACCTCCTCGGTGCTCTCGCTCGGTCTGCTGGCCGTCGTGCAGGCCCCGTTCGAGCACGCCTTCAAGGCCCGCCACGGCGCGCACCTCTCGGTCCAGTTCGACGGCTCGAAGGCCACTGCCGCGCAGGCGGCCGCCACCGCGCACACCACCGGCGTCACCGAGGCGTCCGGGCCGTACCCGGTCACCGCCGCCCTGAACACGACCTACGGCGCGGACTGCACCGCGAACATCGCCCCGGGCATGCCGCAGGCCGGTCGCGCCGCCGGGTCGGTCGTCGCCAGCACCCGGCCCGAGCTGGCCGGCACCTCCGGCCTGGACCAGCTGGCCCTGGCACAGGGCAGGTGGCCGACCAGCGCGAATGAGATCGTCCTGCGTTACTGGGACCGTCTCTGCCCAAGCGGTTCCGTGGTGTTCGACTCGCTGCCGGGCAAGCCCTCGTTCAAGGTCGTCGGCCTTGCGAACTCGCTGACCGACACCGCCACCGGCTTCCTCACCACCGACGGCTTCGCGCGGCTGACCGCCGCCGGCGCCGAGACCGACGAGCAGATGCTGTACCGGTTCGCCGAGTCCGGGACCGACGCCGACCTCGCCACGGACAAGCAGGCGATCACCGCCGCCGCACCGGCCGGCTCGGTCGAGAGCGGACAGACCTACCTGGCCGCGGAGAAGCAGGCGGTCGGCACCGCGAAGTCCTACGTGCCGTTCCTGGTCGTCTTCGGCGTCCTCGGCCTGTTCCTGTCGGTGCTGATCATCGCGATCGTGGTCAGCGGCGCGGTGGTCTCGGGCATCCGGCGGATCGGGATCCTGAAGTCGCTCGGCTTCACCCCCTGGCAGGTGGCCCGCGCCTACGCCGCGCAGGCCCTGATCCCGGCGGCGATCGGCGTGGTGGGCGGCACGCTGATGGGCAACCTGCTGGCCGTTCCGGTCCTGGGCGACGCCAGCAAGGACCTCGGTGCCACCAGCACCGGTCTGCCGGTGTGGGTCAGCCTCGTCGTGCCGATCGGCACCCTGGTCATCGTCGGTGTCACCGCGCTCGTCCCGGCACTTCGGGCCGGCCGCATGCCGGCGGTGCGGACCCTGGTCGTCGGCCGCGCCCCGAAGGCCCGGCGCGGCCAACGCGCGCAGCGCCTGGCGAGCAGGCTGCCGCTGCCCCGGCCGATGTCGCTGGGACTGGCCCAGCCGTTCGCCAAACCGGCCCGGACCGTCCTGGTCGGCGCCGCAGTGCTGTTCGGCGCGGTCAGCGTCACCTTCGCGACGGGGCTGGAGACCACGTTCACCAACTACATGGACACGGGCACCGCCGGCTTCCGCGCCGGGGCGATGATCGTGGTGCCCGCCGGCACGCCCACCGGGTTCCACTCCGCCGGCGGCCCTGCCGAGCCCCACTTGGACTCCACCGGAGTGGCCGCCGCGCTCGCCTCGATCCCGGGCACGAAGGCCGCGTTCGGCTGGGGCGACAGCGGCGCGACCGTGATCGGGGCGCCGACGGGGGACTACACGACGGTGGACACCACCACCGGCGACCTGTCCTGGACCAACCTGGAGCTGCTGCACGGCCGTTGGTATCAGAACCCCGGCGAAGCCGTGGTCGACGACCACCTGGCTTCGACTGTCGGGGTGCACGTCGGCGACATCGTCACCGTGGCGCAGGACAACAAGCGACTGCCGCTGCGGGTCGTCGGCATCGACTTCGACGCCAGTGGCAACGGGGTCGTGATGACCGACAATGCCACGTTCACCGCCGCCGGCCTGACGCCGTACATCAGCCAGTTCAACGTCGAGCTGGCCGACAACGTCAGCGGCTCCACCTGGTCCGCCTCGGCCGCCGCCGCGCTGACCCCGCTGCACGCCGAGGCCACCCCGATCATCACGTACCCGAACCTCACGGTGCTCACCATGGTCGCCCTGGTGGCCACCCTCACGCTGATGATGATCGCGGTCGCCGCGCTCGGCGTGCTGAACACCGTGGTGCAGGACACCCGGGAACGGATCCACGACCTGGGGATCTTCAAGGCCCTCGGGATGACGCCCAGGCAGACCATCGCGATGGTGCTGACCTCGGTGAGCCTCACCGGCCTGATCGCCGGGCTGGTCGGGGTCCCGATCGGGATGGCGGTGGAGCAGGTGACGCTGACTCAGATGGTGAGCGCGCTCGGCAGGAACCTGCCGTCGGGCGTCACCCACGTCTACACCACCGGGACACTGCTCCCGCTGCTGGCCGGCGGGATCGCGATCGCCCTGCTCGGAGCACTGCTGCCGGCCGGGTGGGCGGCGCGCTCCCGGACCGCCACTGCACTGCGGACCGAGTAGCGCTGATCGCGCGTCGTGGATCCCACGCGCCGAGCGGATTGCACCGAGTGTAAAGTCATCATTGCACCGAGCTCCGACTCGGCCCTAGCCTCGCCACATGGACGCGCTCACCTCAGCCGTGGACACCCAGGGCGTGCTCGGCCTCGCCGCCGTCGCCCTGGGCATGGTCCTCACCCCCGGCCCGAACATGATCTACCTGGTCTCCCGCTCGATCGCCCAGGGCCGCCGCGCCGGACTGCTCTCCCTGGCGGGCGTGGCCACCGGCTTCCTGGTCTACCTGACGGCCGTCACCGCCGGCGTCGCCACCCTCTTCGCCGTGGTGCCGCTGCTCTACACCGCGCTCAAGCTGGCCGGCGCCGGCTACCTGCTCTACCTCGCCTGGCAGGCCGTCAAGCCCGGCGGCACCGCCGTCTTCGCGCCCCGGGAGCTGCCGCCGGACCCGCCGCGCAAGCTCTTCGCGATGGGCTTCCTGACCTGCCTGCTGAACCCCAAGATCGCCATCATCTACGTCTCGCTGCTGCCACAGTTCGTCGTCCCCGCGCGCGGCCACGTGGCCGCGCAGAGCTTCGTGCTCGGCCTGACCCAGATCGCCGTCGCGGTCACCGTCAACGGCCTGATCGCCCTCGGCGCGGGCAGCATCGCCGGCTTCCTCGGCCGCCGCCCGGCCTGGCTGCGGATCCAGCGCTACGCGATGGGCACCGTGCTGGGCGGCCTGGCCCTGCACATCGCCGCCGACCGGGCGAAGGCGGTGGCGGCCTGACGGGCCGTGCCCCGCTACCCTCTGACGGTGTCGAACCGAACCGTCGTAGCCGCAGCGGCCCTCGCCCGGGTGCTGGCCCACTGCGGGGACAGCCCGCAGGCCGCCCTGCACCACCTGACGGGCGCCGTCGCCGAGGCGCCCCAGGACCCCGAACCCTATGCGGTGCTCGCCGAGTGGTGGCGTGACCGCCCCGCCGAACTGGCCGCGCTGCTCAAGGACGGCGGCACGCTGCCGACCGTGCTGGCGCAGTCCTACGTCGACTTCCTCCGGGGCGACCCGGACGGCGCGGCGCTGGCGATCGGGGCGGTCACCGGCGCGCGGCCCGACATCGCCTGGGCCGCCGCGCCGTGGTTCGGGGACCAGCGGTTCCTCGGCGCCGTGAGCGCCGACGCGCTGGCCGAGGCCGCGATGCGGACGATGGACCACGGCCACGGCCTGGACAGCGACGACATGCGGGACCGGTTCCGGCCCTGGCTGCACGCCGTCGAGGCGGTCTCCGCCCGTGAACCGCGGCCGGAGGCGCTGGCCAGGATGGCGATCCTGCTGCGGGCCTGCGGGCTCACCGACGAGTCCCTGGCCCTCTGCGACCGGGCGGACGCCGTCGAGCGGGTCATGCTGACGGAGGTCGTGCGGGCGGGCACCTGGCGCAGGCTGGGCGACCCCGAGCGGACCGCGGCGGCGTTCGAGCGGGCCATCGCCCTGGATCCGGCCAACTGGTCGCTCCACCTCGACCTGGCCGACGTGCGGGCCGAGCAGGGCGATTTCGCCGCCGCGGTCCGACACGTCGACCAGGGGCTCCTCCACGAGCCCGCCGAGCCGACGCTCCGTGCCGCCGGGGCCGCCTACCGCGCACGGCACACCGGCGCGCCCGCCGACCTGCGCGAGCTCATCGAGCTGGCCCCGCAGCTGCCGGCCGACTCCTACCGGGACCTGCTGATCGACCGCGCCTGCGCCGGCCCGGGCCTGCCGGCCGACCTGCTGGCGGCCGCCCGCCGGCTCCGGAACGGTCCGGGCCCGGAAGCCGTCTGACGCATCGTCAGGTCTCGCGCTGCGGCCGGTACTGGTCCGCCGTCAGTCCGAAGGTCCAGGCCACGCCCTCGCGGGCGGTGCCGGTGGTCGGCGGCACCCGCAGCCAGTAGGTGCGGAAGCTGCCGTCCGGCTCGGCCGTGGAGTTGACCACCTCGACCATCACCACCGGCTCGTCGTCGTCGAGTTGGATCCGCCACAGCACGCCGGTCTCGTCGCGGTGCAGCGGCTCGGCGGCGGAGTCGGCGAGGTAGCGGTCGTAGCCGTAGTGCTCCAGCATCACCCGGCGCAGCTCGGCGTTCTCCTCCTCGCGGATCCGGGCCGGGGTGAGGTCGCCGAGGTTGGCGAGGAAGTCGGCCGGGACCGGCATGCCGTGCCAGGCGTGCAGGGCGAAGCCGTCCGGGTAGGCGAGCGCCGGGCCGTCGGGCCGGTCCAGCCGGCCGGCCTCGTCGCGATGCAGCTCGGTCGGCCGCTCGCAGAGCAGCACCAGGCGCTCGTACGGCCACCACCAGCCGGCGCTGCGGGACAGCTCGGCGAGCGGGGCGAGGCCGGCGTCCACCTCGCCGGCCGCGTCGAAGGCGGCGAGCCAGGCGGCGTCGTGCTGGCCGAGCACCGCGTCCAGCAGCACCTGGCGCACCGGGCCGACCGCCGACTGCCGGTCGCCGTGCAACCGCTCGGCCACGCCCGCGCGGATGCGATCGGCCAATGCCTGCCCGGTGGGCCAGAGTTCACCGCCGGTCACCGACCAGAGCGCGGACCAGCCGAGCGGGCCGAGGCGCTGGTGCGCCCGGCGCCGGGCCCGCTCCCAGGGGGCGGTGCGCACCTGCTCGCGCACCGAGCGGCCGGCCTCGGGCAGTTCGGGCAGCCGGGCGACCTGGTCCCAGCCCGGGCAGCCGCGCAGCTTGTCGGCCCGCCCGGTGAGGTGCAGCGCGGCGGCGGCCGCCTGGAGCGGGGAGTCGAACCAGAGCACGGCCGGCTCCTCGACCACCCCGGCCGCCCGGTAGGCGGCCAGCACGGCCCGCTCGGCCCGGGCCCGGTCGGCGGGCCCGGTGGCCGCGCCGACGGTCCGCCAGTCGCGGACCGCGTCCGCCCCGGGGCGGGGTCCGGCCTGCTGGGTCGCTGTCACGTCGTGCTTCCTCTCGATCGCCTGTCGTGTGCTCAACTGACGGTGGGTGCCGGGGTCAGTCCGCGACGACCCGCACCGCGCCCGGGGTGTACTCCCGCTGGCGCACCACCCGGTACCAGCCCTTGGGCAGCGGGATCGCCGCGTGTTCCTCGTGCACCACCCGGCCGCCCTCCGGCAGGTGCAGCCAGGCCGGTGCGAACGGGCCCGGCTCGCGCAGCAGTTCACCGGGGCCGACGATCGCGTGGGCGTGCCCGGTGACCTCGCCGAGCGCCAGCACCAGCCGCCCGCGGGCGTCCCTGGGCTGCGCGGCGAAGCCGCTGGCCGGGCCCGGCGCGGCGCTCTCGGGGACCGGCACGATCAGCACGTCGCCCTGTCGGTACATCACGTCTCCTTCGCCGGCGGCGCGTGTCCCGCGCCACTCACGACTCGAACGCTAGGCGAGCGCGCTGACAACGCCCGCACGGCGGGTCGGGGTCCCGGTGGGGCCGTGGTGCGGGATGAGTCGGTGGGGGCTGCGTCGGTGGGGGCTGATAGGAAAGGACCCGATCAAGGACCCCGATCCACCGCCCAGGAGAAGCGCCATGGCGATCAGTGAGCACCTGAAGGAGTTCCACGGACTCCCGGTCCACGACCTGTTCCCCGACACCGGCGGCCCGAAGGGCAGGCAGCCCGCGCCCGAGGCGGCGGCCTGGCGGGTCGCGGTCAGGTGCTACGAGGACGGCCCCGGCTTCGCCGACCGCTGGCAGCAGTTCCTCGACACGGTCGACACGGAGCGGATCACCGCCGTGGTGATCGGCCCGTGGTTCGAGGACGGCGAGGAGCCGCTGACCGACTCGCTCGCCCTGATCACCGCCAGCGCCGACCGGTTCCCGAACCTGCGGGCGCTCTTCATCGGCGACGTGGTCTACGAGGAGCACGAGCTCTCCTGGCTGCACATGGCCGACATCACCCCTGCCCTCACCGCCTTCCCGCAGTTGGAGGAGCTGGTGGTGCGCGGCGGCCAGGACCTGGTGCTGACCGAGGTGCGGCACGAGCGGCTGCGCGCCCTGCGCCTGGAGACCGGCGGCCTGCCGGGCGGCGTGGTGCGGGCCCTCGGCGCCTGCGAACTGCCGGCGCTGGAGCGGCTGGAGCTCTGGCTGGGCGTCAGCTGGTACGGCGGTGACGCCACGGTGCCCGACCTGGCGCCGTTCCTGGACGGCTCGCGGTTCCCGGCGCTGCGCCACCTCGGCCTGGAGGACAGCGAGTTGGCGGACGAGATAGCCAGCGCGGTGGCCGGGGCGCCGGTGGTCGCCCGGCTGGAGAGCCTGAGCCTGGCCATGGGCACGCTGACCGACGAGGGCGCCACCGCGCTGCTCTCCGGCCAGCCGCTCACCCACCTGCGGGCCCTGGACCTGCACCACCACTTCCTCAGCGACGAGATGATCGAGCGGATCCGGCTCGCGCTGCCCGAGGCCGAGGTCGACCTGAGCGAGCAGGAGCGGGAGGAGGGGGAATGGCGCTATGTGGCCAACGGCGAGTGAGCGGACGGCCGGTGGGCGGCTGCTGAGCCCCGAGCGGCTGCTGAGCCCCGGGCGCCCGCTGGCCGTGGTCGGCCACCCGGGCCACCGGCGGGTCACCCTCTTCGCGGCCGCCGCCCGGGCCGCCGGGCTGCCCACGCCCAGCGTGCTGCCCTGGCGGGAACTGCTCGGCGGCGAGGTGCGGTTGGCGCCCGACACGGTGGTGCGGGTCGACTCCCCCGGCGAGGACGAGACGGTCGACCGGCTGCTGCGGGGCGCCGCCTTCGGCCCGGACAGCGAGGGCTCCGGCCCGGACGGCCACCGCGCCGGCCCGAGCGGCCACCGCGCCGGCCCGCGCGGCGGCTACGCGCCGACCCGGGTCGAAGGCGGCGCCGCCTGGTACCGGGGCGTCACCGGTGCGCTGGAGCGGCTGGCCGCCACCGTCCGGGCCACCCCCGGCGCCCGGCTGCTCGGCGACCCCGCCGAGATCGCCACCATGTTCGACAAGCGGGCCACCCATCGGCTGCTCTCGGCAGCCGGGGTCCCGGTGCCGGCGGCCCTGGACCAGTGCGCCGGACCGGTGCGCGACTGGGCCGACCTGCGCGAGCGGCTGTCCGCCGCCCGCCTGCGCCGGGTCTTCGTCAAGCCCGCGCACGGCTCCTCGGCCAGCGGTGTGCTCGCCCTGGAGTTCGGCCCGCGCGGGCAGGTGCAGGCCACCACCTCGGTGGAGCTCACCGGCGGCGAGCTGCACAACTCGCTGCGGGTGCGCCGCTACCGGGACGAGTCCGAGGTCGCCGCCATCGTCGACCGGCTGGCCCCGGACGGCCTGCACGTCGAGCGGTGGATCCCCAAGGGCGCCCAGCGCGGCCGGACCGCCGACCTGCGGGTGGTGGTGATCGCCGGCCGGGCCACCCACGCGGTGGTGCGGACCAGCGGCGGTCCGCTGACCAACCTCCACCTCGGCGGCGCCCGGGGCGAGTTGGCCCTCGCCGTCGAGGCGGCGGGGGCCCGCTGGCCCGAGCTGCTGCGGGTCTGCGAGCAGGCCGCCGCCTGCTTCCCGCACGCCCCGATGGTCGGCGTCGACCTGCTACCCGGCACCGACTGGCAGCGCTTCCACGTCGGCGAGGTCAACGCCTTCGGCGACCTGCTGCCCAACCTCACCGGCCTGCCCGGCACCCCCGCCGAGGGCCTGGACACCCACCAGGCCCAGCTCGCCGCCCTCCTCCGGAACACCGTGATATGACGCACCATCAGACAACCGACCAGATACCCGACATGAACCAGGTGGTCGGCAGCCACCACATCCTGCTGCTCACCCTGGACACCCTGCGCTACGACGTGGCCCGGGAGCTGGCCGAGGCCGGCCGGCTGCCCAACCTCACCGCCGTTCTGCCTGACGGACGCTGGGAGCGCCGGCACACCCCCGGCAGCTTCACCTACGCGGCCCACCAGGCCATGCTGGCCGGGTTCCTGCCCACCCCCGCGACGCCCGACGGTCCGCACCCGCGGCTGTTCGCCGCCCGGTTCGCCGGTTCGGAGACCACCGAGCCGCGCACCTGGGTCTTCGACACCCCCGACCTGCCCTCCGCACTGTCCGGCGCCGGCTACCGGACGGTCTGCATCGGCGGCGTCGGCTTCTTCAACAAGCAGGGACCGCTCGGCTCGGTGCTCCCCGGGATGTTCCAGGAGAGCTACTGGGAGCCGGAGTTCGGGGTGCCGTCGGCCACCTCCTTCGAGGCCCAGGTGGCGTGCGCCGAGCGGGTGGCCGCCGAACAGCCCGCCGGCCGGCCGCTCTTCCTTCTGCTCAACGTCTCGGCGCTGCACCAGCCCAACTGGTTCCACCTACCGGGTGCGACCCGCGAGGACGGCGACAGCCGGGCCAGCCACGCCGCCGCGCTGGAGTACGTGGACCGCCACATCCCGCGCCTGCTGCGGGCGTTGAGCCGGAGCCTGCCGTGCTTCGCGATCGTCTGCTCCGACCACGGCACGGCCTACGGCGAGGACGGGTACACCGGCCACCGGATCGGCCACCCGACGGTCTGGACGGTGCCGTACGCGCACTTCACCGTCCCCGCCTCGACCGTCCCCGCCTTGAGCGTCCCCGCTGCCGCTCCCCACCAGCCCGAAGGCACCGCTCGATGAACTCCGCCTCGCCGTACCAGTCCTACGTCTACGCCTACCCGCACAAGACCGCCTACCGCGAGCTGAAGCCCGCGGTGGCGCTGCGCGAGGTGTGGGCCGGCGAGCCGCAGCACGCGCTCTCGCTCTACCTGCACGTGCCGTTCTGCGAGGTGCGCTGCGGCTTCTGCAACCTGTTCACCCGGATCGGCGCGCCCGAGGGCCTGACCACCGCCTACCTGGACGCGCTGGAGCGCCAGGCCACGGCCGTCCGCGAAGCCCTGGACGGTGACGCCCGGTTCGCGCTGGCCGCCTTCGGCGGCGGCACGCCCACCTACCTGACGGCCGGTGAGCTGGAGCGGCTCTGCGACATCGCCGAGCACCGGATGGGCGCCGACCTGCGCGCCGTCCCGCTCTCGGTGGAGGCCTCGCCGGACACCGCGACCGCCGACCGGCTGCGCGTGCTGGCCGAGCGCGGCACCACGCGGCTCAGCCTGGGCGTGCAGTCCTTCCTGGACGCCGAGGCCCGCTCCGCCGTCCGCCCGCAGAAGCGCGCCGCCGTGGAGGCCGCACTCGGGCGGATCCGCGAGGCCGGCTTCCCGGTGCTCAACATCGACCTGATCTACGGCATCGACGGCCAGACCGAGGCGAGTTGGCTCCAGTCGCTGGACGCGGCGCTGGCCTGGCGGCCCGAGGAGCTCTACCTCTACCCGCTCTACGTCCGCCCGCTCACCGGGCTGGCCCGGCGGCCCGGCGAGGAGTCGCCGGCGGGCTGGGACGCCCAACGCCTGCGGCTCTACCGCGCCGGGCGCGACCACCTGTTGGCGAACGGCTACCAGCAGGTGTCCATGCGGATGTTCCGCCGCGCCGACTCGCCCGAGGCGGGCGGCGGCGAGTACAGCTGCCAGACGGACGGCATGGTGGGCCTGGGCTGCGGCGCGCGCTCGTACACCGCGCGACTGCACTACTCCTTCGACTACGCCGTCAGCGCGACCGAGGTGCGCTCGATCATCGACGGGTACGTGGCGACGCGGGACTTCGGCCACGCCGCGATCGGGCGGTGGATGACGCCCGAGGAGTCGCGCCGGCGGCACCTGATCCAGTCGCTGCTCCAGCTTGAGGGGCTCTCCCTGACGGACTACCAGGTGTGGTTCGGGTCCTCCGTGCTGGACGACTTCGAGGCCGAACTCGCGCCCTGGCAGCCCTGGTTGGCCACCGCCGACGGCCGCCTCCGGCTCACCCCCGAGGGCCTGGCCCACTCCGACGCGATCGGCCCGGCGCTCTTCTCCGCACAGGTGCGGGCCGACATGGCCGCGTACCGGCCGCGGTAGGGGCGCGCCGTGGACCTCAGCATCCTCTACCGCGGCCCGCTGGCCTCCTGCGACTACGACTGCCCGTACTGCCCGTTCGCCAAGCGGCGCGACTCGACCGAGCAACTGCGCGCCGACCGGGCGGCGTTGGCGCGCTTCGCGGACTGGGTCGCCGCCAACACCGAGGACCGCCTGTCGATCCTGCTCACCCCCTGGGGCGAAGGCCTGGTCCGCTCCTGGTACCGGGACACCATGGTCCGGCTCAGCCACCTGCCGCAGGTCCGGCGGGTGGCGATCCAGACCAACCTGAGCTGCCGCACGGGCTGGTTGGCCGAGGCCGACCCGGACACCGTCGCGCTGTGGACCACCTACCACCCGGGCCAGGTGAGCCACGAGCGCTTCCTCGGCAAGTGCCGCGAGCTGACCGCGCTGGGCGTGCGGTACAGCGTCGGGGTCGTCGGCCAGCCCGAACACCTGGACGCCGCCCGCCGGTTGCGCGCCGAGCTGCCGGCGGACCGCTACCTGTGGATCAACGCCGCCGAGGGCCGCACCTACACCGACGCCGAAGCCGCCGACTGGAGCGCCCTCGACCCGCTCTTCCACTACAGCCGCCACCCGCACCCGAGCGGCGGCCACCCCTGCCGCACCGGCTCCTCGGTGATCTCGGTGGACGGCGAAGGCACCGTCCAGCGCTGCCACTTCGTTCGCGCGCCGCTCGGCAACCTCTACGACGGCTCGTACCGCGCGGCGTTGACGCCCCGCCCCTGCCCGCTGGCCGTGTGCGACTGCCACATCGGCTACGTCCACCTGGAAACCCTGCCGCTGTACGACGTGTTCGTCCAGGGCATCCTCGAACGCATCCCGGAAGGATGGTGACGCCCCGTCATGTGGGACACCACCAGCGACTACGGAGTCCAACCGCCGCTCACCGAGGAGGCGATCACCGAGGCCGAGGAGGACCTGGACGTCACCCTCCCCGCCGCCCTGCTCGACCTGCTCCGCACCCGCAACGGCGGCCCGATCGCGGCCGCCCGGAGCGCCTTCCCCACCAGCCGGCCCACCTCCTGGGCCGCCGACCACGTCCCGTTCGACCACCTGATGGGCATCGGCGACCGCAACCGGGTGCTCTCCCTCCTCGACAGCCCCTACCTGACCAGGGAGTGGGAGCTGCCGGCCGAGCTGGTGCTGCTCTCGGGCGACGGCCACCAGTGGATCGCCCTCGACTACCGGGCCGGGGGCCGGCACGCCGAGCCGTCGGTGACCTGGTTCGACGCCGAGTTCGGCAGGGAGCTGGCGCTCGCCCCGGACTTCGGCTCCTTCCTCGCCGGGCTGACGGCCCCTGACGACCTGTCGGCCCGCCCCTGAGCTGCGCCATTCCGGCTCAGGTCTGCCCTCATGACTGCCCTCGCGGACCTGTCGCCGGGGCCCGCACCGGGGTATTCATTACCGGCGAGTAGATCTGCGTTCGGAAGTTCGGAAGGCACCTCCATGTCCATGCACGACCACGGCCACAACCACGGCCAGGGCCAGGAAGCCGACCGACGCAGCACCAGCCCGACCGTGGCCGGCCCGAACACGGCCCTGACCGCCCCCGCACCGGGGCTGATGACGCCTCAGCGGATCGCCGCCCTCCAGTCGTCCGCCGGCAACGCCGCCGTCGTCCAGCTGCTGCGTCAGGCGGACCTCCCGGCGGGCCCCCACCAGCACGGCGCCGGCTGCGGCCACCAGCAGCCCGAACGCCCCGCGCCCACGGTGCAGCGCTCCGCCGTGCACAGCGTCCTCAGCAGCGGCGGCCGGCCGCTCGACGGAGCGGCCCGCGCCGACATGGAGAGCCGGTTCGGCGCGGACTTCTCCGACGTGCGCATCCACGACGACTCCGCGGCCAAGGCCTCCGCCGCCGAGGTCGGCGCCCGCGCCTACACCTCCGGCAACCACGTCGTCCTCGGCGAGGGCGGCGGCGACAAGCACACCCTGGCCCACGAGCTCACCCACGTCATCCAGCAGCGCCGCGGGCCGGTCGCCGGCACGGACAACGGCGCCGGCCTGCGCGTCTCCGACCCCTCGGACCGCTTCGAGCGGGAGGCGGAGGCCAACGCGACGCGCGTCATGAGCGCCGCCCCCGTCCAGCGCGCCACCGACGAGGCGGCGCTGAGCACGCGACCGGGCGGGAGCGGCGCGATCCAGCGGATGCCGGCGGTTGCGGCCGACGCCCAGTCACAGAACGCGCAGAAGGACCAGATCGAGCTCCTGACCGGGTTCTACGTCCCGGCGGAGACCTTCGGACCCGACGGATCGCTTCCCCAGCAGCCGGCGGTGGCGCACCTGGTACCGCAACACCCGACCGACGTCGACCTGCTGCGCGTCAACGCTTCGTTCACCGCGCCGCGCGAGGCCGCGGGCCGGCGCGCCACGGTCCAGACGAACTGGTGCCTCAACTACCAGTCCTCGTTCTTCGTCTACACGATCGAGCTCATCAACGACCCGCAGAACGCGGCGAATCCGACCCGGATCAACCTCGACGCCCCGTTCCGGATCACCCGTCGGTCGCCGCGCGGATCGGCCGGGAGGTCCGGCGGGCGCACGTACGCCTTCGGCGACCGGTGGGGTGTCCATCCGGCCTCCGGGGTGGGCAAGGACGCGGCCGTCGAGACCTACGGACTGGACCCGGAAGGCTTCGTGGGACCGAACGACGTCGCAGCGCAGAACCTCACCCAGCTCCCGGCCGACGCGTCCCAGCCCCACCCGATCATCTTCTACGTCCCCGCCGGGCGCCGGGACTCGCGGTTCCTGCACGACGGCCGGCGCTTCGCGACCGCGGCGCAGTTCGACGCGCAGGTGGCAGGCGGCACCGAGATGCGCGGGTACCGGGGCCTGTCCGAACGGCCGCAGGTCGACCGGCGTGACGGCCAGCGCAACACCGCCTCGGCCATGGGCAACACCCAGGCGCACGAGTGGATGGGCCCGGGGAACGGCGGATCCGTCGGGCAGCTCGCCAAGTACGAGTGGTGCCACCTGGTCGGTGACGGGGACGGCGGCCCCAGCAGCCCCGAGAACCTCGTCATCGGGACCAACGCGGTGAACACCGAGCAGCTGGCCCTGGAGACCGCCCTGCGGGAGCTCATTCCCACGGTCAAGGGGCGCGGCCTCGACATCCGGCTGGAGGTCCAGGCGCTGATGCAGCAGGCTCCGGACGAGTCCGTCCGCCAACGCGCCAACGTCGCCCTGCCCAACCTGCTCCAGGCCGACTGGATCAGCTATGACATCTCCCTCGTCAAGGCCGGAGACATCGGCGGTCAGCGGGTGAACGTCCACCGGCACATCATGGACGCGAAGCGCGGCACCATGACCGAGTCCGAGTTCGTGGTCTTGCGCAGCGGCCTGAAGTCCAGGTTCAAGAACGTCCTGGACTCACTGCCCACCGGCTGACCCGCGATTCGCCCGCTGACGGTCCGTCGCTGCCACACGAACGCGGCGCCCGCGCGGGCCTCGCCGTGCTCCGGGCCGGCGGGAGTCCGCCGGTCCGGGTCACCAGGGCGTCGGCCGGGGTCGGGCCGGCGTCGATCATCAGGGTGGTCATGGCCGCGACCCTACGGCGCGCCCACGACACCGCCCCCGGCGAGTCCCGCCCACACACCGTCAGCGATCGGCTTGACTGCCAGCAGCGATGCTCCCAGCGCCCCAAGGAGACCCCTGATGAGCGGCCGAATCGTCCTGCTCGGCGCCACCGGTTACACCGGCGGCCTCGTCCTCGGCGCGATGCTGCGCCGCGGCCTGCGGCCGACGGTGGCCGGGCGGGACGGCGCCGCGCTGGCCGGGCTGGCCGAGGGGGCCGACGGGCTCGAATTCGCCGTGGTCGACGCCGCCGACGCCGCCGAGCCCGGGCCGCTGCGGAGGCTGCTGCGGCCCGGCGACGTCCTGGTCAGCACCGTCGGCCCGTTCGAGCTGCTCGGCTACCCGGTCGCCCGGGCCGCCGCCGAGAGCGGCGCGCACTACCTCGACTCCACCGGTGAGATCGGCTTCGTGCGGGCGCTGCACCACCGGCTGGACGGGCCGGCCCGCGAGAGCGGGGCGGTGCTGGTGCCCGCGTTCGCCTACGACTTCGTGCCCGGGAACCTCGCCGGGGCGCTGGCCGCCGTCCAGGGTGGTGAGGCCGTCCGCGCGCTCGACATCGGCTACTTCGCCACCGGCTCGCTGCGGCGCGGGCTGAGCCGGGGGACGCGGAGCACGATGCGCGCCGGCCTGACGCTGCCGTCGCCGCGCTGGCACGGGCACCGGCTGGTCGAGCAGCGCACCGCCTCCGCCGTGCGCGCGTTCACCGTCGGCGGCCGGCGGCGCAACGCGGTGCTGGTCTCCGGCACCGAGGTGGTCTTCCTGCCCGCGGACATCCCCTCGCTCGACGAGGTCACCGTCTACAACGGCTGGTTCCCGGAGCTCAGCCACCCGACCAACATGCTGTCGGCGACCGCGGAGTGCCTCACCCGGTTCCACCGCGGCCGCCGCCTGATCGGCGCGCTGAGCAACCGTCCGATCGGCGGGCCGCCCGACCCGGACGCCGCCGAGCGCGGCCGCACCCGCAGCCACGTCGTCGCCGTCGCCTCGGCCGGCGGCCGCCCGCTCGCCGAGGTGCACCTGGAGGGCCCGAGCATCTACGACCTGACCGCCGAGCTGCTGGCCTGGGCCGCCGAGGAGCTCGCGCGGGGCGGCGGTCGGCGGGCCGGCGTCGTCGGACCCATCGAGGCCTTCGGCCTGGAGCCGCTCCGCCAGGGCTGCGCGGGCGTGGGGCTGGTCGAACAGGTCTGACCCGGCAAGGGGGTGAAAGGCCGTCACCGGCCGGTGGCGCCTCCCGGCGCTGCCGTCGGCCGGCGCTTCAATGGGGCGCTGGGCCCCGAACCCGTCGTCGAGAGGCAGTGCGTTGAAGGTGACCGAGATCCTCCCCGGCTCCCCCTGCTGGGCGCAGTTGAGCTCCCCCGACCTGGAGGCGTCGAAGGCGTTCTACGGGGGGCTGTTCGGCTGGCAGGCCACGACCGACCCGGACCCGCAGTACGGCGGGTACACCACCTTCACCCTCGACGGGGCGGCGACCGCCGCCGTCGCTCCGCTGATGAACCCCCAGCAGCCGGTGATGTGGCTGACCTCGCTCTCGGTCACCGACGCGGACGCGGCGGCGAGCCGGGCGAAGGACGCGGGCGCGCAGGTCTGGATGGGTCCGATGGACGTCGGGCCGCTGGGGCGCTGGGCGCTGCTGAGCGACCCGACGGGGGCGCCGGTCGCCATCTGGCAGGCCAGGCAGTTCGCCGGGTTCGGCGTGCTGGACGAGCCGAACAGCTTCGGCTGGATCGACTTGTCGACCCGGGACGTGCCGGGCGCGCTCACCTTCTACCAGTCGGTCTTCGGCTGGCAGGTCTGGCCGAACGACATCTACCCGATGGTCGGCCTGGCGGACCGGATGTTCGGCGGCGTGATGGACATGGGCGACAACTTCCCGCCGGAGGTGCCCGCGCACTTCACCTCGTTCTTCCGGGTCGCCGACGTGGACGCGACCGCCGGCAAGGTCCGCGAGCTCGGCGGCGAGGTGCTGCACGGCCCGCTCGACGTGGAGATGGAGAACGGCCCCCGGCTGGCCGTCCTGCGCGACCCGCAGGGCGCGGTCTTCGGAGCGTTCGCGCCCCGGTAGCCGGTTCCGGACAGCGGTCAGGGTGCCGGCACGGCCCCGAAGCCGGCCCGGTCCGCCGTCACCGTGCCGCCCTGGCGGCCCGGGGCGTGCTGGCCGGACCAGTAGAGGTTGGTGTGCGCGATCACCAGCTCCGGGGCGGGGGCACCCAGTGCGGTCTCGTCGGAGCAGGTGTGGGCGTCGCTGACCAGGACGGTGTCGTAGCCGCGGACCAGGGCGCCGTGCAGGGTGGACCGGATGCAGACGTCGGTCTGGGCGCCGGCGACCAGCAGGCGGCCGACCGCGCGGGCGGCCAGCTCCTCCTCCAGGCTGCTCGCCTCGAAGGAGTCGGCCCAGCCCTTGCCGACCAGCGGCTCGCCGGGTGCCGGGGCCAGCTCGGGGACGATCTGCCAGGCCTCGCTGCCGACCGGCATCTGCTCGTCGCCGTGCCGCACCCAGACCACGGGTGCGCCGGCCGCGCGGGCCCGGTCGGCCAGCCGGCCGATCGCGGCCACCACCTCGGCGCGGCGGTGGGTGTCCCGCAGCGCGGCGTTCTGCGCGTCGACCACGAGGACGGCGGTGGCGGTGCGGTTCGGCAGGGTGGTCATCGGTCTCCTCCGTCGTGAGCCGGCGCATCGCCAGCCGGCGTGCCATCAGGTGGCCGGTCGTCAGGTGGCTGGTCGTCAGGTGACGGGCCGTCGAACCGCGTCAGCGTACGACGGAACCGCCGGCCCGGTCAGCCGCGTTTCTCCCACCGTGAACCGCGACCGGGCCGGGCAGTTGCGCAGGAACTTCCACCACCAGCTGGAGTCGGTGCTGGCCGGCGAGGGGCTGCGCACCGAGACCGGTCTGGACGACCGCACGGACGAGGCGCTCTGGGCGATCGTCGGCGCCCCGCCCGAGCGGCACGACGAGCTGGTGGCGGCCGCCTACCGGGCGTTCGCCGGCCAGCTCGACGGCAGCAACGCGGCCGCCTGGCGGGCCGAGCTGGCGCGCAAGTGCGACACCGCGCGGGAGTGAATCCGCCTCAGTCCCGCCTCAGACGGCGTCCCAGTCCACCGCCGCGTGCAGGTCGGCGAGGGCGAGGTAGCCGTCCGCGTTCAGCTTGATCGCGTCCAGTTCGGCGGGCTCCAGGGGGCGCCGCACCTTGGCCGGCACGCCGGCGACCAGTGAGCCGGGCGGGACCTCGGTGCCCGGCGTGACGACCGCGCCGGCGGCGATCAGCGAGCCGGCGCCGATCCGGGCGCCGTTGAGCACCCGGGCGCCCATGCCGACCAGCACGTCGTCCTCGATCAGGCAGCCGTGCAGCACGGCGTTGTGGCCCACCGTGACCCGCTCGCCGACCCGGCAGGGGAACCCGGGGTCGGCGTGGACCGTGCAGTTGTCCTGAACGTTCGAGCCGGCACCGATCGAAATCTCTTCAGCGTCCCCGCGCAGCACCGCCTGGTACCAGACGCTGGCCCGCTCGCCGAGCCGCACCGCGCCCAGCACCACGGCGGTCGGCGCCACGAAGGCGCTCGGCGCCACCTCGGGCTCGCGCCCGCCGACCCCGCTGATCAGTGCCCCTGCCATCCCGCCGTCCCTCCGCTCGCCGCTAGGTCGCGGCCACCCTACCCGGCGCCCGTTCCGGCACCGGGAGCCGTGCTCCGCGCACCCCCTGCCCGGATGGACGGCGGCTCGCTAGACTCCCCCCGCATCTGACGCACGGTCAGCACCACCCTGCTCTGACCCACGGCACCACGGCACCACCGGTACCACCGGCACAACCGAGCCGACGTCTCACTGGGGGTTTCGATGCACCGCAGCAAGGTCCACCGCCGGGCCGCCCTGGCCACCGCGACGGTGGCGCTCGCGCTCACCGCGGCCGTGACCGGCGCGCCCGCCCAGGGCGCCACCGCGACCGGCCCGCTCCAGCTGATCTCGCCCGGCGACCCGTACGCCTCGTGCGACCTGAGCGGCGACGGGCCGGGCGTCAGCTCCCCGTCCGCCGAGGCCGAACCGTACGCGGCCGCCGACCCGCGCGACCCGCACCGCGCGATCACCGTCTACCAGCAGGACCGCTGGTCCAACGGCGGCGCCCGGGGCCTGAGTTCGAGCTACACCACGAACGGCCGGGACTTCGTCCAGACGCCGCTGCCGTTCACCCACTGCGCACCCGGCGGCCTGCCCTACCAGCGGGCCTCGGACGGCTGGGTCAGCTTCGGCCCGGACGGCACCGCCTACAGCAGCGCCCTGGTCTTCGACGCCACCGACGCGAACAACGGCGTGGCGGCGGCCACCTCCTACGACGGCGGGCGGACCTGGCAGCACGTCACCCAGCTGATCCGGGACACCGATCCGGCGTTCGGCGACGACAAGAACTCCGTCACCGCCGACCCGGTGCACGCCGGCACCGCCTACCAGGTCTGGGACCGGCTCGACCAGACCACCAGCCCCGCCCGCTACAACGGCCCGAGCTACCTCTCCGTCACCCGGGACGGCGGCCGGACCTGGGGACCGGCCCACCCGTTCGTGGACACCTCCGGCGTGCCGAACACCCAGACCATCGGCAACGTGATCGTGGTGGACCCGCGCACCGACACGCTCTACGACTTCTTCCAGTGGCTCACCTACACCGACGCCACCGGGAACACCGTCGCCGAGACCCACTTCGCCTTCGTCAGCTCGACGGACCAGGGGCGCAGTTGGACCGCGCCGACCACCATCGTCGCGGACACCGCCGTCAACGAGGTGGACCCGAACGCGCCCGCCGACCCGGACAAGGCGCTGCGGGCCGGCGCCGGCCTGCCCAGCGCAGCCATCGACCCGGCCACCGGCGAGCTCTACCTCGCCTACGAGGGCTCGGACTTCAGCGCCGGGCAGTTCGACTCGATCGAGCTGGTGCACTCGACCGACGGCGGGCACAGCTGGAGCGGCCCGGTGCGGGTCAACCAGGCGCCGAACGCGCCGGCCTTCACCCCCTCGATCGCGGTGGACCGGCAGGGCACGGTCTCGATCAGCTACTACGACCTGCGCTACCTCACCCCCACCGACACCACCACGCTGCCCGGCGCGGCGTGGCTGCTCAGCTTCCCGCGCGGCCGCGAGGACGCGGCGGTGGAGCGGCAGATCTCGCCGGTCTTCGACTGGTTGCAGGCGCCGAACGCGGGCGGCCACTTCCTCGGCGACTACCAGAGCCTGATCACCGACGGCCCGCGGGTCCGCCCGGTGCTGGTGACGGCCAACGACGACCCGCAGGACTCCACCGACGTCTACACCGGCCTGTTCGACCCGCGCTCCCTGCGTTCCACCCCGGCGACGCTCGCCCCGGCCACCGGTCGGCCCGCGCCCGCCGGCCCGCACGGCACGAGCAGCACGAGCGGCACGCCCGGCCGACCGCTGCGCTGACCGAGCCTGCCGCCGCGCCGCCCCGGATGTCCGGGGCGGCGCGGCGCGCAACCCCCGAAATCGGGCGGCAGCACGCACCGCGACGACGGATGATGGTGAGATGATCTCGATCCTGTTCGCCGTGCTGACCGCCCTGAGCAACGGCACCGCCTCGGTGCTGCAACGCCGGGCCGCCGCCGATGCGCCGGAGGAGGACGCGCTGCGCCTCTCGCTCCTGCGCGACCTGCTGCGCAAGGGGATCTGGATCGGCGGCATCGCGATGAGCGCGGTGGCCGCGGTCTGCCAGGCGGTGGCGCTGGCCACCGGTCCGATCGCGATCGTGCAGCCGATCTTCGTGATCGAGCTGCCCTTCACGCTGCTGCTCGGCGGCCTGCTGTTCCACGGCTCGTTCCCGCGCTCGGTCTGGCTCGCGGTGGCGGCGGTGGCGGGCGGGCTGTCGCTCTTCCTGCTCGCGGCCGCGCCGAGCGGCGGCGACGCCTCCGTCACCACCGGCTTCTGGCCGGAGGCGCTGCTGGTGACCGGCCTGTTCCTGGCGGCGCTGCTCGCCGTCGGCCTGCGGGTGCGGGGCAACGCCCGGGCCGCGACGCTCGGCCTGGCCGCCGCCTGCGGCTACGCGCTGACCGCCGCCACCATGAAGGACGCGATGGCCAGGCTGGACCACGGCGTCGGCGCCTTCTTCACCGGCTGGCAGCTCTACGCCACCGCGGCGATCGGCGCCGGTTCGCTCTTCGTGCTGCAGAACGCCCTGCAGGCCGGCTCGCTGGCCGCCTCGCAGCCGATGCTCAGCATCGGCGACGCGCTGATCAGCACCTGTTACGGCGTCACGCTGTTCTCCGAGAGCCTGCGCACCGGCTGGTGGCTGGTGCCGCAACTCGCCGCCCTCGCACTGGTGCTGGCCGGCTGCATCGGCCTGTCCCGGTCCCCCTTGGCCGACGGCCTGGCCCCTAGACCGGACGACCGTCCCAGGACGGACGTCCCGGCGGCGGTCTGACCGCCGCCGGGGTCGTGTCGGGGGTCGTGTCGAGCGGGCTGCGGGCTCAGGCGAGGCGGAACTCGGCGGTCTCCTGCTCGCCGCTCGCGGCGTGCAGCCTGACCCGGGTGCCGATCGGGACGACCTCGTAGCGGCTGGCGGTGACCACGGCGGGGATGGTCAGTCCCTCGTCCAGGGTGATCGCGCAGCTCTGCCGGATCCGGTGCTCCAGGACCTCGGAGCGGACCACCGCGCCGACCCGGCGGACCACGCCGAAGCCCGCACTGGACTGCTCCACCATGTCGGTGGAACCGCAGACCGGGCAGAGCAGCCGGAAGTGCTCGGTGGGCGAACTGCACCACCGGCACTGGCGGTAGCGGAGCACCGTTTCCGCCTCGGCGGGGGCGGCGGCGAGCGTCTGGTTCACGGGTCGATCCCTCCAATGCGGCCAGCGTGCGAGGACCATATGGCACCCAGTGCCAGCTGACAAGGCACTCAGTGCCGGATGCGACCCACGTCACTCTCCGCCGTCGGCCGACGACCCGTCGGACTGTCACCCGTCGGACCGTCACCCGGCCGACCGGCCCCCGTCGGACCTCACTCGTCGAACCGTCACCCGGCGGACTGTCACCCGGGCGGTCGCACCGCGTACAGTCCGTGATGTCCGAGGTACCGACGGACCGTCAATCCCGCGCCCAGCGGCCGAAACAGGAGCACCGACCGTGGCCATCGAAGCCAGCGCCCCGCCGAGCAACCCCGTGCCCGAGCTGGACCCCGCCGCCGTGGCCCGCTGGAAGAGCGAGGGCGGACAGCTGGTGGACCTGCTGGGCCTGGCCCGGGCCACCCTGGGCGGCGTGGCGGCGGTGCGCCTCGGCCCCCGCCCCACCGTGCTGGTGACGGCGCCGGCCGCGGTGCAGCACGTGCTCGCCCAGCAGCCGGACCGCTACGTCAAGCGCTCGCACCGCGCCCGGGTGCTGGTCGGCGACGGCGTGCTCTCCGCCACCGGCGAGGCCTGGAAGAGCCAGCGCCGCCTGCTCCAGTCGCAGTTCACCAGCACCGGGATGCGCCGCTACGAGCAGCGGATCACCGCCGCGGCCCGCCGGGCCGGCGAGCGCTGGGCCGAGTACGCCCGGACCGGGCGCACCGTCGACCTCCAGGTGGAGATGCGCCACTTCGCGCTGGACGCGATCTGGCGGGCCCTCACCGGCGAGCCGCTGGACGGGCGGACCGAGGCCGAGCTGGAGATGGTCGGCGAGGTGGTCGCCGCGCTGCCGCAGCTGCCGGACGACTCGCACCAGGCGCACGAGGCCGTCGCCGCCTACCTGGCCCGGATCGACGCGGTGGCCCACCGGGCGATCGCGGTGGCCCGCCGGGGCGAGTCCGGCCCCGACGGGCCCGGGCTGCTCGCGGTGCTGGTCGAGGCCTCGGCCGAGCGGCCCGAGTACACCGACTCGCTGATCCGCGACGAGCTGGTCACCCTGCTGCTGGCCGGCCACGAGACCACCGCGACCACGCTGAGCTGGCTCTACCTGCTGCTGGATCGTCACCCCGAGGCGCGGGACTGGGCGCTGGCGGCCGGCCCGGCCGGCTCGGCGGAGCGGCGGGAGGCGGTGCAGGCCCTGGTGCACGAGGCGCTGCGGCTCTACCCCGCGGCCTGGATCCTGCCCCGCTACACGGCGCAGGGTGACGAGGACCTGGCCGGCCACACCGTCGAGCCGGACACCGACCTGCTGGTCTGCCCGTACCTGACCCACCGCACGCCCGAACTCTGGCCCGACCCCGAGCGGTTCGACCCGACCCGGTTCACCCGGCCCGGCGGCCGGCCCACCGAGACCGGCGCCTACCTCCCGTTCGGCATCGGCCCGCGCGCCTGCCTGGGGGTCCAGTTCGCGCTGCGCGAGGCGGTCGCGCTGCTGGAGGAGGTGCTGCCGGCCTTCACCGTGGACCTGGAGTCGGCGCCGGAGGGCACCGCGTACTCCATCACGATCCGGCCGGACGGCCCGATCCTCGCCTCGCTGACGGCGGTTCGGCCGCCGGCCTGACCGGGGCACCGCGCGGGGGCACCGGCGGCGGCGCCCCCGCGCGGTCGGCTCAGAGCTCCGCCAGCAGCTCCGGGTTCACCCGCCCCACGATGGTCGCCACGTCCACCTGCGGGGCCGCCGGCCAGAGCAGTTCGCGGGCGGCCCGGTACTTGGCGGCCATCCTGGCCCGGTCGGCCTCGGGGAGGGCGGCGGCGCGCGAGGCGAGCGAGTTGTGGGCGTTGTCGGCGATCTTCACCAGGGTGGCCCGGGGCTTGCCGGCGATGGCGCGGATCATCTCCTCGTAGGCCACCCCGGGTTGCTTGGTGACGGCGACCACGGTGTCCACCACCACGGCGGGGACGCCGGCCGCGCGCAGGCGGTCGGCCGTCCAGTCGGTGTCCTCGATGACGTCGTGCAGCAGCCCGGCCATCTGGGCGTACGGGCCGAACGGCTCCAGGGCGTGCGCGACGGCCCGGACGTGCTCGATGTACGGCACCCCGACCTTGTCCAGCTGCCCGGCGTGCGCCCGCTCGGCGAGGGCGTCCACCTCGGCGACAGTCAGTGGCATGCGGCGTCCCCCCGCGTAGGTTGTCCCGGCCCTCCGACTCTAGGCCCTCTGCTCCCTACCCCGATCAGCCTCCCCCACCCCGATCAGCGCCGTCCCACCGCGAGCAGTTCGGGCACCGTGGCCAGTTTCACCCGGGGCCGGCCGCCGGCCGCGCCGAGCGCCCGCTCCGCCCGGTCGATCGCCCGCAGTTCGCGCAGTCCGGTGGCGCCGGGGCAGCGCCGGCGCACCAGGCGGTCGAACTCGGCCGGCTCGCCGGGCGGCGCGGTCAGCAGGCCGGCGGCCGCGTCGGCGAGCAGCGCCGCCACCGTCTCCTCGGCGCAGGCCCGGTTGGCCCCGATGCCGCCGGTCGGGCCGCGCTTGACCCAGCCGGCCAGGTAGGTGCCGGGGGCCACCCGGCCGCCCTGGTGCGGCACCGCGGCGCCGGCCGGGTCGAACGGCAGGTCCGGGACCGGCTGCCGCTGGAAGCCGGCGGCCCGCACCACCAGGCCGGCCGGGATGAGCTCCCCGCCGGCCAGCCGGACGGCCTCGACCCGCTCGGTGCCGGTGAACTCGGCCGCCTCGCGCTCGAAGGCGAGCACGATCCGGCGGCCCTGCGGCGGCGGCTGGCTCCAGTCCACCCGCTCGACCGGCAGGCCGTCCAGCAGCTCGGCCTTGCCACCGCCGTCGGGCACCGAGTCGGCGTCCAGCACCACGGATACGCCCGGGAGTTGACGCAGCGCCAGGAACTCGGGGCGGGTGTACGCCGCCTCGCCGGGCCCGCGCCGCCCCAGCAGCACCACCTCGCGCAGGCCGCTGCAGCGCAGCGCCGCCAGCGCGTGGTCGGCGATGTCGGTGCCGCCGAGCTCCTCGGGGTCGGCGAGCAGGATCCGCGCCACGTCCAGCGCCACGTTGCCGTTGCCGATCACCACCGCCCGCCGCACGCCGTCGAGTTCGACCGCGTCGGCCGGCACCGTCGGGTCGGCGTTGTACCAGCCGACCGCCCGGCCCGCGCCCAGCACGCCGGGCAGCTGCTCGCCGGGCACGCCGAGCCGCCGCTCGCCGGCCGCGCCGGTCGCGTAGACCACCGCGTGGTGGTGGGCGGCCAGTTCGGCGTGCGTGAGGTCCCGGCCGATCTCCACGTTCAGGTGCATCCGCAGCCGGGGGTGCCGGTAGAGCTGGGCGAAGCCCTCGGCGATCCGCTTGGTCGACTGGTGGTCGGGGGCGACGCCGTGCCGCAGCAGGCCGCCCGCGACGGGCAGCCGGTCGATCATCACCACCTCGGCGCCGGCGGTGCGCAGCAGTTGCTGGGCGGTGTAGGCGGCGGCCGGACCGGTGCCGACCACGGCCACCCGCAGGGTGCCGAAGCCGTCCGGCAGGCTGGTCGGGAAGCTCGGCCGGCCCCACTGGTGGTCGGTCGGGTTCTCCTCGTAGTAGCGCCGGTTGAGCTCGCCGTAGGGGGCCAGCGAGCCGGCCAGCCGGTCCACCGGGAAGATCGCGTCGACCGGGCAGGCGTCGGCGCAGGCCCCGCAGTCGATGCAGGCGACCGGGTCGATGTGCAGCAACTCGGCGGCGCCGAAGCCGGGTTCCTCGGGGGTGGGGTGGATGCAGTTGACCGGGCAGACCGAGACGCAGGTGGCGTCGGTGCAGCAGGTCTGGGTGATCGCGTAGGCCATGGGCGCACCGGTCCTCGGTCTTCGGTGGAAAGTGGTCTGAAGGTCCGTCAGATCATGTGCAGGCTCTGGTAGATGCGCACCGCAGGGCGGTTCAGCAGGCCCGCCTCGCCGAGGAAGTGGATCAGGTGCGCCGAGCTGGTGCGCATCATCGCCTTGCGGTGCTCGCTGGCCCGCACCTCGGCCAGCGCCCGCTCGACGTTCAGCCCGACGGCGGCGTACACCCGCTTGTTGACCATGCTGGTGAGGATCACGGCGGCAGCCACCGCGGTGCCGAAGGCGCTGTTGTGCCGGCGCACGGGGCCGGCGCCGCGCAGCCGTTCGCGGATCTCCTGGCGGGCGAACTTCATGTGCCGGGACTCCTCGACCACGTGGATCCGCGAGGTGGCCCGGATGATCGGCAGCACCTCCTCGCCGCGCATCCAGTCGCGCTGCATCACGTCCAGCACCTCTTCGGCCACCAGGATCCCGCCGTAGGCGAGTTCGCCGGTGGCCAGGGTCTTGAAGGCGCGCGCGGCCTCGGCGACCGGGCGGGTGGGCCGGTAGTGCGGCACGCCCATCTTCTCGCAGGCCCGGGCGAACATGATCGAGTGCCGGCACTCGTCGGCGATCTCGGTGAGCGCGAACCGGAACTCGGCGTTGCCGTGGTTCTTCAAGTACTGGTCGCGCAGCACCAGTTGCTGGAGGATCATCTCGAACCAGATGCCGGTGCTCATGATCGAGCCGACCTCGTGCCGGGTCAGCACGACCCGCTGGTGCTCCGACATCTCGCGCCAGAGCCGGGTGCCGTAGAGGGTGCTCCACTCCGGGTTGAGGCCGTAGTGCGCCGGGTCGAGCGGGGCCGCCCAGTCCACCTCGACGTTCGGGTCGTAGGAGAGCTGGGCGGCCGAGTCGAGCAGCCGCTGGGAGACGTCCTCGTCGGCCGTCGTGTGTCCGCGTCGGGTCGTCGCCGTTCCGGTGTCCGTCATGCCTCTGCCCTCCGGTGCCCTGACCGCCTTATTGACACAAGTTACAATAAGACCCGGGGCTCGACCAGACCCCTGGACGACCGGGTTCCGCGAGGACTCAACAGGAGCCGGCCGGGCTCAGCAGGAGCTGGGCGCGGGCCGGCCGGCGAACCGGTCCCCCAGGTAGACCGAGACCGCTGTCTCGCGGACCGCCGCCTCCTCCACGTGCTCGCCGAGCAGGTCGCGCACCGACTGCACGGTGGCGCCCTTGGCGCACCAGTCGGAGACCAGCTGGTCGTCCTGGCCGACCGGCACGATCTCGTCGGTGTCCGCGTGGTAGTCGTAGACCGGCACCACCGGCGGCTGCGCCCCGAGGGTGTCCTGCTGGAGCACCGCCGCCACGCTCGGCACGCCGAACGGGTCGGGGACCGTGGTGTCCTCGTTCAGCCGGCGGAACGCGAAACTGCTCAGGATCGCCGACTCGCACTGCCCGCGCAGCCCCGCGAAGTCCTGCTGCCCACGGGGGTTGAGCAGCGAGGTGATGCCGGATCCGGGCCACTCGGTGGCCACGCCGTAGGCGGCGGCGAACTCGAAGCCGGCGAACGAGGTGCCGTCGATGTACTTCGCCACCGCCCTCGGGGCGGCGGGCGTGCCGCCGATCGCCGCGCCGACCAGCGGCACGTCGGGGGCGTAGCCCGGCTGCAGCTGGGCGGCCCAGCCGGTGGCGTTGGCGCCGCCCGAATAGCCGCTCAGCGCCCACGGGTTGGCCTTGCCGATGCCGTCCGCGCCGAAGTCGCGCACGGCCCGGATGCCGTCCAGCACCGCGTGGCCCTCCTGCGGGCCGGCCAGGAAGACCGACTTCGGGCCCTCGTGGTCCGGGATCGCCACCGCCCAGTTGGCGGCCAGCAGTTCGACGCCGAGCGCGGCGTCCTGGTTGTCCTGCCCGCCGGCCAGCAGGTAGGAGGGCGCGCACTGGGTGCCCAGGCTGTCCTCGGGCGACTGCAGCGAGACCACCGGGCGCGCGCCCGCGCCGGTCCAGGCGCGCTTCGGCACCACCAGTGAGGTGACGGCCAGTTCGGGTTGGTCGTTGCTGTCGTTGCTGCGGTAGGAGAGCTGCCAGACGTCGACCGGCATCGGGATCCAGTCGAGGGTCGGGTTCGGCACCGGCCGGGAGGCCACCACCTGGCCGGGCCGGTAGTCGGCGATGTCCGCCGGGGCGGCGTAGAACGGGTCCTGGTCGGGCGGCACCGAGCCGGGCGCGGGCACGGCGGCGCGGGCGGCCGCACCCGCGGTGCCGGCCGGCAGCAGTAGCACGCCGCAGGTGGCGAGCGTGGCCGCGAGCACGGTGGCAGAGCTGAGGGGGCGTCTGGACACGGGTGACCTCCGAGTGGTGGAGAGGCGGGCATTCAGGCGGCGGCGGGCATGCCGCGGGCGCGGACCGGCCGTGCTGACGAACGAGTCACCGACGGGTTGATCACGGTGGCGTCCGTCATGCGGGTGACAGCAGCCAGGCCCGGGCCGGGCCGCACCGCCGGGGGTGTCGCGCTCCGGTACTCGGTGCTACTGTGTACTGGTACTCGGTGCTACGCAGTACTGAGGGGCGAGGAGGACCCGCGATGGACGACCTGACGGAGATGCTGAAGGGCACGCTCGAAGGCTGCGTGCTCGAAATCATCGACCGCGAGGAGACCTACGGGTACGCCATCACCCGCCGGCTGAACGAGCTCGGCTTCGCCGACGTCGTCGAGGGGACGGTGTACACCATCCTGCTGCGACTGGAGCGGAACCGACTCGTGCAGGTGGCGAAGCGACCGTCCGGGGTCGGTCCGCCGCGCAAGTTCTACGCGCTCAACGACGCCGGGCGCGAGGAACTCGCCAGGTTCTGGGCGAAGTGGCAGTACGTCTCAACGCGCATCAACAGCCTCAAGGAGGGCGGGAGATGAACTTCTGGGAACGCATCACCGGCAATGACATCAGCAGGGAGTGGAAGGCGTTCGACACCCGGGCCGCGGCCCTGCCCGCCGACCACCGGGCGGCCTGGGAGCAGATCAAGGGCCACCTGCACCCGCACGCCGACCTCACCGGCCGCAACCTGACCCCGATCCTCGACGCCGCCCTCGGGCTGCTGGAGGAGACGGCGGCGGCCGGGGAGAGCGCCCAGGAGGTGCTCGGCGACGACGTCCAGGGCTTCTGCACGGGGCTGCTGGGCGGCGCCGGGGCCCGCACCTACCGCGACCGGTGGCGCGAGCAGTTGAACAGGAACGTGGCCAGGAAACTGAGCAGGCTGGGAGGCTGACGTGAGCATCCAGGACATCATCGAGGGCAAGAAGCACTGGCGGGCCCACCAGGCCCGGGTCAAGGCGCTCCCGCCGGACTACCGGATCGTCTACCAGGAGATGCAGCGGTACCTGTTCAAGGTCGGCCCGGTCGACCTGGCCGAGGGCCCGCTGCTCCCCGGGATCGTCGACTTCTTCGAGGAGGGCGTCACGACCGGCAAGGGGGTGCTGGAGCTGATCGGCACCGACGTCGCCGCGTTCTGCGACGGCCTGATCAAGGACTCCCCCACCTACGCGGACGCCTACCAGGAGGCCGGCCGAGCCGACCCGGTGGACTGACGCGCTGACGCGCCGTCAGCAGCCGCCTCCCGCACCGCCGCCCCGCCCGGCGCTAGCCTCGTGCTGCGATGCCCGCGCTCGACCTGCTCCCCGACCCGCTCCGCGCCCGACTGCGCCCGCTCGACGCAGCCGAACTGACGCAGTGTCAGCCGATGCTCGCCAAGCCCACCGCCCGGCGCGCCTTCGCCGACGACTGGGTCTTCGAACGCAAGCTCGACGGGATCCGGGTGCTCGCCCTGCGCGAGGGCGGGCGGGTTCGGCTGCGCTCGCGCACCGGCAAACCGCTGGACGCCTCCTACCCCGAGCTCGCCGCCGCGCTGCGCACCCAGCCGGCGCCGGCGTTCGCGGTGGACGGCGAGATCACCGCGATGCGCGGCGACCGCACCGACTTCGGCCTGCTCCAACGGCGGATGGGCCTGACCGAGGTCCGGGCGATCGCCCGCACCGGCGTCCCGGTGGTGCTGCACCTCTTCGACCTGCTCTGGCTGGACGGCCAGGACGTGCGCCCGCTCCCGCTGCGCGCCCGCAAGGCGCTGCTGCGGCGGGCGGTCGAGTTCACCGAGCCGCTGCGCTTCACCCCGCACCGCACCGGCGAGGCCGAGCAGTTGCTGGCCGAGGCCTGCGCCCGGGGCTGGGAGGGCCTGATCGCCAAGCGCGCCGAGAGCCCGTACCGGCCGGGGCGCGGCGACGACTGGCTCAAGCTCAAGTGCCTGAACGCCCAGGAGTTCGTGGTCGGCGGCTTCACCGACCCGGCCGGCGCGAGCCGTTCGGGCTTCGGCGCGCTGCTGGTCGGCTACTACGAGGAGGGCCGGCTGCGGTACGCGGGCAAGGTCGGCACCGGCTTCGACACCCAGACCCTGCACGCCCTGCGCGGCTTCCTGGACGCCACCGGCCGGCCCGACCCGCCGTTCGACCCGGCGCCGCGCGAGCGCGGTGCGCACTGGGTCAGGCCGCTGCTGGTGGTGCAGGTCGGTTTCGGCGAGTGGACTGCGGCCGGCCTGCTCCGCCACCCGCGCTACCTGGGGGTGCGGGACGACCGCCCGCCCACCGAGGTGGTCCGGGAGCAGGGCCGCCCGGGTGACACCGCGTGACCGGCGCGCCCGGGCACCCGTTGCACCGGGCGCCACACCGCTACCCGGAGGTTCCCGTGCGTCGCTTCACCACCCTCGCGCTCTGCGCCACCACCCTGCTGCTGGCCGGGGCCGGCACCGCTTCCGCCACCAACTACCCGGCCCCGAGCAAGCAGGAGCACCTCTACACGATTCCGGTCGGCGCGGTCACCGACCTCGGCGACCTCACCAAGGTCTCCCTGCTCGGCCAGGACTTCGCGCACCTGCTCGGCCAGTAGGGCCAGTAGGGCCAGTAGGGCCGCAGCTCTCCGGGCCGACCAGGCGCTCCAGCACCGGCACCGCCGCCAGCAGCACCGCCTGGTCGGCCGGGTCGAGGGTGGCGATCCGGCGGGCCAGCACCGAGGACCGCTCGCGCCGCACCTGGGCCAGCAACTCCGTGCCGGCCCGGCTCAGTCGCACCAGGCTGGAGCGCCCGTCGCTCGGATCGGCCAGCCGCTCGGCCAGCTCCTGGGCGAGCAGCGGGGCCAGGGTGCGGGTCATGGTCGGCGCGGCGACCTCCTCCAGCACGGCCAACTCGCCTACCCGCACCGGCCCGTGCTGCTCGATCCGGGCCAGCGCGGAGAGCTGCGCGGTGGTCAGCTCGGCCCCCGCCGCGCCCTGGGACAGGCGACGGTAGAGCCGGGCCACCGCGAGCCGCAGCCGGGCCACCTCCCGCGCGTCGAAGCCCTCGCCCGGCACCGGCCCGCTCACCCCTTCCGCTCCGCCCGGCCGCGCGGCAGGCAGCACACCGCCGCCACCAGCGACATCGCGATGGCGAGGCCGAAGACCACCATCAGCCCGTCGTGGAACGGCCCCGCGATCAGGTGCGGGAAGAACTCACGGCCCGTCAGGGTCTGCGCGTTCTGCGCCGGCAGCTGGTTCAGCACCTTGTCGCCGAGCAGCTGGTGCACCGGGTTGTAGCCCAGGAAGGCGGCGAACAGCATGCCCACCGGCGGCACTTGGGAGATCGCGTGGGCGTCGCCGGGCGGCACCTGCTGGGCGGTGAGCCCGGCCTCCAGGGTGTGCGGCAGCGAGCCGGACAGGCCCGCCACCATCAGCGAGAAGAAGATCCCGATCGACAGCACCATCCCCGCGTTCATGAAGGTGGCCCGCATGCCGGAGGCCGCGCCCCGGTCGGCGGCCGGCGCGCTGCCCATGATCAGCGCGGTGTTGGGCGCCGAGAACAGCCCGCCGCCCAGCCCGTTCAGCAGCACCAGCAGCGCGAAGGCCGGGTAGCCGAAGTCGGTGGGCAGCAGGAGCAGTCCGGCGAAGGAGAGCGCCATCACCACCAGCCCGCCGGCCGCGAACAGCCGGGCGCCGAACCGGTCGGAGAGGTAGCCGGCCAGCGGGCCGGCGGCCAGGAAGCCGATGGTCAGCGGCAGCAGGTAGATGCCCGCCCAGAGCGGGGTGTCCGCGTAGTCGTAGCCGTGCTGCGGCAGCCAGATGCCCTGCAGCCAGATGATCAGCATGAACTGGAGGCCGCCGCGGGCCACCGAACCGAGCAGCGTGGCCAGGTTGTTGCCGGTGAAGACGGTGTTGCGGAACAGCCGCAGCGGGAACATCGGCTCGGCGACCTTGGCCTCGATCACGCAGAACACCGCGAGCACCGCCGCACCGCCGAGCAGTCCGGCGAGCACCCAGGGGTTGGTCCAGCCCTGGCTGTGGCCGCCGTAGGGCTGGATGCCGTAGGTGATGCCGGCCAGCAGCGCGGTGAGGCCGACGGCGAAGGTGATGTTGCCCCACCAGTCGATCCGGCCGGGACGCCGGCTGCCGGTCTCCTTCAGCGAGCGGTAGGCCCACAGGGTGCCGACGACGCCGATCGGCACGTTGACCCAGAAGATCGACCGCCAGTTCCACTCGGCCAGCACCCCGCCGAGCACCAGGCCGACGAACGAACCGGCGATCGCCGCGACCATGTTGACGCCCAGTGCCATGCCGCGCCGGCTCGCCGGGAAGGCGTCGGTGATGATCGCCGCCGAGTTGGCCATCAGCATCGCGCCGCCGACCGCCTGCACCACCCGCCAGCCGATCAGCCAGAGCGCCCCGCCACCGCCGTGCAGCGGGTCGAGCGAGAGGATCACCGAGGTGACGGTGAAGACCAGGAAGCCGGCGTTGTAGATCCGCACCCGCCCCCAGATGTCGCCGAGCCGCCCGAGGGTGACCACCAGCACGGCGGTGACCAGCATGTAGCCCATCAGCATCCAGAGCAGGTAGCTGACGTTGCCGGGCTGCAGCGGGTCCAGCCGGATGCCGTTGAAGATCGCCGGCAGCGAGATCAGCACGATCGAGGAGTTGATGGTGGCGATCAGCATGCCGAGCGTGGTGTTCGAGAGCGCGATCCACTTGTAGCGCGGGTGCTCGGCGTCGAGCACCCCGCCGGTTCTGGTCGTCGCGTTGCTGGTGGTCATGCCGCTCCCGGGATGCTTAGCTGACGTCAACTAAGCGAAGAACCTAGGACAGCGCCGACCGCCGGACAAGGTGTGTCCGGTGTCGCGGGGGTGGCGACCCGCCGCCGTCCGGGTGAGCGGTGGCCGCCACCGCCGGGCGGCGTCCGCCCCCGCGCGCGCCCCGGCGGGGAGGCTGGGCGCAGCACCCGAGGACAAGGAGGCTGACGCCATGACGGCGACGAGCGCGAAACTGCTGATCGACGGCTTCGAGCGGGTCCGGGAGGCGGTCGCCGAGACGCTGGCGGGGCTGAGCCAGGAGGAACTCGACTGGCGCGGCGCCGACGGGCACACCAATCCGATCGGCTGGCTGGTCTGGCACCTGACCCGGGTCCAGGACCTCCAGGTCGCGGACCTCGCGGAGCTGCCCGAGGTCTGGCAGGCCCAGGAGTGGCAGGCGCGGTTCGCCCTGCCCTACCCGCCGGACGCCAGCGGCTACGGCGCGAGCAGCGCCCAGGTCGGCGCCTTCTCCGCCCCGGCGGAGCTGCTGGCCGGCTACCACGAGGCGGTGCACCGGCAGAGCGTGGACTACCTGGCCGCCCTGAAGCAGGGCGAGTTCGACCGGATCGTGGACGAGGGGTGGGACCCGCCGGTCACGCTGGCGGTGCGGCTGGTCAGCACCTTGGCGGACGACCTCCAGCACGTCGGCCAGGCCGCGCTGGTGCGCGGCGCCGTGCGGCGGCGCCGGGGCTGAGCGGCCCGGAGCGTGCCGTGCGGGGGCCGGCCTGGCCACTGCCCCCGCACGGCACGGTCGTTCGGCTCACTGACCGCCGAGCGGGAGCAGGTCGCCGGTGCCGGTGGTGGTCGGCTGGTGCTGGTGGTTGCCGAGCAGCGGGTCCAACAGGGTGTGGTTGCCCGCGAGGTTGGGGGTGGTGCCGTCGCCCACCGCATCGGCGGCGTGCGCGCTGGGCGCGGCCAGCGAGGCGGCGAATCCGACGGCGAGCGAGGTGATGGCGAGCATGCTGCGCTTCTTCATACCCGTTCCAACGCGCGAGACGGTCCCGGGTCACGTCCACATCTGCAACACCAAAGCCTCACCAGTTCCGCCGCTGCGCAGCGCAGTCGGAGCGACACCGACCGTCGCTTTCCATGATTCGTTCACACGATCCCCGGCTCACCGCCCGATTCTCGGCGGAACCTGCCTTCACCCTTCGCGTTCGACACTGTTCGATGAGTCACCAGCCACTATCAGTTCGATCGCCATCGCGCCAGAAATCCACACTCACACACGTTTCACAGCAAGGCACTTGGCCTGACCGGGTGAGGTCGGCAGAATCTGTCGGGTTCATGCCGCAGACCGGCAGTTCACGGGGGGTGACGATCTGGTCAGGAGAACCTCACCGTGAAGTTCCGTGCCACCCGTCCGACCGGCGGTCTCGCCCTGGCGACCCGCCCCCAGCCCGCGCAGCACGCCGCACCGGAACCCTTGGTGACGAAGCGCCAGATCGAACTGGTGCGCGCCACGGTGGCCGCCGTGGAACCCTGCGCGGCCGACCTGCCGCGGTTCTTCTACACCCTGCTCTTCGAACGCCACCCACAGGTCCGCGAGCTCTTCCCGATCCGGATGGAAGTCCAGCAGGACCGCCTGCTGCGCGCCCTGCTGATGATCGTGGACCTGGTGGACGACCCGGACAACCTCGCCCGGTTCTGCTCCGACCTCGGCCGCGACCACCGCAAGTTCGGCACGGTGACGGCGCACTACGGCGCGGTGGGCGAGTGCCTGCTGGCCACCCTGGCGCACTTCGCCGGCCCGGCTTGGACCCTGGAGACCGCCGAGGCCTGGACCACCGCCTACAACGTGGCCGCCCAGGCCATGGACCAGGCCGCGATCGAGGACGCCAAGCACCGCCCGGCCGTCTGGCAGGCGCAGATCACCGGCCACCGCCGCCGCGCCCACAACCTGGCCGAGATCACCGTCCAGCCGGACCAGGCCTACCCCTACCGAGGCGGCCAGTTCGTCAGCATGACCACCCCCTGGTGGCCCCGCACCTGGCGCTACTACTCCCCCGCGCACGCGGCCCGCCGGGACAACAGCATCACCTTCCTGGTCCGCGCCGTCACCGGCGGCCGGGTCAGCAACGCCCTGGTCCGGCAGGCCGAGACCGGCGACGTCGTCACCCTCGGCCCACCGCTCGGCGACCTCGCGCTGGACCCGCACTCGCCGCGCCCGGTGGTCTGCGTGGCCGGCGGCACCGGCCTGGCCACCGCCCGGGCGCTGATCGAGCAGGCGGTGCTGGACGGCACCCGCCGCCCGATCGACCTCTACGTGGGCGCCCGCACCCTGGAGGAGCTCTACAGCCTGGACGACCTGCACCAACTGGCCCGCCGGCACGGCTGGCTGGCGGTGCGCGCCACGGTGGCCGACGAGCTCACCACCGGCAGCGGCGCCCAGCTGCTCAACACCATGGCCCAGCACGGCCCGTGGCCCGAGCACGACGCCTACCTGGCCGGCCCCGCCTCGCTCGTGGTGGCCGCCGCCCGGGTGCTGCAGCGCGGCGGCATCCCGCTGGAGCGGCTGCACCACGACCCGTTCGTCTCCCTCGACCAGGTGGACCACTCATGACCAACTCCGCGCTGGGATCCGCCCCGGGCCCCGACCTGACCCCCGAGATGTGCCACGGCTCGGCCGGGGAGCACGAGCTGCAACGGGAGTTGGGCACCGAGGAGCGCGCCGCACAGTTCTACCAGCGCCAGGTCCGGCCCTACCTCACCCAGCAGATGCGGGAGTTCGTGGCCCGGCAGACCATGGTCTTCCTGGCCACCGCGGACGGCCACGGCGCCTGCGACGCCAGCTTCCGGGCCGGCCCGCCCGGCTTCGTCCAGGTGCTGGACGCGCACACCCTGGCCTACCCCGAGTACCGGGGCAACGGCGTGATGGCGAGCGCCGGCAACATCGCCGAGAACCCCCATCTCGGGCTGCTCTTCGTAGACTTCACCGGCGACCGGATCGGGCTGCACATCAACGGCACCGCCCAGCTGCGCCCCGACGCCGCGCTGCGCACCGCCTACCCGGAGCTGCCGCTGGAGACCGCACCCGGCCGCAAGGCCGAGTTCTGGATCCGGCTCTCGGTGGACGAGGCCTACATCCACTGCTCCAAGCACATCCCGCACCTGCAACCGGTCACCCCGGGCACCCGGATGCGCCGCGAACGGCCCAAGGATCCGGACTACTTCACCGGGGCGCCGGTCCCGCAGCCCGCACCGGTCGACCTCACGCCCTTCGAGCCCGCGCCCGCTCCGGTGGAGCCGCAGGCGCCGCAGACCCCGCCGACCCCGTCCTGGGGCCGGCGGCCCGCCGAGGCCGCCCGGCACAGCTGGCGGCGGGTGCGGCGGCGCGAGGTCTGACCACGCTCACAGCCCCGGCAGCGCCTCCTGGGCCACCTCGCGCCGGCGCACCGGCTCGACCGACTCGCGGCAGCCGGGCCCGTAGCGCAGCATCCGCGACTCGGGGTCGTGCAGCGGCCGGCCGCAGCCCCGGCAGGTGACCTGGGGCAGCAGCCGCTCGGGCAGCTCGACGAGTGGATCGGTCATGGGGGCGAGCGTACCCGCCCGCCCCCGTGGACCGCCTTCCTGGACCGCAGCCCGACCGCGGCCCGAGCACGGCCCGACGGCGGGTCAGCCCGCGGTGGCCGCCGCGAAGCGGGTGCTGACGTCCTGCCAGTTGACGACGTCCCACAGGCGGGTCACGTAGTCGGGGCGGACGTTGCGGTACTGCAGGTAGTAGGCGTGCTCCCAGGCGTCGAAGGCGAGCAGCGGGGTGCTGCCCTGGCCGACGTTGCCGTGGTGGTCGTAGACCTGCTCGACGATCAGGCGCTTGCCGAGCGGCTCCCAGGAGAGGATGCCCCAGCCGGAGCCCTGGACGCCGACGGTGGCGGCGGTGAGCTGCTTGCGGAAGGCGTCGAAGGAGCCGAAGTGCTCGGTGACGGCGTCGGCCAGCGCGCCGTCGGGCCGGTCGCCGCCCTCCGGGGAGAGGTTCTGCCAGAAGAGCGAGTGCAGCACGTGGCCGGAGAGGTGGAAGGCGAGGGTCTTCTGCAGGCCGACGAGACCGCCGAACTGCTCCTTGTCGCGGGCCTCGGCCAGCTGCTCCAGGGTGTCGTTGGCCCCCTTCACGTAGGCGGCGTGGTGCTTGGAGTGGTGCAGTTCCAGGATCTCCGCCGACATCGCGCGCTCCAGCGCGGAGTAGTCGTACGGCAGGTCAGGCAGCGTGTAGGCGCCCATGGGCTCCCTTTCCAGGCGTGTTCCGGCGTGTTCCGGGTCGGTGATCTTGCCGGAGCCACACTATTGCGAAAGAGTTGCAATAACCAGTTCCTTGCTGGAGCATGGTGGCGGCGGGTCGGCCCGCGCCAGACCTGGACTCGCACTTCCCCGCGTGGGCACCAGAGCTTCCGGACTGACGATCGTCTTCCCAACCGGCGACCGCCGGGACACGGGCCGACCCCCGCCACCCCTCGGGCTCGCTCAGGCCGTCAGGAGTTCCTGATCCGAGCGAGTCTGACCCTCCGTCACACCGCACAACGGCAGGCCCGGCAGCAGCGCGAGGGTGGCCAGCACGTACGCGTTGGCGCCGAGCAGCCCGCCCACCCCGTGCGCGCCGAACCGCCAGAGCCAGACCAGTCCGCTGGTCAGCAGCACGCAGATCCCGGCGGCGGCCCAGAGCAGCCGGCGCCGCCGGACCGGATCCGCCGCCGACCAGCCCGCGTCCACCAGCACCAGCAGCGCGGGCAGCATCCAGACCAGGTGGTGCACCCAGGTGATCGGGCTGACCAGGCAACAGGTCAGCCCCGTGAGCGCGAAACCGCCGCGCTCGTCGCCGCCGTCCGCCGCCCGCCGCGCGCGCCGCGCCCACAGGGCCAGCACCGGCAGCACCAGCAGCAGCCAGAGCGGCCGGGCCGCGCCCTCCGGAACCAGCCGGGCCGACAAGCCCAGCAGCGACTGGTTGGAGACGTACGGCACCGAACCGATCCGGCCGGTGTCCCACAGCGCCGCCGTCCAGAAGTACCGGGACTGGCCCGGCATCGCGAGGAACCCGACCAGCGTCGCCCCCAGCGCGGTGCCCGCGGCGGTCAGCGCCTCCCGCCGACGCCCCGTCAGCAGCAGGTAGCCGACGAAGAGTCCGGGCGTCAGCTTGACCGCGGTGGCCAGGCCGATCCCGACCCCGGCGAACCGGCTGCCGCGCCGCAGACTCCGCAGGTCGGCGAAGACCAGGGCCAGCAGCAGCAGGTTGACCTGCCCGAGACTGAAGGTGTCCCGCACCGGGTTGAGCACCGCGAACAGGCAGCCCGCCAGCCCGACCCCGTACCAGCCGCTCCACCCCCGCCGGCGCAGGACCGGAACGACCAGCCAGTGCAGCAGCGCCGCGCCGGCCAGCAGGCTGAGCGCCAGGTTCAGCACGACCGCCGCGGGCCAGCCGAGCACCGCCAGCGGCGCCATGCAGACGGCGGCGAACGGCGGGTAGGTGAAGCCGTAGTTCGTGCCGGTCCGCTGGTAGTCGTAGATCCGGCCGCCGTGCTGCCAGAGCCGGACCGCCTCCCAGTAGATCCGCACGTCGAACCAGCCGTGCCCCGGGATCACCGTCAGGAACACGGCACTGAGCCCGACCGCCGCGAGCAGCACGACGATCCGCGCCGGGGTGCCGTGCGGCCTCACGCCGCGCCCGCCTGCGCCTGTCGCCGCCGCACCGGTCGGAACCACATCCCCGCCAGTACGGTCAGCGCGCCGAGCACCCCGCCGCCCACCGCGAGCAGCACCGCCTGCGGCCCCGGAGTGAACCCGTCCGGCGCCACGATCAGCGCGAGCAGCCCGCAGACCAGCGGAGCCCAGCGCCGCACCCGCCCGTCCGCCGGCGCGGCCGCCGCGATCAGCACCCCGCCCCAGAGCGCGTACCAGGGCCGGATGGCCGGCCCGAGCGCCACCACAGCCACCAGCGCCAGCCCGACGGCGTAGACCGCGCCGATCTTCCGCCGCCGCACCCGCCCCACCAGCAGCAGCACCGAGGCCACCGCCGCCGCCAGCCCCAACCAGCGCCAGGCCACCACCGCCAGCCCGCCGAGCCCCGCCCGGTACGGCGCGAAGAAGGCGGCCAGCAGCCAGCCGCAGGCCCTGCCGAGCAGGCTGGTGAGCGACCAACTGCCCGCCGACACCGGCACGGCCAGCGCGTGCACCCAGCCGTAGCCGACGCCGGTGAGCGCGGTGACGGCGGCCGTGGTCGCGACGGCCGTGGCGGCGACGGCCAGCGCCGCGGCGGCCGTCGCGGCCCGCCCCAGACCCGTCCGGCCGCGCAGCCGCTCCCCCCAGAGCAGCGCCACGGCGGCCAGGCCGAGCGCGGCCGGCAGCTTGACCAGGGCGGCCAGGGTGACCAGCACGGCCGCCCAGAACGGCCGGCGGCGCAGCAGCAATCCGGTGACCAGCAGCGCGAGCAGCAGCGCGTCGTTGTGCGCGCCGGCCACCAGGTGGAACAGCACCAGCGGGTTGAGCAGCCCCAGCCAGAGCGCCGCCGGCGCCGGCACCCCGCAGGCCCGGGCCAGCCGGGGCAGCACCACCGCGAGCAGCCCCAGCCCCGCCAGCGCGACCAGCCGCAGCAGCAGCACGCCGGCGCTCAGCGCGTGCCCGGCCAGGTGCGCGACGGCGTCCGCGAGCAGCAGGAAGACCGGCCCGTAGGGCGCCGGGGTGTGCTGCCACAGCCCCGGCACCTGGGCGTCGAACGGGCCGCCGAGCACGGCCGGCCCGTGGGTGTAGGCGTTGATCCCGGCCCCGACCAGCGCGCCCTGGGCGAGGTAGCTGTAGACGTCCCGGCTGAACAGCGGCGGCCCGAGCACCAGCGGCGCGGCCCAGCAGAACAGGGTGCGCAGCAGCCAGCGCGGGCTCGGCGGTGCGGCCCCCCGCACCGCCCGGCCGAGCAGCAGCCAGGCGGCGATCAGCAGCACCATGCCGAACCAGGCCAGGAAGATCCCCGGTCGGGTCGGCGCGTGCGGGCGCCCCAGCGGCACCGCTCCCGCGCCCAGCCCGCCGAGCGCGAGCACCAGCGAGCCGACCAGCCCCAGGTGCCGGCACCGGCGCGCGCTCGCCCCCCAGTTCGGCATGCCGCGAACCCTGCTGCCCCGAGCTGACCGCCAGGCGACGCCGCGTCAACCAGCGCATGACGTGCGCACGGCGCCCTTGCTGCCGCCGAACCGGAACGGGCAAACTGGACAAGGTGTCGGTGCTGTCCTCCTGGAAGGCGGGCGGCGCGCCGTCGCGCACGCGCCCCGCCGGAAAGCCACGGCCACCATGCACCCCCGTTCCACCACCCTGGCCGCCGTCCTCGCGGCCGGATCTGCCATCACCCTGGCCGCCTGCGGCAGCAGCGGCTCCGGCTCCGCCGCCCACACCACCCCGACGGTCACGGTGACCGCGACGGCGACGGCGACGGCCACGGCCACGCCTTCACCAACGCCTTCACCGACGCCGACGGTGACACCTGGGGGGACGCCCACCGTCACGGCGACCCCCACCCCGGCACCCACGGTGACCGTCACGACACCCGGCGGCAACCCCCAACTGACCAACGCCGTAGCCGTGGTCACCCAGTACTACCAGGACGTCACCAACCACGACTACGCCGCCGCCTGGGCCCTCGGCGGCGACAACATCGCCGGCGAGAGCTACCAGCAGTACGTCGCCGGCTTCGCCACCACCGCGAGCATCAGTCTGGGCACCGTGAGCGCCTTCGGCTCCAACCAGGTGCAGGCGGTGCTCTACGCCACCCAGACGGACGGCTCGGTCAAGGTCTACCAGGGCACCTACACCGTGCAGAACGGCGTGCTGGTGGCGGCGTCGATCCAGCAGACCGGCTGACGGCAAGGCAGGCCGACCGGTCGTCGGATCACGCCCCGTCACTCCGCACCGGGACAGCCGACCCCACCTCCCGTCCCACTCCCGGTACGGGTGGCGTCGCAACGGTCGAACGAGGACGGAGCGATGAACGGGTACCCGGAAGGTGACTGGCTTCCTACACTCGGCCACGGGAGCGAGCGGCCCGACGGGCCGCCCGGTGGTGAGGGGGGCCATGGGGACGGGCAAGGACGAGACGCGTTTCACGGCCGGCGGGGGCGCCTTCGCCCTGCTCGGGCCCTTGCGGGTGGTCGACGGCGGCGGGGAGGTGCTGCAGGTCGCCGCCGGGCGGCAGCGCGAGCTGCTGGCCGCGCTGCTGCTGCGGGCCAACCAGATCGTGCCCGCCGAGGAGTTGACGGAACTGCTGTGGCCGGGCGGCGGCGAGCGGGTCCGGACCACGCTGCGCAGCTACGTGATGCGGCTGCGGCGCAGCCTGGGCGGGCTCGGCGGCCGGCTGGAGACGGTCGCGCCCGGCTACCGCCTGACGGTGGACGGGGCGGTGACGCTGGACCTCGGCGACTTCCTCGGCCGCTGCCGGGCCGGTCGCCGGGCGGCGCGCCAGGGCGACTGGCCGAGCGCGCACGCCCAGTTGGAGGCAGCGCTCGCGCTCTGGCGGGACGAGCCGCTGCTGGACGTCCCCTGCGAGCCGCTGCGCGAGCGCGAGTTGCCCGCGCTGGCCGAGGCCCGGCGACAGGCCCGCGAACTGCGCTGCGAGGCGCTGGTGGAGTGCGGCCGGCCCGCGGACGCGGTCGCCGAACTGCGGGAACTGATCCGCGAGGAGGCGCTGAGCGAGCACGCCTACGCGGTGCTGATGCAGGCGCTGGCGCGGCTCGATCGACGCGCCGAAGCGCTGGACGTCTTCCGAGAGTTGCGTGCCGTGCTGCGCGACGAGCTGGGCGTCGAGCCGGGGAGCACGCTGCAGCGGCTGCACCGCGAGCTCCTCTCGGCGCAGGACGCCCGGCGCGGGCCGACCGGTCCTCCTGGCGGCCTGTCAACCACTGTTCAGGTGCCGAAAACTACTCCACGCGTGCCTACCGCTCCGGCCAGGACGCTGCCCTCCGGGAACACCTTCTTCACCGGCCGCGAGGCCGAACTGGAGCGGATGCTCGACCTGTTCGCCCCGGAGCGGGGCAGCGGGCCGACGGGCGCCGCGGCGCAGCCGGTGCTGGTGGTGGTCTCCGGAATGGGCGGCACCGGCAAGACCTCGCTGGCGGTGCAGGTGGCCCGGCTGACCCAGGGCCGGTTCCCGGGCGGCCAGGTGTACTTGAACCTGCGCGGCTCCGCCGGGGCCGGGGACCCGGAGCGCGCCGTCGGCCCGGACGCACACCTCGGGGCGCTGCTGCACCGGCTGGGCTGCACCGCCGCCGAGGTGCCCGGCGATCCGTCCGACCGGCTGGAGCTGCTGCGCACCCGGCTGGCGGAGCAGCGGATCCTGCTGATCCTGGACGACGTCCGCGACGCCGCCCAACTCCGCTCGATCCTCCCGGCCTTGGCCTGTTCGGTGATCGTGACCAGCCGCAAGCACCTGGCCGGACTGCCGGGCGCCGCCCACGTGGCGCTCGACGGGATGGACCGTGCCGCCTCGCGGCGGCTGCTCGCCCGGCTGGTCGGTGCGCCGCGGCTGGCTGCGGAGGACGAGGCGACCGAGGAGCTGATGGAGCTCTGCGCGGACCTGCCGCTGGCCCTGCGGCTGGCCGGCGCCCGACTGGCCACCCGGCCGCGCTGGGCGGTCGCCGACCTGTGCGGGAGCATCCGCTCCGCCCGTTCCCGGCTCGACCAGCTCAGTTTCGGCGACGAGAGCGTGCGCGCGGCCTTCGAGGTCGCCTACCTGCGGCTGGGGCGGGCGGAGCTGCGGCAGCTGTTCTGCCTGGTCGGACTCGCCGCCGGGGCCGAGCTCGGTCTCCCGGCGGTGGCTGCGCTCACCGGGCGCGACCCGGCCGAGCCGGAGGGCGATCTGGAGTTCCTGGTGGACGTCTGCCTGTTGCAGTCCTCGGCGCCGGCCCGCTACGGCGCGCACGACCTGCTGCGCGACTACGCGGCCGAGCGCTCCGAGACCGACCTGCCCGCCGAGGAGCGCACCGCCGCGCTGGTCCGGCTGCTCAGTTGGTACGCGCAGGCGGCGATCAGCGTCACCGAGGTGCTGCGGCCCACGCGCGTGGTCGGGATGGTGGCCCTGGACCAGGTGCCCGACGGGCTGCCCGCCGGGCCGCAGTTCGCCGAGGTGACCGAGGCGGTGGCCTGGATGCAGACCGAACTGCCCAACGTCCGGGCGGCGATCCGGCTGGGCGCGGCGAGCACCGAGCCCCGGTTGCAGCGGCTCTGCTGGCAACTCGCCCGGGCGATCGCGGTGTTCCTGATGATCCAGCGCGAGACCGCGACCATGATCGAGCTGCTGACCGTCGGCGCGGACGCGGCCGCCCGGCTCGGCGACCTGGAGGCCGAGGCGCTGCAGCGCGCCGACGTGGCGATCGCGCTGCTGCAGTCGGGCGCGTTCGAGCAGGCCGTCGAGGTGCTGGAGCGCTGCGTCGAGGTGCAGCTCGCGCTGGGCCGGCCGGCGAACGCGGACAGCGCGCGGGCCAATCTGGGCATCGCCTTCGCCGAGTTGGGCCGACTGGACGCGGCGGCCGCGCAGTTCGAGCTGGTGCTGGCCTACCGCGAGGAGAGCGGCGCGCTCGGCGGCCAGTTCGAGGTCTGGTCCAACCTCGCCCGGCTGCGGCTGATGGCCGGTGATCTGGACGCCTCGCTCGCCGCGTGCGAGGGTGCCGAGGCCGTCGCCGCCCTCGCCGACGGCGTGATCCCGAACTGGGAGGCGTACCTGCACGTGAAGGCGACCTGTCTCCAGGCGGCCGGGAAGCCGGCGCAGGCGGCGGAGGCGGCGGAGGAGTCCGCGCGGCTGCGCCGCGAGCAGGGCGACCGCCAGGGACTGGCACAACTGCTGAGGCTGCACGGGGAGTTGCTCACGGAACTCGGCCATCCGCGGGCGACCGCCGTACTGACAGAGGCCGCGGCAGTGGAACGCGAGCTCATGGCACCGGTCGGCTGAACCGCGCCGCGGCCGCCCGCTCCCGCCGCCGCTCGGCGCGGCCCCGCCGCCAACCGCGCACCAGCAGGGCGAGCAGCAGCAGTTCCGCGCCGCCCTCGAAGACCAGCATCGCCAGACCGTCGACCACCTGGGCCGGCTGCCCCGAGGCGACCTCCCCCGCGCCCCGGGCCAGCAGGGTGACCGCGATCGGCAGCGCGTAACCGAGCGCCGCGGCGATCAGCGCCACGGCCCCGCCGAGCAGGAACACGGTGTAGAGCCGCACCGGACGCCGCTCGTGCGCGGGCAGCGCCAGGACCGGGTCCGGGCGGCCCGCGTACCCGGCCACCCGGCGGTCCAGCCGGCACAGCAGCCGGCTGCGCGCGGCCAGGTGGCGGGCATGCTCCAGGGCGTCGCCGTAGAGGTTGCGGCAGCGCAGCAGCTCCTGCACCACCAGATAGCCATCGGTGCGCACACAGAAAAGGAACTGCCCTGCTATGGCGGACAGTTGCATCAGCAGCGCCGAGCCCGCCAGCTCCGCCGGCAGGGTGCCCGGCCGGGTCTGGGCCAGCACCGTGGCGCTGCCGGCCGCCAGCACCAGGTCGCAGCCCGCGCCGGCCAGGTGGAACCGCAGCCGGGTGCGGCGGTCGGCGAGCCAGAGCAAGGGCGCCGAGGTCTGCGGGGTGACCATCACCAGGCGGGTGCCGAGACTCAGCCGCGCGGGCACCTGCGCCGCCCGGGCGGCCGCCAGGTGGCAGAACTCGTGCAGCACGACGCCGGCCACCAGCACCGCGGTGTTCCAGGCGGTGCTCAATCCGGCCGAGTGGACGCTGAAGTAACCCTGGTAGCCGAGCCGGAACCGGTGCAACAGGGCCAGCCGGACGAACGCCGCCAGGACGAACGCCGCCGCACCGGTCAACGCCACCGGGTGGAAGAGCAGCCGGGCCCAGGAGGGCCGCAGCCACGGCAGGCTCGATCCGGCGTCCGCTTCCTGGTGCTCGTCCGGGTCCAGGTCACCCGCGGTGGCGACCTGGACGACGAAATCCAGGGTGACCAGCGTGGCGACGAAGTCCGGCACGTCCGGGCGGACGCCGTGCTCCTGCTCGGCCCGGGCGGCGGCCTCGGCCAGGGTCGCACCGTCGGTCAGCGCCCGCAGGACGGTCACCGCGATCCCCGGCAGGTCCACCGCCTGGCCGGTCTCCGGGCAGCCGACGGTCCAGACGTCGCTCCCGTGGCGGTAGTGCAGGCGGCGCAGCCGCACCCGGGCGTCGGGGCCCGGCTGCCGGCCACTGGTCGTCGCCGTGGTCATCGGACCGGGACGTCCAGCAGGGCGCCACAGCCGGCGGGGCAGTCGGCCAGCGGTTTCCCCTCGAAGACGTGGTGGTAGCCGAGGTCGAGCAGGTTGGCGTGGATCTCCCGGCCGGCCGCCTGCACCGGCATGCCGAGCAGCAGGCGGATGCCCTCCAGGGCCAGTTGGTTCGCGGTGATCTGGGCGGAGGCCGCGATCACCGGGTGGTGGGCCGCCCCGGCCAGCTCCGGGATCCGTTCGCCGCGTTCGCGCTTCTGCTCCCGCTGCGGGCCGCTGAGGCAGCGGTAGCAGCAGGTCCGGCCGGGAATCATGGTGGCCATGGTGACCAGCGCTCCGGCGTATCCGGCGGTCAGCCAGGGCTTGCCCGCCGCGAAACAGGCGTCGTTGATCCAGTCGCGCACCTCGGCCGGGCTGTCCGCGCAGGACAGCACCAGGTCGGCGCCGCGAAGGGCGTGCGCCACGTCGGCCGCAGCGGTGATCCGAGTCCGCTCGGTACTGACGACCAGTCGGGAGTCCAGCGCGCGCAGCCGCTCCGCCACGACCTCGGTCTTCGGCCGGCCGAGGTCCGCCTCGGCGAAGAGCAGCTGGCGGTTCAGGTTGGTGAGCTCCACGGTGTCGAAGTCGAGCAGGTGCAACCGGCCGACCCCGGTCGCCGCCAGGCTGACCGCGGCGGCCGAGCCGACCCCGCCGAGGCCGAGCACCGTGACCGAGGCGCGGCGCAGGCCGGCGAGCAGTTCGTAGTGGTTCGCCCGGGGCGTCTCGTCGATCCCGATGAGGAAGTCCAGGGTGCGGGTGTGCCGGGCCACGTCCGCCGGGTCCAGCTCGGGCGGCGGTGTCGTCGCCGCGTCGAGCAACCAGCCGTGCGCCTCCAACAGGTCGAGGATCTGCTGGACCTGGTCCTGGGTCGCCCCGTGCTCGGCCGCCATCCGGGCGGCGATCTCGGCGACCGGGTGGCGGCCGTCGAGCAGTCGGCAGAGCGGCCAGACCAGGCCGGAGGAGTCGGTCAGCGCGGAGGCCAGCCCGTAGAGCCACGGGCCGATCAGGATCGTCCCGTCCGGCCGCCGGGTGGGCAGGTGCCCGGGCTTGAGCATGGGCAGGTGCATGGGTGTCGGTTTCCTCTCCACGCCGGTGGTCGGGACGCGCCCTCCCGGACGGCGCCCCCGAGCGCCGTCCGGGAGGAGCCGGAAGCTCCGGCCGGCAGTCTTACTGGAGCGCCAGCAGGTAGCTCGGCTGGCCCGTCGCCTCGACCTTGTCCAGCTTGCGGACCTCGATCTTGACCTCGGCGACCTTCGCCACCACGGTCTTCGCGGCCTTCTCGTTCTTCTTGTTCTCCATGTCCCCGCCCTCTCTCGTTCTGTCGGTTCGCCCGGCGCCTCGGCCGGACACGGGAACCATCCGCCACGGCCGTGGCAGCCGCGTGGCACCGGCGTGGCACGCGCCGGTCCGGGGAAAACGGAACTGGTGGTGCGTCAGCCGGACGAAGCTGACGCACCACCAGTTCGGGTGCGGGCTCTAACTGCGGGCCGCCCGGGCCAGGGCGGCCACGTGTGCGACGGTGGGAGCGACCAGGATCGTCGGCAACTTGTCCATGAAGACCGCCTCCTGACTGGACGTCAGGAGTTCGCGGCAGACCGCGGCGAGCATGCCGAGCAGGGAGACGGAGTCCCCGCCGAGGTGGTGGAAGTCGGACTGGGGGTCGAGGCGGGAGCCGTCGGTGCCCAGGGTGCGGGCCCAGATGTCGGCGACGGCCTGCTCGGTCGGGTCCATGGGGGCCGGCGCATCAGTGGCTGCGGCGTGGGGGTCGGGCAGGGCCTTGGTGTCGATCTTGCCACTCACCGTGTACGGCAGTTCGGTGAGCGTCGTGATGGCGGCGGGGACCATGTACGGGGGCAGCACCGCCGCCAGGTGGGCGGTCAACTCCTCGGGTCTGACGGCCGAGTTGGTCAGCGCGTAGCCGTACAGGGCCTTGCCCGGCTGCCCGGCCCGGGGGCGGGCGACCACCACGGCCCGGTCGACGGCCGGGTGCTCCTCCAGGGCCTGGGCGACCTCGGCCGGTTCGACCCGGTGGCCGCGGACCTTGACCTGGTCGTCGATCCGTCCGACGCACTCGATCTCGCCCGAGGGCAGCAGCCGGGCCAGGTCGCCGGTGCGGTAGACGCGCGTGCCGTCGGCGAGGTGGACGAAGCGTTCGCGGTCGAGGTCGGGTCGGCCGAGGTAGCCGCGGGCGAGCTGGGCGCCGCCCAGGTACATCTCGCCGGTCTCGCCGGGCGCGACGAACCGGCCGTCCGCGTCGAGCAGGTGGACGGTGGTGTTGTCCGCGGGCAGGCCGATCGGCACCACGGCGAGTTCGCCGTCGCGGGCGGGGTCGAAGGTGTGGGCGGTGCAGCCGATGGTGGCCTCGGTCGGGCCGTACTCGTTGATGATCCGGCAGTCGGGGCCGAACATCCGCTGGGCCCGGGCGGCGACCTCCACCCGCAGCTGCTCGCCGATCACGATCACCGTGCGGTAGCCGGTGGGTGACAGGTCGAGCTGGCCGATCAGGTCGAGGTGGGAGGGGGTCAGGTTGAGCGCGTTGGCGCCGGAGTCCGCCAGGAGCCGGCGCAGCGAGAGGTGGGTGGGGTCGTCCGGCATCAGGATCACCCGGCCGCCGGCGAGCAGCGGCAGGTAGACGGAGGTGCCCGTGACGTCGAAGGAGGGCGAGGTCAGCAGCGGCAGGCGGGTGTCCGCGTCCACGTCGAAGGCGCGGGTGCCCCAGTGCACGTAGTTGGCCAGGTTGCGGTGCTCGATCTGCACGCCCTTCGGCCGCCCGGTGGAGCCGGAGGTGTAGATGACGTAGGCCAGGTCCTCGGGGGCGGGCACGACGTCCTGCCAGTCCTCGGGCGCGGCCGCGTCCGCGAGCTCGTCCAGCAGCAGCGGCTTGCAGCCCGAGCGGACGCACTCGCGGGTGTCGTAGGGCTGCTCGACCAGGCAGTAGGTGCAGTCGGCGTCGGTCAGCAGGTCGGTGATCCGGGCGTCCGGGTGCCGGGTGTCCAGCGGGAGGTAGCAGGCGCCGGCCCGCAGCACGCCCCACACCGCGGCGATCGAGGCGACCGTGCGGCCGGCGAGCAGCCCGACCACGTCGCCGGGGCCGACGCCCCGCTCGCGCAGGGCTGCGGCGACGGCGTCGGCGCGGCGGCTCAACTGCGCGTAGCTGACGTCCCCTTCGGGACCGCTGAGCGCGATCCGCTCGGGCGTGCGCTCGACCTGCTCGCGGAAGAGCTCGACCACCGAGCGGGTGTCGGGCAGCGGGCGCGCGGTGCGGTTCCCGGCCCACTGCCGGTGCTCGCGCGGGGAGAGCGCCTCCTCGATGGTGTCCAGCACGGCGTCGGCCCGCTCCGCCTTCCCGGGGCCGTCGTGCCAGGCCACGGTGACCTCGGTGCGGCCCGGGCGCTCCAGCAGGTTGACCTCCAGCGGGCTGCCGGGGCCGGTGGTGCCCAGCGGGTAGACCGCAGTCGCCCGGAACTCGCCGGCCTCGAAGTCGGCCAGGTCGACGGCGCCCTGGTGGGAGAGGTAGGCGAGGCTGTTGTAGCGGTCCTTCCTGGCCGCGAGGAGGTCGATCCCGGCATTGACCAGGCGCAGCACCGGCAGCGGCGTGCGCAGGATCGAGTCGGGGAACTGCGGGGCGAGTTCGGCGTCGGCGGCGAGCAGGCTGAGCAGTCGGCGCTGCGCCTGCTGCCAGCCGTCGCCGGGCTCGACGGCCAGCTGGACGGCGCGGGCCAGCGAGGCCGTGGAGCGCAGCTCGGGGCGGTGCCGGCGCAGGTCGACGGGGACGAAGAACCGCCCGCGCCCCTCACCGTGGGTCCGGGCCAGCGCGGCGGCCACCTTGGCCGTCGCCGCCGGGTGGCGGCCGTCGACGGTGCGGCGGCGCCAGAGCACGCCGGAGGAGCCCGGGGAGCGGCGGCCGAGCAGCGGCGGCCACTCCAGCCCCGGGTTGGGCTGGGCCGGCGGCAGACCGCCCGGCCGGTCGAGGCCGCGGACCAGCTCGTCGTCGTTGAGCCGGGAGTCGGCGCCCAGCGGCTCCTCGCCGCGCAGCACCCGGAACACGTCCGCGGCCCAGAGCAGCAGGCCGCGCCCGTCGGTGATGCCGTGGAAGGCGCGGAACACCACGGTGGAGCGCGGTCCGGGCGCCAGCAGCACCTCGCAGGCCTGGCGGCGCGGGTCCAACGGGCGTTGCAGGGCGGGCGCGCCGAGCAGCCCGCCGGTGGTGTCGAGCACCTCGACGGCCGGTGCCGTGCCGGAGTCCACCCATTGCCTGCCGCGCCGCACCAGCCGCATCCCGGGGGAGGCCTGCGCGGCGGCCGCCACCGCGCGGGTCAGCTGATCGACCGTCAGGCTGCCGTCGCCCTCGACCACGTGGGCCACGCAGTGGCCCGCTCCGATGGCCAGGAACACCCATTCCATGGGCGAGACGGCACGGGTGTGGGGTTGAGTACTCACAACGGATCACATTCCTTCGGGGGCGTCGCCTCGCTCGACTCCCCCGGAGGCTATGACCTCCTCCCCGGCCCGGACACCCCCCTGGTCACCCCTACCGCCGCTCCGGCGTTGAGCCCCTCAGGCGTTGAGCCGCTCAGGCGTTGAGCCGCTCAGGCGTTGAGGTAGGCGAGGACGGCCAGCACGCGCCGGTTGCTGTCGCTGTCCGGGGGCAGCATCAGCTTGACGAAGATGTTCGAGATGTGTTTGGCCGCCGCGCCCTCGGTGATGAACAGGCGTTGCGCGATGGCCGTGTTGGAGCAGCCCTCGGCCATCAGCTCCAGCACGCCGCGCTCCCGGGCGGTGAGCGCGCCGAGCGGCTCGTCGCGGGCGTGGCTCACCATCAGTTGCGAGACCACGGCGGGGTCCATGGCGGTGCCGCCGGCGGCGACCCGGCGGATCGCGTCGATGAACTGGTCGTTGTCGAAGACGCTGTCCTTGAGCAGGTAGCCGATGCCGCCGGTGCCGTCGGCGAGCAGCTCCCTGGCGTACATCTGCTCGACGTGCTGGGAGAGCACCAGGATCGGCAGTCGGGGGATCTCCCGCCGGGCCTGCAGGGCGGCCTTGAGGCCTTCGGTGGTGAAGGTCGGCGGCAGCCGGACGTCGACGATCAGGATGTCGGGGCGGTGGGCGGCGGCGGCAGCGAGCAGGTCGGGGCCGTTGTCGACGGCCGCCACGGTCTCGAAGCCGTAGGCGTCCAGGAGTTGGATCAGCCCCTGCCTCAGGAGGAAGAGGTCTTCGGCGAGGACAACACGCACGGTATCTCCATCTTGATCGCGGTCGGACCGCCCAGCGGGCTGGTGACGTCGAGGGTTCCGTCGAAGGTGGCCAGCCGCCGGCGGATGCCGTGCAGCCCGGTGCCCTTGGTGGGGTCGGCGCCGCCGCGGCCGTCGTCCAGGACCCAGGCGTGCAGCACGGCGCCGTCGTGCCAGGCGCTGACCTCGACGTGCTCGGCGTCGGCGTACTTGAGGGCGTTGGTCAGCAGCTCGGAGACCGCGAAGTAGAGGGCGGACTCCAGCGGCGGCGCCACCTCGCCGGGGATGTTGACCACCACCTCGACCTGGAGCGGGCTGGCCAGGCCGAGGGCGCGCAGCGCGTCGGCCAGGCCGCGTTCGGCCAGCACCGGGGGGTGGATGCCGCGCACCAGGTCGCGCAGCTCGCGCAGCGCCGAGACGGAGGAGCTGCGGGCGTCGAGCAGCAGTCGGCGGGCCTCGTCCGGGTTGTTGCCGAGCTGGCGTTCGAGCGCCCCGAGGGTCATGCCGAGGCTGACCAGCCTGGCCTGGGCGCCGTCGTGCAGGTCGCGTTCGATCCGGCGCAGTTCGGCGGCGGCGGCGTCCAGCGCGCCGGTGCGGGTCTCGGCCAGGTGCTGGACCCGGACGGTGAGCTGGGACCGCTCGGTGGGGCCGAGCAGCAGGCGGGTGAAGTGGGCGTGCGCGGTGAGGAAGACCGGGCTGTAGCGGACCCAGACCAGGAAGAGCGCCGCGGCCGCCAGCGCGCCCAGGGCGGCGGTGGGTTGGCTCTGGATCGGGACGAAGAAGTACTCGCGCCCGGTGCCGCGCGCCCGCAGGATCGGCCGCCACAGGCCGCCGGCCAGCGCGAGCCCCTCCAGCACGTAGTAGAGCACCGCGGCGGGCAGGAAGCCGATCATGCCGACGACCGAGTTGAGCAGCAGCCAGAGCAGGTCGCGCCAGGTGGCCGGGTCGGTGAGGATCCACTTGCAGCGGCGGATCCAGCCGACGATGTCCTTCTCGACCTCCGTGGGTTCCGGCCGGTAGGGCACGGGCACCTGGACGCCGGCGCGGGCGGCCGCGCGCCGGTTGGCGTTGCACAGCCAGCGGACCCACCTGGTGACGATCGGCAGCATCAAAGCGCCGATGCCGATCACGAAGAGGATCACGAAGTAGGCGGTGACCAGGAAGAGGCAGACGGAGAGCATGGCGCCCAGCGCGATCAGCACCCCGACCACCAGGTCGGCGCCGGAGCGCCGCAGGTGGGCGGGGAACTCGTGCAGGGCGCCCCGGATGTTCACCGGGACTCGCACGGGCCGGCGCACGGGGCTGGGGACTGGGCCACTGCCGCGTCGGCGGCGGGTCGGCGGGTGGAGTACACCTGTGCCACGTTACTAAAGCTCCACGGAGTGTCAGGAACTGATGGACCGGCAGTTGGCCGAAAACCGCTGCGGGGCCGCTCCACCGTCCAGGGGTGACGGCGGAGCGGCCCGGCGTGCCGGTCAGGCAGGGGACCTGGCCGTCTCGATCGGCGGCGTCCGCATGCCCCGCCAGGAGGGGAGCAGGGTCGCGCCGAAGATCAGGGCGAGCGCGCCGCCGACGATCGCGAGGTAGATGCCGATCGAGCCCTGCGGCAGCACCGAGTCGGCCTTCACCAGGCTGTACGGCACGATCGTGGTCGCCGAGGCGATGGTGCCCAGCACGGTCGCGATCACCGCGACCAGGGCGCCCTCGACGCTCAGCATGCCCAGCACCTGGGCCTTGGTGGCGCCGGTCAGGCGCTGGAGGCCGAACTCGCCCTGGCGCTTGCGGGTCACCGCCACCAGGGTGTTGATCACGGTGATCGCCGCGTAGCCGACGATCATCGCCACGATCGTGTAGTTCGAGGAGACCAGGATCTGCTGGATCTGGTTGTTGGAGCTGGTGAGCGTGGAGCGGTCGGCGATCGCGGTGCCGGGCACCCCGGCCGCCAGGCCGTCGAGGCGGGACTGGAGCCCGGCCGGATCGGTGCCGGCCTGCGCCCGGACCAGGATCCTGGTCGGCAGGCCGCTGGTGGTGTGCGGGGCCAGCACGTCGGAGGGCAGCAGCAGGTACTCCTCCTGCGGGTTGTCGGCGTAGGTGGCCACGACCTTCGGGGCGGCGGCGGCGCCGTCACCGAAGTGGATCTTCAGGGTGTCGCCGAGGTGGACGCCGAAGTCCTTCGCCTGCTTGTCCGACAGTGCCACCGTGTCGCCGTGCAGGTCGGCGATCGACCCGTGCAGCGAGTCGAGGGCGAGGGTCTGCTGGACGCCGTCGGCCGAGACGCCGCGCAGGTCCATCGTGTTGCCGCTGCCGGCGGCGTCCACGAAGCCGATGGAGCTGACCAGTTCGGAGGCGCCGGCCACGCCCGGGACGGCCCGGACCGAGCCCACCACGCCGGGCGCGAAGCCCCCGGTCGAGGAGGTGAGCACGTAGTCGGCCAGCACGTTGTTCGCGTAGCTCTTGGCGGAGACGCTGTCCTCGGTGGACTGCATGTAGAGGGTGCCGGTGGCGACGCCGATCAGCAGCACGATCGGGGCCACCGCGCCCGCCATCCGCACATTGTTGGTGCTCGCGTTGCGCAGCGCCAGGTAGCCGGAGAGCCCGGAGAGGGCGCGCACCGGCCAGCCGACCACCGTCACGATCGCCTTGGTGATCCCCGGGGCGAGCAGCGCCAGGCCGATCGCGAACAACACCGAGGCAGGGCCGGCGGTGCTCGCCAGGGTCGGCCCGTCGGTCATCACGGTGACCGTGACGACCGACAGGGTCACGCCGTTGACCAGGAAGAACAGCGCCAGCAGCAGGCGGGTGGTGGTGAGCCACCTGGTCTGCAGGGTGCTCTCGGCCAGCGCCGCGACCGGCTTGGTCCGGGCGGCGCTCCGGCCGGCGAAGAGGGCCGCGCCGAGGGCGGCCGCGATCGCCGCGAAGGCGCCGGCCGTGATCGGGATCCAGCCCTCGTGGAAGGTGATCCGGTCGGAGACCACGCCGTTGCCGGTCAGCTGCGCGAACAGCAGCTTGCCGATGACGAAGCCGGGGGCGATCGCCAGGGCGGTGGCGAGCACCGACAGCACGGCCGTCTCCCCGAGGATCATCCGGCGCACCTGCCGGGAGGTGGTGCCGATCGCCCGCAGCAGGGCCATCTCGTGCGCCCGCTGCTGGAGCGAGAGCCCGAGGGTGGAGGCGACGCCGAACATCACGATCAGCACCGCCCAGCTGCCGAAGACCGCCGCCAGGATGGTCACGGTCTGCTGGCTGGAGAGCGTGCCCGGCAGGTCGGCCAGGCCGCGCCGCTCGCCGGTGAGCACCATCGCCTTGCCGGCGACGGCCGAGCTCACCGCCCGCTGCACCGCCGCGACGTCGGCGCCCGGCGCGGGCAGCACCCCGATGGAGTCGAACTGCCCGTTCGACTGGGCCAGTTGCTGGGCCTGGGCGTCGGCGAAGAACAGGCTCGGCGGGATCGAGCCGCCGGTGTCCTGGCGGGCGATGCCGGAGACCCGGAAGGTCTGGGCCGCGCCGTGCACGCTCAGCCGCACGGTGGAGCCGACCGCGGCGCCCGAGTCGGTCGCCAGCTTCGCGTCGAGGACCACCTGGCCGCTGCCCGGGGCCTCACCCTGGGTCAGCGTGTAGGGGGTCAGGGCGGCGCTGGTCCAGTCGTGGCCGGCCGAGCCGGCGTCGACCGCCTTGCCGCCCGCCACCACGGTGGCGGGGAAGGACAGGTCGGGGATCGCCTTGCCGACGCCGGGGACCGCCGCGACCGCGTCCAGCACGCCCGGGTCGATCCGGTTGCGCTCGGTCAGCGCGGTGGAGTCGTAGGTCTGCTGACCGGTCACCACGATCGGCACCCCGGCCAGGCGTTGCGGCGGGGCGGCCATCCGGACGCCGGTCTCCATCAGGCCGCCGCAGGCCATCACGATCGCGGCGCCCAGGAACATCGCCACGAAGGTGGCGATGAACCCGGTCTTGCGGAACTTCAGGGTGCGCAGGGCCAGCATCCACATCAGCGGCCACCCCCCGACAGGGAGGAGGAGGGGTCGGAGCTCTCGTCGTCCCAGGCGCCGAGCCGGGTCATCCGCGCCGCGACGGCGTCGGCGGTCGGCTGGTGCATCTCGCCGACGAACCGGCCGTCCGCCAGGAAGACCACGCGGTCGGCGTAGGAGGCGGCCACCGGGTCGTGGGTGACCATGACCAGGGTCTGGCCGGCGGCGGTCACCGACTCGCGCAGCAGGCCGAGCACGGCGGCGGCGGTGCGGGTGTCCAGGGCGCCGGTCGGCTCGTCGGCGAAGACCACGGCGGGCCGGGTCACCAGGGCGCGGGCGATCGCCACGCGCTGCTGCTGGCCGCCGGAGAGCTGGCCGGGCAGGTGGTCCAGCCGGTCGGCCAGGCCGACCCGGTTGACCACCATCAGGATCTGGTTCCGGTTCGGCCGCTTGCCCGCCAACTGGAGCGGCAGCACGATGTTCTGCATCACCGTCAGGGCCGGCAGCAGGTTGAACGACTGGAAGATGAAGCCGATGCGGTCGCGGCGCAGCTTGGTCAGCCGCACCTCGTCCAGGTCCGCGAGGTTGGTGTCCCCGACCAGCACCCGGCCCGAGGTGGGCTGGACCAGGCCGGCGGCACAGTGCAGGAAGGTGCTCTTGCCCGATCCCGAGGGGCCCATCACAGCGGTGAAGCTGCCGGCGTCGAAGGTCATGCTCAGTCTCTTGAGCGCGGCCACCTCGTTGTCGCCTTTGCCGTAGATCTTCTCGACCGCGTCCAGCCGGACGGCCACCGTCCGCTGACCGTTCTCCCGAGTCTGCACTGGAACTCCCACCGGTTGGTCACGCACCTCGCGCGAACTGGTATCAACGTTAGGAGCGGCGCCGGGAAGGCACATTGGCATTCCTTGGCGTATCCGAGGTAGAGATTTCTCTACCTCCGAGCCAGTCGTCCACCGCCGCGGCCGTCGTCGGCGCCGACTCCTCCAGGATGGTGAAGTGGGTGCCGGGCACCTCCCGCAGCAGGTGCTCGCCGCGCCAGCGGGCGCGCCAGTCCTCGGTGCCGGGTGCATCGGTGAAGGAGTGCGACGGACGGACGAAGAGCACCGCTGCCGACAGCGGGCCCGGCAGGCAGTCCACGATCAGGTCGCTGTAGCGGCTCATCGCGGCGAGCCGGGCGGCGCCGAACCCGCCGAAGGCGGACTCCCGGTCCAGCATGCCCCGGAACATCTGCGGCCAGAGCTCGTCCTGGCCCTCGCCGTCGGGCAGGTAGGTGTCCAGCAGCACGACGCCGGCCGCCGGGGTGCCGGCCTGCTCCAGCACCTCGGCGGTGGCGTGCGCGAACTGGCCGCCGGAGGAGTAGCCGAGCAGCACGAAGGGCTCCCCCGCCGCCGCGGCCAGCGCGCCCTCGACGAAGACCTCGACGGCGGCGCCCAGCGAGCGCGGCAGCGCCTCGCCGGGGCCGAACCCCGGCACCGGCGGCACCACCACCTCGCGCCGGCCCCGGAAGTGCGCGGCGAACCGGGCGTACTGGTGGGCGCCGCCGAGTGCCATCGGGGAGGGGAAGCAGATCAGCTTGGGGCGCTGCTCCCCCCGGGCCAGGCGGACCGGTTCGGCCAGGCGTTCCAGTTCGGCCGCCGAGGAGAAGGCGGGCAGGATCTCGGCGACCGCGTCGAGCAGCGCCATCCCCTTCATCATCCGGCCCTCGCCGGCGGCCCGGCGCAGCAGGCCGCTGATCGACTCCAGGTCCTCGGGGGCGTCCGCCGGCTCGGCTGCTCCGGTCACGGGCCCGGCGTGGGCCAGCTCGGCGCGCAGGTGGGCGGCGAGCTCGGCCGGGGTGCGGTGGTCGAAGACGACGGCGGCGGACAGCGCCAGCCCGGTGGCCGCGGCGAGCGCGGTGCGCAGCTCCGCGCCGGAGACCGAGTCCATGCCGGACTCCAGGAAGCCGACCTCCGGCTCGATCGCGTCCGCCCCGGCGTGGCCGAGGACGGCGGCGGTCTGCGCGCGGACCAAGTCGACCAGCAGCGCGAGCTGTTCGTCCTCGCCCAGGTCGCTGAGGCGGGCGCGCAGCGGCGCCGGTTCGGCCGGCTGGGCCGGCCGGTCGGGGGCGTCGAGCGCGCCGATGGTCAGCGGGACGTCCGCCGCCAGCCAGTACCGCTGGTGCTGGAAGGCGTAGGTCGGCAGCTCGGCCCGGTCGGTGCCGGGGAAGACCGCCGACCAGTCGGGCGACAGGCCGTCCACGTGCAGCCGGGCCACGCCCGTCAGCAGGGCGGCGCTCTCCGAGCCGAGCCGGCGGCCGAGCGGGACGAACGCCGCGTCCGGCGCCCGCACGCTCCCCCGGGCCAGCCCGGTGAGCACGGCGTCGGGGCCGAGCTCGACGAAGCGGGTGACGCCCGCCGCCTCCAGCGCCCGGATGCCGTCGTGGAAGCGCACGGCCTCGCGCACGTGCCGCACCCAGTATTCAGGATCCGCCAACTCCCCTGCCGCCAGGGCGCCCGTGACGTTGGAGACCACGGGAACGGTGGGCTGATGGAACGTCAGATCAGCCAGTTCCTCGCGGAACCGGGCGAGCATCGGCTCCATCAGCGGCGAGTGGAAGGCGTGACTGACCGTCAGCCGCTTGGTCTTGGCGAACAACTCGGCGATCCGCAGCACTTCCGCCTCGACGCCGGACATCACCACCGCGTCAGGACCGTTGACCGCCGCGATGCCGACCCCCTCGGTCAGCAACGGCTCGACCTCGGCCTCGGTGGCCTTGATCGCCACCATCGCGCCACCGGCTGGAAGCGCCTGCATCAACCGGCCCCGCGCCGCCACCAGCCGGCACGCGTCCACCGGCGACAGCACCCCCGCCACGTGCGCCGCCGCCACCTCGCCGATCGAGTGCCCCGCCACGAAGTCCGGTCGCAGGCCCCAGGACTCCAGCAGCCGGAACAGCGCCACCTCGAAGGCGAAGAGACCGGTCTGCGCGTACAGGGTTTGGTCGACCCGGTCGCGGTCGGCGCCGAAGAGCACCTCGCCGGTGCCGACCCCGAGCTGGCCGTCCAGCTCGTCGAAGGCCTCGGCGAACACCGGGTAGTGGGACCGCAGTTCCGCGCCCATGCCGAGCCGCTGGGCGCCCTGGCCGGTGAACAGGAACGCGGTCCTGACGCCCGGTCGGGCCCGGCCGCGCACGACCGACGGCGAGCCGTCCGACGCGGCCAGCGCCGCCAGCCCGTCGAGCAGCCGCTCGCGGTCCGGGCCGAGCACGACGGCCCGGTGCTCGAAGACGGCGCGTTCGGTGCCGAGCGACCTGGCCACCGCGCCCGCCGCAAGCTCGGGGCGGTCGGCGGCGAAGGCGCGCAGCCGCTCGCCCTGGGCCGCCAGCGCCTGCGGGGAGCGGGCGGAGAGCGGCCACAGGGTCATCGGGGGCGCCGGGTCGGGCGATGGCAACTCGGGCTCGACCAGGGCCTGTTCGACGATCACGTGCGCGTTGGTGCCGCTGATCCCGAACGAGGAGATCCCGGCCCGGCGCGGCCGGTCGGCCTCGGGCCAGGGTTGACTGTCCGTCAGCAGCCGTACCTCGCCCGTCGACCAGTCGACCTTGCCGGAGGGCTCGTCCACGTGCAGGGTCTTCGGCAACGTACCGTGCCGCATCGCCTGCACCATCTTGATCACTCCGGCCACCCCGGCCGCCGCCTGGGTGTGCCCGATGTTCGACTTGACCGACCCGAGCCACAACGGCCGCCCGGCCGGGCGGTCCTGACCGTACGTCGCCAGCAGCGCCTGCGCCTCGATCGGGTCGCCCAGCGTGGTGCCGGTGCCGTGCGCCTCCACCACGTCCACGTCGGCCGCCGACAGTCGGGCGTTGGCCAGCGCCTGGCGGATCACCCGTTGCTGGGCCGGCCCGTTGGGCGCCGTCAGCCCGTTGGAGGCGCCGTCCTGGTTGACGGCGGAACCTCGGACGACGGCCAGCACCCGGTGCCCGTTGCGCCGGGCGTCGCTCAGCCGCTCCAGGACCAGCACCCCGACGCCCTCGGCGAAGCCGGTGCCGTCCGCAGCCTCCGCGAACGCCTTGCAGCGGCCGTCCGGGGAGAGCCCGCGCTGGCGGCTGAACTCGACGAAGGTGCCGGGCGAGGCCATCACCGTCACCCCGCCGGCCAGCGCGAGGGTGGACTCGCCGCCGCGCAGCGACTGCGCCGCCAGGTGCAGCGCCACCAGCGAGGACGAACACGCCGTGTCGATCGACAACGTCGGCCCCTCCAGACCCAACGTGTACGCCACCCGACCCGACACGATGCTGCCACTGCCGAACGCACCGAAGTAGTCGTGGTACATCACCCCCGCGAACACACCCGTCCGCGAACCCCGCAACGAGACCGGATCGATCCCCGCACCCTCCAACGCCTCCCACGAACCCTCCAACAGCAACCGCTGCTGCGGATCCATCAACAACGCCTCACGCGGCGAGATCCCGAAGAACCCCGCATCGAACTCCCCCGCCCCGTGCAGGAAACCACCCTCTGCGGTGTAGGACCTGCCCTCCAGGCCGGGGCGCGGATCGTAGAGGTCCGCGTCCCAGCCCCGGTCGGTGGGGAACGGCGTGATGCCGTCCCCGCCCCGCGCCACCAGCTCCCACAGCTGCTGCGGCGAGCCCACCCCGCCCGGGTAGCGGCAGGCCATGCCGACGATCGCGATCGGCTCGCGCAGCGTCGCCGTCAGCTTGCGGTTCTGCTCGCGCAGCCGTTCGGTCTCCTTCAGCGAGGCCCGCAGGGCGTCGACCATCCTGGCGTCCGGGTGCTGCTGCCGGGCCGTGCTCTCACTGTTCGTCACCGGAGTGCTCCTCGTCACCAGTTCTCCCCGTCCTGCGCGCCGAGGTCGTCGAGGGCCAGGTTCAGCAGGCTCTCCACGTCCATCGCGTCGATCGACTCGCCGCTGCCGCCACCGTCCTGGCCGGTCGGGTCAGCGCTCGACTCGGCCGCCAGTCCGGCCAGTTCGAGCAGGCTGTCCAGCAGGCCGGCGTCGCGCAGCCGGGCCAGCGGGATCGCGCCCAGCGCCTGGCGCACGGCGGCCTCCCGCGCCTCCTCGGCCGCCCCCTCGGCCGGGGCCAGTGCGGCGTCCAGGTGCTCGGCCAGCACCGTCGGGTTCGGGTAGTCGAAGATCAGCGTGGCCGAGAGCCGCAGCCCGGTGGCCTCGTTGAGCTGGTTGCGGAACTCCACCGCCGTCAGCGAGTCGAAGCCGAGCTCGCTGAACGCCCGGTCCAGCGCCACCTCGGCGACCCCGAGCACCCCGGCCGCCTGGGTGCCGACCAGCTCCAGCAGCAGCGCGAGCCGCTCCGGGCCGGCCAGTGCGGCCAGGCTGCGCCGCAGCGCGGCCGAGGCCGTGGAGGCCGCCTGCGCGACCCGGCGCGCGGAGGAGGGACGCACCAGCCGGCTCAGCAGCGGCGGGACCCGGTTGCCCCGGGCCGGCGCGGCCAGGTCGAGCCGGGCGGGCATCAGCACGGCCTCCGGCCGGCCGACCGCGGCGTCGAACAGCGCCAGGCCGTCCGCCTCGCCGAGGCTGCCCACGCCCGACTGCGCGAGCCGGCGGCTGTCGGCCTCGCCCAAGCGGTCGGCCATGCCGCCGCTGCCCGACCAGGCCCCCCAGGCCAGCGAGCCGGCCGGCAGGCCGACCGCCCTGCGGTGCAGGGCCAGCCCGTCGAGATAGGCGTTGGCGGCGGCGTAGCTCGCCTGCCCCGGGCTGCCGAGCAGGCCGGCCGCCGAGGAGAACAGCACGAACGCCGACAGCGGCCGGTCCTTGGTCAGCTCGTGCAGGTGCCAGGCCGCGTCCACCTTGGGCCGCAGCACGGCGGACAGCCGCTCGGGGGTGAGCGAGGCGAGCGTCCCGTCGTCCAGCACGCCTGCGGAGTGCACCACGGCGGAGACCGGGTGGCGCGCCAGCACGCCGGCCAGCTCCTCGCGGTCGGCCAGGTCACAGGCCAGGATCGTCACTTCGGCGCCCAGGCCGGTGAGTTCGGCGTGCAGCTCGGCGGCGCCGGGCGCGGCCTCGCCGCGCCGGCTGAGCAGCAGCAGGCTCGACACTCCGTGCTCGGTGACCAGGTGACGGGCCACCAGGCGGCCCAGTGCCCCGGTGCCGCCGGTGAGCAGCACCCGGCCGTGCCACTCGACGGGGGCGTCGGGTCCGGCCGCGGCAGCCGCCCGGACCAGCCGTGGTGCGTGCAACACGCCTGCTCGCAAAGCGAGTTGTGACTCACCGGCGGCGAGGGCGGCGGGCAGCAGGTGCCAGTCCCGGCCGGGGGCGTCGTCGTGGTCATCCAGGTCCACCAGCACGATCCGCTCGGGGTGCTCCGACTGCGCCGAGCGGATCAGGCCCCAGGCCGCCGCTGCGGCCAGGTCGGTGACGTCCTCGCCGGAGAGCGAGACGGCCCCGCTGGTCGCCACCACGGCGGTCGACCGGGCGAACCGCTCGTCGGCCAGCCAGGTTTGCAGGGTGGTGAGCAGGGTGGCCAAACCCTGGTGCACCGCGTGCGGCTCGTCGCCGCCCGCGAAGGGCACCAGCAGCACGTCCACCGGGTCGACCGGCAGCGCGAGTTCGGCGAGGTCGGCGACCGTGCGGACGCTGTCGACCCGCGCCGCCAACTCGTCCAGCAGACGTGGGCGGTGGGTTCCGAGCACTGCCCAGTGCCCGGCCGTGGGCGCCGCGCCCGCGGGGAGTGCGGTCCACTCCAGGGCGAAGAGCGAGTCGGCGCCGCCGGCCGGGGCCAGCCGGTCCAGCGCGACCTCGCGCAGCACCAGCGACTCCACCCGGGCCACCGGCGCGCCGGCCTCGTCGGCGAGCTCGATCCGCACCGCGTCCGGGCCGGCCGGGGCGATCCGCACCCGCAGCGCCCGCGCGCCCACCGCGTACAGCTCGACCCCGTTCCAGGCGAACGGCAGGCTGATCCGGCGCTCCGCGCCCGCCCGCAGGCCGATCGCGTGCAGGGCGGCGTCGAACAGGGCCGGATGGAGGCCGAACCGGTCGGCCTCCAGCGGGATTTCCACCTCGGCGAAGACCTCGTCGGCCAGCCGCCAGGCGGCCCGCAGGCCTTGGAACTGCGGTCCGTACTCGGCGCCGAGCTCGGCCAGCTCCTGGTAGGTGTCGGCCAGGTCGAGCGGCTCGGCGCCGACCGGCGGCCAGGCCTGCTCCGGACCGGGCGCCGGCACGGAGGCCGTGGCGGACCGCAGCAGGCCGGTGGCGTGCGCCGACCAGGCCTCGTCGTCCGCCGTGCGGGAGTACACCTGGAACGTCCACCTGCCCTCCTCCGCCGGGCGCACGGTGCACTGCAGGCGGACCGCGCCCTGCTCGGGCAGCAGCAGGGGTTCCGCGATGGTCAACTCCTCGACCGCGTCGGCCCCGAGGCCGGCCCCGGCCGCCAGCGCCATCTCGACGAACGCCGTGCCGGGCAGCAGCACCACCCCGCCGACCGCGTGATCGGCCAGCCAGGGGTGGGTCTGCCGCGAGAGCCGACCGGTGAACAGCGTGCCCTCGCCGTCCGCGAGGTCCACCGCGCTGCCGAGCAGCGGGTGGTCCGCCGTCGCCCGGTAGCCGGCGGGCTCGCTCGCCATCCAGTACCGGCGGCGCTGGAAGGCGTACGTCGGCAGCTCGACCGCACCAGCGGCCGGCAGCACCCGCGTCCAGTCCACCGTGCCGCCGTGCACGTGCAGGGCGCCCAGGGCGGTGAGCAGCGCCGCCGGCTCCGGCCGGTCCTTGCGCAGCAGCGGGATCACCGCGGCCGCGTCACCCCCCAGCGTCTCGGCGGCCAGCGCGGTGAGCACCCCGCCCGGGCCGATCTCGACGAACCGGCGCGCCCCGGCCTCGGCCAGCGCCCGCACTCCGTCGGCGAAGCGCACTGCCCCGCGCACGTGGCGCACCCAGTACTCCGGCGAGCACAGCTCCTGCGCGTCGGCCTGCGCGCCGGTCAGGGTGGAGACCAGGGGGATCCGCGGCGGCTGGTAGGCCAACTCGGCGGCGACCTGGTGGAACTCGGCGAGCATCGGCTCCATCAGCGGCGAGTGGAAAGCGTGACTGACCGTCAGCTCCTTGGTCCGCTCGAACCGTCCGGCGATCTCCCGGACCGCCGCCGCCTCGCCAGAAATCACCACGGATCCCGGCCCGTTGACCGCCGCGATGCTCACCCTCGCAGTCAGCAGCGGCTCGATCTCGGCCTCGGTGGCCTTGACCGCGACCATCGCGCCGCCGGCGGGCAGCGCCTGCATCAACCGGCCGCGCGCGGCGACCAGCCGGGCGGCGTCCGGCAGCGACCAGACCCCGGCCACGTGGGCCGCGGCGAATTCGCCGATCGAGTGCCCGGCGAGCAGGTCCGGGCGCACGCCCCAGGACTCCACCAGCCGGAACAGCGCGACCTGGAGGGCGAACAGCGCGGGCTGGGTGTACTCGGTGCGGTCCAGCAGCTCGGCCGAGCGCAGCGCCTCGCGCAGCGGCCGCTCCAGCAGCGGGTCCAGCTGCTCGCACACCTCCTCGAAGGCGGCCGCGAAGGCCGGGAACTCCTCGGTCAACTCCTTGCCCATGCCGACCAGTTGCGAGCCCTGACCGGAGAACAGGAAGGCGGTGCGGCCGGCTGCCGCGCTGCCGAGCGCCACCCCCGGCAAGGCCCGGCCCTCGCTCAAGGCGCGCAGGCCGCGCAGCAGTTCGTCCCGGTCGGCGCCGCTCACCGCCGCCCGGTGGGCGTGCCGGCCGCGGGTGGTCGCCAGCGCCGCCGCGACCCGGCGCGGCTCCAGCTCGGTGCGCTCGCCCAGGTGGTCCAGCAGCCGCCCGGCCTGCTCGCGCAGCGCCTGCGGGCTGTGGCCGGAGAGCAGCAGCGGGGCCTGGACCTGGGGCGAGTCGGGCGAGTCGGGCGCCTCGGGGGCGGCCTCGATCACCACGTGCGCGTTGGTGCCGCTGATCCCGAACGAGGAGATCCCGGCCCGGCGCGGGTGGCCGTGCTCGGGCCAGGCCACCGACTCGGCGAGCAGCCGGACGTGACTGTCCGTCCAGTCCACGTGCCGCGACGGCTGGTCCACGTGCAGGGTCCTGGGCAGCACCCCGTGCCGGATCGCCTGCACCGACTTGATCACGCCGGCCACCCCGGCCGCGGCCTGGGTGTGCCCGATGTTCGACTTGATCGAGCCGAGCCAGAGCGGGCGCTCCTCGGTGTGCTCGCTGCCGTAGGTCGCGATCAGGGCCTGCGCCTCGATCGGGTCGCCCAGCGTGGTGCCGGTGCCGTGCGCCTCGACCAGGTCGACCTCGCCGCCGGGCACGCCCGCGGCGGCCAGCGCGCGGCGGATCACCCGCTGCTGGGCGGGGCCGTTGGGGGCGGTGATGCCGTTGGAGGCGCCGTCCTGGTTCATCGCGGTGCCGCGCACCACGGCCAGCACCTGGTGCCCGTTGCGCCGGGCGTCGCTCAGCCGCTCCAGCAGCAGGACTCCCGCGCCCTCGCCGAAGCCGGTGCCGTTGGCCGCGTCCGCGAACGGGCGGCAGCGCCCGTCCCGCGACAGGCCGCGCTGCCGGCTGAACTCGACGAAGGTGCCCGGGGTGGCCATCACCGTCACCCCGCCGGCCAGCGCCAGGGTGCAGTCGCCCTGGCGCAGCGACTGCACCGCCAGGTGCAGCGCGACCAGCGAGGAGGAGCAGGCGGTGTCCACGGTGAGGGTGGGCCCCTCCAGGCCGAGCGTGTAGGCGACCCGGCCCGAGACCACGCTGCCGGAGCCGTAGCTCTCGAAGTAGTCGTGGTACATCACCCCCGCGAACACCCCGGTCGAACTGCCGCGCAGCGAGGCCGGGTCGATCGCGGCCCGCTCCAGCGCCTCCCAGGAGGTCTCCAGCAGCAGCCGCTGCTGCGGGTCGGTGACCAGTGCCTCCTCCGGGTCCATGCCGAAGAACTCGGCGTCGAACTCGCCCGCGTCGTAGAGGAACGCGCCATTCTTGGCGTAGCTGGTGCCGGGGCGGTCCAGGGTCGGGTCGTAGAGCGCCGCCAGGTCCCAGCCCCGGTCGGTGGGGAACTCGCCGATGGCGTCCACCTCGCCGACCACCAGCTTCCACAGGTCCTCGGGCGAGTTGACGCCGCCGGGGTAGCGGCAGCTCATCCCGATGATCGCGATCGGCTCGTCGGTCGAGCCGGCCGGTGCCACGACTGCCTGACTACCCGTCAGATCACCGACCAGCTGGTCGAACAGGTACCCGGCCAGGGCGAGCGGGTTGGGGTGGTCGAACACCAGGGTGGCCGGCAGGCGCAGCCCCGTGGCCGCCGCCAGGCCGTTGCGCAGCTCGACCGCGGCCAGCGAGTCGAAGCCCAGCTCGCGGAAGGCCCGGTGCTCCTCGACCGCCTGCGCCGAGCGGTGCCCGAGCACTGAGGCGGCCTGGGTGCGCACCAACTCCGCCAGGAACGGCAGCCGTTCCGTCTCGGCGAGGGCGGTCAGCCGGCCGCGCAGCGAGTCGGCGCCCGCGGCCGGCCGACCGGCGGCGGCCTGGCGCCGGACCCGCACCAGGGTGCGGAAGAGCGGTGACAGGTCGTCACCTTGGGCGCGCAGTGCCGCCGGTTCGAGCTTCATCGGCAGCACGGCGGGGTGCCGGGAGTGCAGCGCCTCGTCGAAGAGGGCCAGGCCCTCCTCGGTGGCCAGGGGTGCCACGCCGCCCCGGGAGATCCGGGACAGGTCGGTCTCGTCCAGCGTGCCGGTCATCCCGCTCGCCTGTGCCCACAGGCCCCAGGCGAGCGACTGGCCCGGCAGGCCGAGCGCGCGGCGGTGGCCGGCCAGCGCGTCCAGGAAGGCGTTGGCCGCCGCGTAGTTGGCCTGCCCGGGCGAGCCGAGGGTGGCGGCGGCCGAGGAGAACAGCACGAAGGCCTGGAGGTCGAGCCCGGCGGTCAGCTCGTGCAGGTGCCAGGCCGCGTCCACCTTGGGGCGCAGCACGGCGTCCAGCCGCTCGGGGGTGAGCGAGGCGAGCACGCCGTCGTCGAGCACCCCGGCCGCGTGCACCACGGCGGTCAGCGGGTGGGCGGCCGGGATCGCGTCCAGCACCTCGGCCAGCGCGGCGCGGTCGGCCGCGTCGCAGGCGGCAGTGCGAACCTCGGCGCCCAGCGCGGTGAGTTCGGCGACCAGCTCGGGGGCGGCGCCACGCCGGCTGAGCAGCACCAGGTGCCGCACGCCCCACTCGGTGACCAGCTGACGGGCGATCAGGCTGCCCAGGGCGCCGCTCGCGCCGGTCAGCAGCACCGTTCCGGCCGGATTGAGCCTCAACTCCTGCTGATCGTCGCTGGTTTCGGCGCGGACCAGGCGCGGCAGCCGGATCGCGCCGCCCCGGATCGCCAGGTGCGGCTCGCCCACGGCCGGGGCGGCGGGCAGCAGCGCCTCCGAGGCCGGGTCCTGGTCGAGCTCGACCAGGACGATCCGCCCCGGATTCTCCGACTGCGCCGAGCGGACCAGCCCGGCCACCGCCGCACCGGCCAGGTCGGCGCCGGCGGCCACCAGCACGCTTGCCTCGCCAGCCAGTTGCTCGCGCAGCTGGTCGAGGACGGTGTGCACGGCGGCCCGCACCTCGTCCGCGCGGGTGCCCGCCGGGCTGCGCAGCACCACCGGGTCGTGGGCGGGATCGGCGGCCGGGGTCGGCGCGGTGATCCACTCCACCCGGTAGAGCGCGCCCGCCCGCGCCGACTTGGCGGCGGCGGCCAGCTGTTCGGCCGGGATCGGGCGCAGGGCGAGCGAGCCGACGCTCGCCACCGGCGCGCCGGTGGCGTCGGCGAGCGTCAGCTCCACCGCGTCGCCCGAGTCCAAGGGCCTGACCCGGACCCGCAGTTCCGTGGCGCCGGTCGCGTGCAGCCGCACCTCGGACCAGGCGAACGGCAGCAGCGCCTCGTCCTCGGCGACGCCGGTGAGGCCGATCGCGTGCAGGGCGGCGTCCGCCAGCGCGGGGTGCAGGCCGTAGCCGTCCACCGGCTGGGTGACGGACACCTCGGCGTAGACCTCCCGGCCCAGGCGCCAGGCGGCGCGCAGGCCCTGGAAGGCGGGGCCGTAGCCGAGTCCGGCCTCGGCGAGCCGCTCGTACAGCCCGTCGAGGTCGATCGGCTCGGCGCCGGCGGGCGGCCAGGCGGTGAACTCCGGCTCGGCGGGCGCACCGCCGTGGGCGAGCACACCGTCGGCGTGCCGGGTCCACGGTAGTTCGTCGGCCCCGCTCTCGGCGCGCGAGTAGATGCCGATCGGGCGGCCGGACTCCTCGGCCGCGCCGAGCACCACCTGGAGCTGCACGGCGCCGTGCTCGGGGAAGACCAGCGGGGCGTGCAGGGTGAGGTCGGCGACCCGGTCCAGGCCCGCCACCTCGGCTGCCTGGAGGGCCAGTTCGAGGTAGCCGGTGCCGGGGAAGAGCAGTTCCCCGCCGACCGCGTGGTCGGCCAGCCACGGGTGGGTGCCGAGCGAGAGGCGGCCGGTGAGGACGGTGCCGTCGGTGTCGGCGCGGGTCAGCGCGGCGCTCAGGATCGGGTGCTCGGTCGGTGTCAGGCCGGCCGAGGTGACGTCGGCGTTGCCGGCAACGCTGTTCAGCCAGAACTGCTCGTGCTGGAAGGCGTAGGTCGGCAGCTCGATCCGGGACGGGCGCGGGTTCTGGAAGACCTGCTGCCAGTCGACCTCGACGCCGTGCGCGAAGGCCTCGCCGAGCGCGGCGGCGAACCGGGCCGGGCCGCCCTCCTCGCGGCGCAGCGAGCCGAGCGCCCGCACGCCGTCGAAGGTCTCCTGGAGGCCGACGGTGAGCACCGGGTGCGGGCTGCACTCGACGAACACGCCGTGGCCCTTGCCGACCGCCACCCCGGCGGCCTGCTCGAAGAGCACCGTCTGCCGCAGGTTGGTGTACCAGTACTCGGCGTCCAGCCCGGTGGTGTCGAGGAGTTCGCCGGTGACGGTCGAGTAGAACGGAACCTCCGCGGGGCGCGGCGAGACCTCGGCCAGGGTCTCCAGCAGCCGGGTGCGGATCGACTCGACCTGCGCGGAGTGCGAGGCGTAGTCCACCGGCAGGCGCTTGACCCGCACGCCCTCCTCCTTGAGCCGGTCCTCCAGCCGGTCCAGCGCGTCCACGAAGCCGGAGACCACGACCGAGCCCGCGCCGTTGCGCGCGGCGACGGAGAGTCGGCCGTCCCACGCGGCGAGGCGCTCCGCCACCTGCTCGACGGGCAGCGCGACCGACAGCATGCCGCCCCCGCCGGACAGGTCCTGGGCGATGGCCTGGCTGCGCAGGGTGACGATCCGGGCGCCATCCTCCAGGGAGAGTGCGCCGGCCACCACGGCCGCCGCGATCTCGCCCTGGGAGTGCCCGATCACGGCGGCGGGGCGCACCCCGTGCGCCGTCCAGGTCCGCGCCAGCGAGACCATGACGGCCCAGAGCAGCGGCTGGACGACGTCCACCCGGTCCAGCGGGCCGTTCAGCTCGGCCAGCAGGTCCCAGTCGGTGAACGGCGCGCAGGCTGCGGCACACTCGGCCATCGCGGCCGCGAACACGGGCGAGGAGGCCAGCAGTTCGGTGGCCATGCCGGTCCACTGGGAGCCCTGGCCCGGGAAGACGAAGACCGGGCGGGCGCCGGTGGCGGTGCCCTCGACCAACCCGGGGGCGGCCTGCCCGGCGGCCAACGCGGCCAGCGAGTCGCGCAGTTCGGCGCCGTCGGCGCCGGTGACGGCCGCGCGGTGCTCGAACCGGGCCCGGGTGGTGGCCAGCGCGTGGGCCAGGTCGGTGGGTGCGAGCTGCGGGTTGGCGTCGACGAAGGCGAGCAGCCGTTCGGCCTGGGCGGGCAGCGCGGCCCGGGACTTGGCGGAGAGCAACCACGGGGCCGGGACCGGTTCGGTCGGCCCGGCGGCCGGCTCGGGGACGGCCTCGATGATGGTGTGCGCGTTGGTGCCGCTGATCCCGAAGGAGGAGATCCCGGCCCGGCGCGGCCGGTCGACCTCCGGCCAGGGCTGACTGTCCGTCAGCAGCCGTACCTCACCGGCTGCCCAGTCCACGTGACTGGAGGGCTCGTCCACGTGCAGCGTCTTCGGCAGCACGCCGTGCCGCATCGCCTGCACCATCTTGATCACCCCGGCCACGCCCGCGGCGGCCTGGGTGTGCCCGATGTTCGACTTGATCGACCCGAGCCACAACGGCCGTCCCTCCGGCCGGTCCTGGCCGTAGGTGGCCAGCAGCGCCTGTGCCTCGATCGGGTCGCCCAGCGTGGTGCCGGTGCCGTGCGCCTCCACCGCGTCCACGTCGGCGGCCGACAGCCCGGCGTTGGCCAGCGCCTGTTCGATCACCCGCTGCTGCGACGGGCCGTTGGGCGCCGTCAGCCCGTTGGACGCACCGTCCTGGTTGACGGCGGTGCCGCGCACCACGGCCAGCACCCGGTGCCCGTTGCGCTCGGCGTCGGACAGGCGCTCCAGCACCAGCACCCCGACGCCCTCGCCCCAGACCGTGCCGCCGGCTCCGGTGGCGAACGGGCGGCAGGTCGCGTCCGGCGCGAGCGCGCCCTGGCGGCTGAACTCCACGAACGGGTCCGGGGTCGACATCACCGCGACGCCGCCCACCAGCGCGAGGGTGGACTCGCCACCGCGCAGCGACTGCGCCGCCAGGTGCAGCGCCACCAGCGACGACGAGCACGCCGTGTCGATCGACAACGTCGGCCCCTCCAGGCCAAGCGTGTACGCCACCCGACCCGACACGATGCTGCCACTGCCGAACGCACCGAAGTAGTCGTGGTACATCACCCCCGCGAACACACCCGTCCGCGAACCCCGCAACGAGACCGGATCGATCCCCGCGCCCTCCAACGCCTCCCACGAACCCTCCAACAGCAACCGCTGCTGCGGATCCATCAACAACGCCTCACGCGGCGAGATCCCGAAGAACCCCGCATCGAACTCCCCTGCCCCGTGCAGGAATCCACCCTCGCGGACGTAGCTGGTGTCGGGGCGCTCGCGGGTCGGGTCGTAGATCCGGTCGATGTCCCAGCCCCGGTTGTCCGGGAAGGCGCTGATCGCGTTCCGCTCGCCGATCACCAGCTCCCACAGCTCCTGCGGCGAGCTCACCCCGCCCGGGTAGCGGCAGGCCATGCCCACGATCGCGATCGGCTCGTCGGTGTTCGCCGGGCCCGCCGTCCGTGCCCGGGCGGCCTTGCGCGGGCCGGCCCCGGCGCCGAACGTGCCGGCCAGGTGGCCGGCCAGCGCCCCGGGTGACGGGTAGTCGAAGACGAGTGTGGCGGGGAGTCGGCGGCCGGTCGCGGCGGTGAGCGCGTTGCGCAGCTCGACCGCGGCCAGCGAGTCGAAGCCGAGCTCCTGGAAGGCCCGGCCGGGGTCGATCGCCTCCGCCGAGGCGTGCCCGAGCACGGCCGCGACCTGGCCCCGGACCAGCTGGAGCAGCGCGTCCGCCCGCTCCTGCTCGCCGAGTTCGGCCATCCGCTCGGCGAACGAGGACCCGGCGCCCTCGACCGCCGCCGCCTCGCGGCGCACGGTGCGGCCCACCAGGGCGCGGAACACCGGGGCGAGCGCGGCGCCCTGGCCGCGCAACGCCGCCAGGTTCAGCCGCACCGGGGCCAGTGCCGGCAGGCCGGTGGCCCGGGCCAGGTCGAAGAGCGCCACGCCCTCCTCGGCGGACAGCTCCGTCATGCCGCCGCGCGAGATCCGCGCCCGGTCGGCGGCCGCCAGCGCGCTGGTCATGCCGCCGACCGGCGCCCAGGGGCCCCAGGCCAGCGAGAGGGCGGGCCGGCCGAGCGCGTGGCGGTGAGCGGCCAGCGCGTCCAGGAAGGCGTTGGCGGCCGCGTAGTTGCCCTGGCCCGGTGCGCCCACCAGCCCGGCGACCGAGGAGAAGAGCACGAACGCCTGGAGGTCGAGCTCGGCGGTGAGCTCGTGCAGGTTGAGCGCGCCGTCCACCTTGGGCCGCAGCACGGCGTCGACCCGCTCGGGGGTGAGCGAGGCGAGCACGCCGTCGTCGAGCAGCCCGGCCGCGTGCACCACGGCGGTCAGCGGGTGGGCGGCCGGGACCTGCGCCAGCACCTCGGCCAGCGCGGCCCGGTCGGCCACGTCGCAGGCCCGGACGGTCACGTCGGCGCCCAGTTCGGTGAGTTCGGCGGCCAGCTGGTCCGCGCCGCCGCGCCGGCTGAGCAGCAGCAGGTGGCGCGCGCCGAGGGCGGTGACCAGGTGCCGGGCGAGCACCGGGCCGAGGCCGCCGGTCGCGCCGGTCAGCAGGACGGTGCCCTCGGGGTCGAACTCGGGGTCGAACTCGGGCGCGGGCGCGGTGGCAGGCTCAGTCACGGGTGACGCGGGGACCAACCGGGCCGCGTGGGCGGCGCCGGCGCGGACCGCCACCTGCGGCTCGCCGCAGGCCAGCACGGCGGCGGCGACCGCTTCGGCGTCGGCCTCCGGGTCGAGGTCCAGCAGCACGAAGCGGTCGGGGTTCTCCGACTGCGCCGAGCGCAGCAGGCCCCATACCGCGGCGCCCGCCAGGTCGGCCACCGGCTCCCCGGCGAGCGCGACCGCGCCGCGGGTGACCACGAGCAGCGGGCGCGGGTCCTCGTCCTGTGCGGCGGCCAGCGCCGCGTGCAGGGCGGCGCGGACGGCCTCGGCCCCGGTGCCCGGCGCGCTGTGCAGCAGCCGGTAGTCGGCCTCGCCGGTCGCCTCGGGGAGCGGGACCGGCTGCCAGTCGAGCCGGAACAGCGCGTCGCTCGACGGGTTCTGCCGCCGAGTCAGGTTGGTCAGCGGGCGGGAGGCCAGCGAGCCCACCGTGGCGACCGGAGCGCCGGTGGCGTCCGCCAGGTCGACGGCGAAGGAGTGCGCCCCGGTGGCGACCAGCCGCACCCGCAGCACCGCGGCGCCGACCGCGTGCAGCGAGACGCCGGAGAACATGAAGGGCAGCCGGGCGGTCTCGTCGGCGGAACCGTCGCCGAGCAGGGCGAGCGCGTGCAGCGCGGCGTCGAAGGCGGCCGGGTGCAGGCCGAACCGGCCCGCGTCGGCGGCCGGGCGCTCGGCCAGCCGGACCTCGGCGAAGAGCTCGTCGCCGCGCCGCCAGGCGGCGTGCAGGGCCTGGAAGGTGGGGCCGTAGTGCAGGCCCGAGGCGGCGTGCCGTTCGTAGAGGCCGGTGGTGTCCAGCGCCTCGGCGCCGGCCGGCGGCCACTCGGCGAGGCGCTCGCCGGTGTGCCCGGGCGCCCGGCCGAGCAGGCCGGAGGCGTGCTGCGTCCACGATCCCCCGGCCTGGCGGCCGGGAGGTGCCCCCACCTCGGCGGCCGCGCCCTCGGCCCGCGAGTAGACGCTCACCGTGCGGCTGCCGGCCGGGTCGGGGGCGCCGACGGTGACCTGCACCCGGATCCCGTCCTGCTCGGGCAGCACCAGCGGCACTTCGAGGGTGAGCTCCTCCAGGTGGCCGCAGCCGACCTGGTCGCCGGCCCTGATGGCGAGTTCGACCATCGCGGTGCCGGGCACCACGACCTGGTCGCCGACCACGTGGTCGGCCAGCCACGGGTGGGTGCGCACCGCGAGCCGCCCGGTGAGCACCGCGCCGTCGGAGTCGGCCAGCAGTGTGGCCGCGGCGAGCAGCGGGTGCTCGGTGGAGTCCAGTCCGGCGGAGGCGACGTCGCCGACCGTGGCCGGCACCTCGACCCAGTAGCGGCTGCGCTGGAACGCGGTGGTGGGCAGGTCGACCCGGGCGGCGCCCGGGAAGAGGGCGGCCCAGTCGGGCGAGTGGCCGCCGATGTGCAGCCGGGCCAGCGCGGTGAGCAGGGTGTCCGTCTCGGGGCGCTCGCGCCGGGTGACGGCGGTGAGCACGGCCTCGGCGGAGTCGAGGCAGTCGCGGGCCATCGCGGTGAGCACGGCGTCGGGGCCGAGCTCGACGAAGCGGGTGACGCCCGCCGCCTCCAGTGCCCGCACGCCGTCGTGGAAGCGCACGGCCTCGCGCACGTGGCGCACCCAGTACTCCGGGTCGGCCAACTCCTCGGTGGCCAACCGACCCGTCAGGTTGGAGACGATCGGCACGGTCGCCCGGCCGTACGTCAGATCGGCTATCTCGGACCGGAACTGGTCCAGCATCGGCTCCATCAGCGGCGAGTGGAAGGCGTGACTGACCGTCAGGCGCTTGGTCCGCTCGAACAACGCGGCGATCCGCAGCACTTCCGCCTCGACGCCCGAAATCACCACCGCGTCAGGACCGTTGACCGCCGCGATGCCGACCCCCTCGGTCAGCAGCGGCTCGACCTCGGCCTCGGCGGCCTTGATCGCCACCATCGCGCCACCGGCGGGCAGCGCCTGCATCAACCGGCCCCGCGCCGCCACCAGCCGGCACGCGTCCGCCAGCGACAGCACCCCCGCCACGTGCGCCGCCGCCACCTCGCCGATCGAGTGCCCCGCCACGAAGTCCGGCTCCACGCCCCAGGACTCCAGCAGCCGGAACAGCGCCACCTCGAAGGCGAACAGGGCGGCCTGGGTGGTGGCGGTCCGGTTGAGCGGCTCCGCGTCGGTGCCGAAGACCAACTCCTTGAGCCCGGCGTCGAAGTGCCCGGCGTCGAAGTGCCCGGCCTCGAAGTGCCCGCACACCTCGTCGAAGGCCTGCCGGAAGGTCTCGGACTCCTGGTACAACTCCCTTCCCATGCCCGGGCGTTGCGCGCCCTGGCCGGTGAACAGGAAGGCCGTCAGCCCCTTCACGGTGCGGCCCTGGAGCACCCCGGGCACGCCCTCGACCAGGGCGTCGAGGCCGCGGCGCAGCTGCTCGCCGTCCCGGCCGAGCAGCACGGCCCGGTAGGGCTGGGCGGTCCTGGTGGTGGCCAGCGAGAGGCCGGCGTCCGCCGGATCCAGCGTGTCCGCCACGGCGGCCAGCCGGCGCGCCTGCTCGCGCAGCGCCTCGGGGGTGCGGCCGGAGAGCACCCACGGCACGGTGGAGGGCGCGCGGCCCGGCTCGCGCTCGGCGGCCGGCTCCTCGTGGGGGGCCTGCTCGATGATGGTGTGCGCGTTGGTGCCGCTCGCGCCGAAGGAGGAGATCCCGGCCCGGCGCGGCCGGTCGGCCTCCGGCCACGGCCGACTGTCCGTCAGCAGCCTTACCTCGCCCGCCGACCAGTCCACCTTGCTGGACGGGTCCTCGGCGAACAGCGTCCTGGGCAGCACGCCGTGCTGCATCGCCTGCACCATCTTGATCACCCCGGCCACACCCGCGGCGGCCTGGGTGTGCCCGATGTTCGACTTGATCGAGCCCAGCCACAACGGCCGGTCCGCCGGGCGGCCCTGGCCGTAGGTGGCGAGCAGCGCTTGGGCCTCGATCGGGTCACCGAGCGTGGTGCCGGTGCCGTGCGCCTCCACCACGTCCACGTCGGCGGCCGACAGCCCGGCGCTCGCCAGCGCCTGCCGGATCACCCGCTGCTGCGACGGGCCGTTGGGCGCCGTCAGCCCGTTGGACGCGCCGTCCTGGTTGACGGCCGAACCACGGACCACGGCCAGCACCCGGTGCCCGTGCCGCCGGGCGTCGCTCAGCCGCTCCAGCAGCAGCATCCCCGCGCCCTCGCCCCAGCCGGTGCCGTCCGCCTCGTCGGCGAAGGACTTGCACCGGCCGTCCTGGGAGAGCCCGCGCTGGCGGCTGAACGCGACGAACGCGCCCGGCGTGGACATCACCGAGACGCCGCCGGCCATCGCCAGCGTGCACTCGCGCTGGCGCAGCGCCTGCACCGCCAGGTGCAGCGCCACCAGTGCCGAGGAGCACGCGGTGTCGATGGTGACCGCGGGCCCCTCGATGCCCAGGGTGTAGGAGATCCGGCCGGCCATCACCGCCGCCAGCACGCCGGTGCCGAGCGCCGCCTCGGGGTCCTGCGGCAGCTTCGCCAGCACGTCGCGGTAGTCCTGGCCGTTGGTGCCCGCGAACACCCCGATCCGGGCGCCGCGCACCGAGTCCGGGGCGATGCCGCCGCGCTCCAGCGCCTCCCAGGCCACCTCCAGCAGCAGCCGCTGCTGGGGGTCCATCAGCAGCGCCTCGCGCGGCGAGATGCCGAAGAAGTCCGGCTCGAAGTCGGCCGCCCCGTGCAGGAACCCGCCGCGCAGCACGTAGCTCTTGCCGGCCGCGTCCGGGTCGGGGTCGTAGAGCGCGGCGCCGTCCCAGCCCCGGTCGTCCGGGAAGTCGGTGATGGCGTCGGTGCCCTCGTCGACCAGCCGCCACAGCTCCTCCGGGCTGCTGACGCCGCCGGGGAAGCGGCAGCTCATCGCCACGATGGCGATCGGCTCCTTCTCCTCGGTCTCCACGTCGCGCAGCCGCTGCCGGGTCTGGGCCAGATCGGCGGTGACCCGCTTCAGGTAGTCGAGCAGCTTGTCATCGTTCGTCATCGAAGGTCGCCACTTCTGTGCGGGAGGTTCGGGCCGGCGTGGTCGGTCGCGGTCACGTGGTCACGCCGTGCCGAGCTCGTTGTCGATGTAGGCGAAGAGGTCGTCGGCGGAGGCGTTCTCCAGCCGGCCCGCGACGGTCTCGCCGCCGGCCGCGGAGAGCGTCTCGGTCAGCCCGTTGAGCATCGACTGCAGCCGGGCGGTGAACCGGCCCTGCTCGATCTGATCGACCGTCAGGTCATTGAACACGGCTTCCAGTCGGTCGAGTTCGGACAGCAGCGCGTCGGCCGAGGAGCCGGGCTCGCCCTCGCCCAGCTCGCTGCCCAGGTGCTCGGCCAGCGCGGCGGGCGTCGCGTAGTCGAAGATCAGCGTGGCCGGCAGCGCCACCCCGGCGGCGGTGCTCAGCCGGTTGCGCAGGTCCACCGAGGTCAGCGAGTCGAAGCCGAGGTCGCGGAAGGCGGTGCCGGGCTCGATGCCGCCGGCCGCGCCGTAGCCGAGCACGGTGGCGGCCTGGGTGCAGACCAGGTCCACCAGGGCGCGCTTGCGCTCGCCGCCGGTCAGCCCGGCCAGCTGCCGGGCGAAGCCCTCGGGGACGGCCTGGTCGCCGCCGCCGGATGCCGCCAGGGCCTCGACCTCGGGCAGGTCGGCCAGCAGCGGGCTGGGCCGGGCGGCGCCGAAGGCGGGCGCGAACCGGGTCCAGTCCACGGCGGCCACGGTCAGCGTGGTCTCGCCGCCCTCCAGCGCCCGGCGCAGCGCGGTCAGCGCCCGGTCGGGGTCCATCGCCGAGATGCCGAGGCTGCGGCCGGCGTCGCGCACGGCGCCGTGGTCGGCCATGCCGTCGCCGCCCCACAGGCCCCAGGCGATCGAGCTGGCGGGCAGGCCCGCGCCGCGCCGGTGCTCGGCCAGCGCGTCCAGGAAGGCGTTGGCGGCCGCGTAGTTGGCCTGCCCGGCGCCGCCGACGGTGGCGGTGAGCGAGGAGAACAGCACGAACGCCGACAGGTCCAGCTCCGCGGTGAGCTCGTGCAGGTTCAGCGCGGCCTGCGCCTTGGGCCGCAGGGCGGTGGCGAACCGCTCGGGGGTGAGCGCGTCGAGCACGCCGTCGTCCAGCACGCCGGCCAGGTGGACCACGGCGGTCAGCGGGCGCTCGGCCGGGACGGTGGCCAGCAGCGCGGCCAGGCCCTCCCGGTCGGCCGCGTCGCAGGCGGCGAAGCTGACCCCGGTGCCGAACTCGGCCAGCCGCTCGCGCAGTTCGGCGGTGCCGGGCGCGGCCTCGCCGCGGCGGCTGGTGAGCAGCAGGTGCTCCGCGCCCTGCTCGGCCAGCCAGGCCGCCACCCGGGCGCCGACCCCGCCGGTGGCGCCGGTGACCAGCACCGTGCCGGTGGGCCGCCACGGGGTGCCGGGCCGCACCGGCGCGTGCTCCAGGCGGCGGGCGAACAGGCCGGATTCGCGCAGCAGCAGCTGGTCCTCGTCGCCATGGGCGGTGAGCGCGGTGGCGAGCCGGGCCAGGGTGAGCGGGCCGAGCTCGGCGGGCAGGTCGAGCAGGCCGCCCCAGCGGTCGGGGTGCTCCAGCGCGGCCACCCGGCCCAGGCCCCAGACCTCGGCCTGGGCGAAGCCGCTCGGGCGGGCCGACGGCTCGTGGGCCAGCGCGTCCCGGGTGACGGCCCACAGTCGGGCCGCGATCCCGGCGTCGCCGAGCGCCTGGACCAGCGCGGCGGTCACGGCGGCCCCGGTGTCGAGCGCCAGCAGTGAGAGAACACCATCCAACTCGCCACGGTCGGCCAGTAGTTCGGCCAGGGCGCTGCGGTGCTGCGCGGCGGCGGGCACGGCGAGCAGCTCGACCTGGTGGCCGCGCTCGCGCAGCGCGGCCAGCGCCGCCTGGACCCACGGGTCCGGGGCCTGCTGCTCGGAGACCACGGCCAGCCAGCGGAACGCGGCGGCGCGGTCCTCGGCGCCGGGCAGCATCCGCCAGCCGATCCGGTAACGCCAGCCGTCCACGGTGGCGTTGGCCTGCCGCTGGTCGTACCAGGAGGCCAGCGCCGGGACCAGGGCGGCCACCGGGGCCTGGTCGGCGACACCGAGGGTGGCGGCGACGGCGGCCACGTCCTGCTCGCGGACCAGCTCCCAGAACTCGCCGCCCTCGTCGCCACCGCGGGCCGGGGCGGCGGCGGCCGTGATCGACGGCGCGTGCTCCCAGTGCCGGTCGCGCCGGAACGGGTAGGTCGGCAGGTCCACCACCCGGGCGCCGGCGAACAGCACCGACCAGTCGGGGCTCAGGCCGCTGACGTGCAGTCGGCCGAGCGCCCGCAGCAGCGTCCCGGCCTCGTCCCGGTCGCGGCGCTGGGTGGCGACCGCCTCGGCCACCACGCCCTCGGCCAGGCCGGCAAGCACCGAGTCGGGGCCGACCTCCAGCAGCCGGGTGACGCCCTCGGCGGCCAGCGTGCGCACGCCGTCGTGGAACCGGACGGCCTCGCGCACGTGGCGCACCCAGTAGTCGGGCGAGGTGAGGTCCTCGGCGAGCGTGCCGGTCAGGTTGGAGACCACCGGCAGCCGCGGCGGGTGGAACTCCAACTCCGCGAGCACGGCCCGGAAGTCCGCCAGCATGCCGTCCATCCGGTGCGAGTGGAACGCGTGCGACACCTTCAGCCTGGTGGTCTTCTCGAACCGGGCGGCGACCGCGAGCACCGCCTCCTCGTCGCCCGAGACCACCACCGCGCGCTCGCCGTTGACGGCGGCCAGGTCGGCGCCCGCGCCGAGCAGCGGGGCGACCTCGGCCTCGCCGGCCCGGATCGCCACCATCGCGCCGCCGGCGGGCAGCGCCTGCATCAGGCGGCCGCGCGCGGCGACCAGGGCGACGGCGTCGCCGAGCGAGAGCACGCCGGCCACGTGCGCGGCGACCACCTCGCCGATCGAGTGCCCGCCGAGCAGGTCGGGGCGGATGCCCCAGGACTCCAGCAGGCGGTAGAGCGCGACCTCGAAGGCGAACAGGCCGGCCTGGGTGTAGACGGTCTGGCCCAGCAGCTCGGAGTCGGCGTCCAGCACCACCGCGCGCAGCGGCCGGTCCAGGTGCCGGTCGAACTCGGCGCAGATCGCGTCGAAGGCGCGGGCGAACTCGGGGAAGCCCTCGACCAGTTCGCGCCCCATGCCGGGGCGCTGGGAGCCCTGGCCGGAGAAGACCACGGCGAGCCGGCCGGGGCCGGCGGCGAGCTGCGGCTGCTCGCGGCCCTCGGCCAGCGCGCGCAGCCCGTCCAGCAGTTCGGCCCGGTCGCGGCCGACCACGGCGGCCCGGTGCGGCAGCAGGGCGCGGGTGGTGGCCAGCGAGAGGCCGACGTCGCGCGGGTCGAGCGGGTCGACGGCGGCGAGCAGCCGGTTCGCCTGGTCCCGGACCGCCTCGGCGGTCTTGGCGGAGAGCACCCAGGGCACGGCGGGCAGTTCGGCGCGCGGTGCCCGCTCGGCCGGCTCCTCGGCCGGGGCCTCCTCCAGGATGGTGTGCGCGTTGGTGCCGCTGATCCCGAAGCCGGAGACGGCGGCGCGGCGCGGCTGGCCGAAGGTCTGCCACTGCCTGGCCTCGGTCAGCAGCTCGACCTCGCCCGCCGACCAGTCCACGGCGGAGGTGCGGCGCTCGGCGTGCAGCGTCCGGGGCAGCACGCCGTGCCGCATCGCCATGACCATCTTGATCACGCCCGCCACGCCGGCGGCGGCCTGCGGGTGGCCCATGTTGGACTTGATCGAGCCCAGCCACATCGGGCGGCCGGCGGGCCGGTCCTGCCCGTAGGCGGCGATCACCGCCTGGGCCTCGATCGGGTCACCGAGCCTGGTGCCGGTGCCGTGCGCCTCCACCACGTCGATCTGACTCGGCGTCAGCTGGGCGTCGGCCAGCGCCGCCTGGATCACCTTCACCTGGGCCGGGCCGCTGGGCGCGGTCATGCCGTTGGAGGCGCCGTCCTGGTTGATCGCGCTGCCGCGGATCACCGCGAGCACCCGGTGCCCGTGGCGCCGGGCGTCCGAGAGCCGCTCGACCAGCAGCACGCCCGCGCCCTCGGACCAGGCGGCGCCGTCCGCGTCCTCGGAGAACGACTTGCAGCGCCCGTCGGCCGACAGCGCCCGCCGCTCGCTGAACTCGACGAACATCTCGGGGCTGGCCATCACCGCGGCGCCGCCGACCAGGGCGAACTCGCACTCGCCGCGGCGCAGTGACTGGGTCGCCTGGTGCAGCGCCACCAGCGAGGCGGAGCACGCGGTGTCCATGGTGACGGCGGGGCCCTCCAGGCCCAGGGTGTAGGCGATCCGGCCCGAGACGATGCTGCCGGAGATGGTGCCGCCGACGTAGTCGTGGTGCATCAGGCCGACGAAGACGCCGGTCCGGGTGCCCTTCATCGACTGCGGGTCGATGCCGGCCCGCTCGAAGGCCTCCCAGGAGGTCTCCAGCAGCATCCGCTGCTGCGGGTCGGTGCCGGGGGCGTCCTTGGGGCTGATGCCGAAGAAGGCGGGGTCGCACTCGGCGGCGTCGTGCAGGAAGCCGCCGTGCCGCACGTAGCTCTTGCCGGGCTTGCCGACCTCGGGGTCGTAGAGGTTCTCCACGTCCCAGCCGCGGTCCACCGGGAAGCCGGAGACCACGTCGGTGCCTTCGCTGACGATCCGCCACAGGTCCTCGGGCGAGCGGATGCCGCCGGGGTAGCGGCAGGCCATCCCGATGATCGCGATCGGCTCGCGGTGGAGCTCCTCCAGCTCGCGCACCCGGCGGCGGGTGCGCTCCAGCTCGGTGGTGGCCCGCTTCAGGTAGTCGCGGAGCCTGTCGACGTTGGCCGGGTCTACCATCACTGGACTCCAGATTCGTTGTCGATCGTCGCGAAGAGCTCTTCGTCGGTGGCGGTGTCGAAGTCGTCCGGCGCCGTGCCGCCGGTGCCGTGCGCGTCGCGCCAGGTGCGCAGCAGCGCTTCGAGGCGGGCGGTGATCCGGGCGTGCGAGCCGTCCTGGTCCGCCACGGCGGCCAGCGCGGTTTCGAGCCGGTCGACCTCGGCGACCAGCAGCCGGGCCTGGTCGGCCGGGCCGGGGACGAGTTCGGCCTTCAGGAAGGCGGTCAGTACGGCGGGGGCCGGCTGGTCGAAGACCAGGGTGGCGGGCAGCGCGAGGCCGGTGGCCGTGCCGAGCAGGTTGCGCAGTTCGACGGCGGCGAGCGAGTCGAAGCCCATCTCCTGGAACGCCTTGTCCGGGTCGAGCGCCCCGGCCGAGGCGTGGCCGAGCACGGTGGCCGCGCCGGTGAGCACCAGCTCCAGCAGCAGGCGGTCGCGTTCGGCCTCCGGCAGCGGGGCGAGGCGCTCCCGCCAGGTGTCGCGGGCGTCGGCGCGGGAGGGGGCCGCGGCCCCGGCGGTGCGGCGCGCGGTGGCGCGGACCAGCCCGCGCAGCAGCGCCGGGACGCCGTCGGCCCTGGCCCGCACGGCGGCGGTGTCCAGGCGCATCGGCACCACGAGGGCGTCCTCGGCGGCCAGCGCGGAGTCGAACAGCTCCAGCCCCTGCGCGGCGGGCAGCGGCGGCAGGCCCAGCCGGTGCATCCGCTCCAGGTCGGCGGCGTCCACCTGGTCGGCCAGGCCGCCGACCTCGGACCACAGGCCCCAGGCCAGCGAGACGGCGGGCAGCCCGGCGGCCCGGCGGTGGGCGGCCAGGCCGTCCAGGAAGGCGTTGGCGGCCGCGTAGTTGGACTGGCCGCCGCCGACCAGCAGGCCGGCGGTGGAGGAGAACAGCACGAAGGCGTCGAGCTCGCGGTCCCGGGTGAGCTCGTGCAGGTTCCAGGCGGCGTCCACCTTGGGCCGCAGCACCCGCTCGACCTGCTCGGGGGTGAGCGCGGCGAGCATGCCGTTGTCGACCACGCCGGCCGAGTGCACCACGGCGCCGACCGGGTAGCGGGCCAGCAGGTCGGCGAGGCGGGCGCGGTCGGCCGCGTCGCAGCTCGCCACCGCGACCTCGGCGCCGAGCGCTTCGAGCTCGGCCCGCAGCTCGGCCGCGCCGGGGGTGTCCGCGCCCCGACGGCCCGTCAGCAGCAGGCGCCGGACGCCGTGGGCGTCCGCGAGGTGACGGGCGATCAGCTGCCCGAGGCCGCCGAGGCCGCCGGTGATCAGCACGTAGCTGTCGGGGTCGAAGCGCGGCGGCCGGGCCGCGTCCGCCCTGGCGAGCCGGGGCACCGTCAGCGCGCCGCCGCGCACCGTGGCCTCGGGCTCGCCGCCGGCCAGCGCGGCGGCCAGTGCGGTGGCCAGGCCCGCACCGCCGTCGCCGGCCCCGGCCCCGTCGCTGTGCAGCAGCAGGAAGCGGCCGGGGTTCTCCGCCTCGGCGGCCCGGACCAGTCCGGCCAGCGGCGCGTGGGCGAGCTCGCCGGACCGCAGCACCACCGCCAGCCGGGCGTCGTCGAAGCGCGGGTCGGCGAGGAAGGCCCGCAGGGTGGCGAGGGTGTCGGCGACGGCTCGGTGCACCGCGCCGGGCAGCTCGCCGGCGGCCGGGCCGGCCGGCAGCACGACCAGATCCGGGACCGTCCCGATCGAGGCCAGGTCGGGGTGGACCGGCACGCCGAGGCCGAGGTCGTCGGAGCCGCAGACCACCAGGTCCACAGCCGGGCCCGCGGCGAGGTCGAGCGGGACCTGCGCCAGGCGGAACAGCGACTCCCCCGGCCCGGCGGCCAGTTGCCCCGCCGCGACCGGACGGGCCACCAGGGTGCGGACGGTGGCCACCGGCGCGCCGGTGCCGTCCGCGACCGCCAGCGAAACCGCGTCCTGGCCTGCCCCGGCGACGTGCAGCCGCAGCTCGCCGGCCCCGCCGGCGTGCAGGGTGACCCCGCCCCAGCTGAACGGCAGCACGGCCTGGCCCTCGCCCAGGTCCAGCAGGTTGACGTGCAGGGCGGCGTCGAGCAGCGCCGGGTGCAGGCCGAAGGCGGCGGCCGAACCGCGGGCAGCGTCGGGCAGGGCGGCCTCGGCGAACAGGTCGTCACCGCGCCGCCAGGCGGCGCGCAGGCCCTGGAACACCTCGCCGTAGCCGTAGCCGACCCCGGCGAGCCGGGGGTAGAGCTCGCCCAGGTCGATCGGTTCGGCGCCCTCGGGCGGCCAGGTCCGCAGGTCGAACCCTGCTTCTTCCACGGCGGCGGTGAGCAGTCCGGCGGCGTGCCGGCTCCACGGCGCGTCCGGCGCGTCGGCGGGCCGGGAGTGCACGGCGACGGTGCGCCGCCCGCCGTCCTCGGCGCCGACGGCGACCTGCACGGCGACCGCGCCGTGCTCCGGCAGGGTCAGCGGCGCCTGGAGGGTCAGCTCCTCCAACTGGGCGCAGCCGACCCGGTCGCCGGCCTGCACGGCCAGCTCCACCAGGGCGGTTCCGGGCAGCAGCACCGTGCCGTGCACGGCGTGGTCGGCCAGCCAGGGCTGGGCGGAGCGGGAGAGCCGCCCGGTCAGCACCAGTCCGCCCGAGTCGGGCAGTTCGGTGGCGGCGGCCAGCAGCGGGTGCTCGACGGGGAGTTGGCCGAGGCCGCTCGGGTCGCCGGCCGAGCTGCCGGCCTCCAGCCAGAGCCGGGTGCGCTGGAACGGGTAGAGCGGCAGGTCGACGCGGTCGGGGCGGCGGCCCTCGAAGAGCGCGGCCCAGTCGACCGGCACGCCGTCGGCGTGCAACCGGGCCAGCGCGCCGAGCAGTTCGCGGGTCTCGGGCGAGTCGCGGCGCATGGTGGCGGCGATGGCGGGGGACCCGTCGAGGCACTCCCCCGCCATCGCGGTGAGCACCGCGTCCGGTCCCAGTTCGAGCAGCCTGCGCACGCCGAGGTCGGCGAGCGCGCGCAGCGCCGGCTCGAACCGCACGGGTTGGCGGACGTGCTCCACCCAGTAGTCCGGCGAGCCGAGTTCCTCCGCGCCGATCGGCGCGCCGGTCAGCGTGGAGACGATCGGGATGGTCGGGGTGCCGTACGACCGGGCCTTGGCGACCAGGGCGAACTCGGCCCGCATCGGCTCCATCAGCGGGGAGTGGAAGGCGTGCGAGACGGTCAGCCGGGTGCTCTTGTCGAACCGGGCGGCGAGCGCCAGCACCGCGTCCTGCTCGCCCGAGACCACCACCGAGCGCGGCCCGTTGACGGCGGCCAGGCCGACCCGCTCGTCGAGCAGCGGCAGCACCTCGGCCTCGGTGGCCCGGATCGCCACCATCGCGCCGCCGGCGGGCAGCGCCTGCATCAGCCGGCCGCGCGCGGCGACCAGGGCGACGGCGTCGCCGAGCGGGAGCACGCCGGCCACGTGCGCGGCGGCCAGCTCGCCGACCGAGTGGCCGACCAGGTGGTCGGGGCGCACGCCCAGCGACTCGACCAGGCGGAAGAGCGCCACCTCGACGGCGAAGATCGCCGCCTGGGCGTAGTCGGTGCGGTTCAGCAGCTCCGGCCGCCGCTCGATCACCTCGACGAGCGGAACCTCCAACTCCGCGTCCAGCAGGGCGGCCACCTCGTCGAAGGCGGCCGCGAAGACCGGGAACGCCCGGTGCAGCTCGCGGCCCATGCCCAGGCGCTGCGAGCCCTGTCCGGTGAAGAGGAACGCCAGCTTCCCGCCACGGACGGCGGTGTCGGGGGCGGTCGGCAGGGCGGCCAGCAGTTCCTCGGTGGAGCCGCCGACGACCACCGCGCGGTGCTCCCAGGAGGTGCGGGCGCAGGCCAGCGAGAAGGCCACCTCGGCCGGGTCCAGCTCCGGGCGGGCCTCGACCCAGGCGCGCAGCCGGGCCTTCTGCGCGGCGAGCGCCTCGGGGGTGCGGGCCGACAGCAGCCAGGGGACGGCGTCCAGCCGCAGCCCGGGGGTCGCCGGCTCGGGCGCCGGGGCCTGTTCGAGGACCACGTGCGCGTTGGTGCCGCTGATCCCGAACGAGGAGACCGCCGCCCGCCGGGGCCGCCCGTGCTCGGGCCACGGCTGACTGTCCGTCAGCAGCCGCACCTCGCCGGCCGCCCAGTCCACCTGGCTGGACGGCGCGTCCACGTGCAGCGTCCTGGGCAGCACGCCGTGCCGCATCGCCTGGACCATCTTGATCACGCCGGCCACCCCGGCCGCCGCCTGGGTGTGCCCGATGTTCGACTTGATCGAGCCCAGCCACAACGGCCGCTCGGCCGGGCGGTCCTGACCGTACGTCGCGAGCAGCGCCTGCGCCTCGATCGGGTCGCCCAGCGAGGTGCCGGTGCCGTGCGCCTCGACCGCGTCGACCTCCGCCGGGGAGACGCCGGCGCCGGCCAGCGCCTGCTTGATCACCCGCTGCTGGGCGGGGCCGTTGGGCGCGGTGAGCCGGCTGCTGGCGCCGTCGGAGTTGATCGCGCTGCCCTTGACCACGGCGAGCACCCGGTGGCCGAGCCGCTGGGCGTCGGCGAGCCGCTCGACCAGCAGCATCCCCGCGCCCTCGCCCCAGCCGGTGCCGTCGGCGCCCTCGGCGAAGGCCTTGCAGCGGCCGTCGGGCGCCAGGCCGCGCTGGCGGCTGAAGTCGACGAAGGTCTCGGGGGTGGACATCACGGTCACCCCGCCGGCCAGCGCCAGCGTGCACTCGCCCGACTGCAGCGCCCGGACCGCCCAGTGCAGGGCCACCAGCGAGGAGGAGCAGGCCGTGTCGACGGTGACGGCAGGCCCTTCCAGGCCGAAGGTGTAGGCCACCCGGCCCGAGGCGACGCTGGCGGCGCTGCCGTTGGCCAGGTAGCCGTCGAGGTCCTCGGGCACCGCGGGCAGCCGGCTCGCGTAGTCGTTGTACATGACGCCGACGAAGACTCCGGTGCGGGAGCCGCGCAGCGCGGCGGGCAGCAGGCCGGCGTCCTCGAAGGCCTCGTGGCAGGTCTCCAGCAGCAGCCGTTGCTGGGGGTCCATGGCCAGCGCCTCGCGCGGCGAGATGCCGAAGAAGTCCGGGTCGAAGTCGGCGGCGTCGTGCAGGAAGGCCCCGGTCCGGGCGTAGGTCTTGCCGGGCCGCGCGGGGTCGGGGTGGTAGAGCGACTCGACGTCCCAGCCGCGGTCGGCCGGGAAGTCCGTCACCGCGTCGGCGCCGGCGGCCACCAGGTTCCACAGCTGTCCGGGGGTGGCGACCCCGCCGGGGTAGCGGCAGGCCATCCCCACGATCGCGATCGGCTCGTGCGCGCGCTGCTCCGACTCGCGCAGCCGGCGCCGCGTCTCGCGCAGATCCGAAGTGGTTCGCCTGAGATAGTCGAGCAGTCGGTCCTCGTTGTTCGCCAACGCAGCCATCCGATCGGGATCGATGCCTTCGGAAACGCGGGATCCCGGCTCGTCGGTCCATGCCCCCGCCTTTGGGAGGCTAGGGAGCAGGGGGTGTCGGGGTCACCCCCTACCGCCCCCTGGAGTGACCCCTGCCCCGCTTTCCGGAGCGCTTCGAATGGCGCCGCGATTGGCCCGCCGAGTTGCCGTCCGCCATCGGCGCGGCCGGGTGCTCCGCCGCTGACGGTCACTCAGCGAGACCGATGTTGACAACGTTGGCGGGCCCAACATACCGTCAAGTCGGGTCTGGGGAACGGGATCAGTCCCCCGAGCAGCCAGAAGTCCAGGGCCGGCCCGGAGTGCCCGGGCCTGCACGTCCGAGCGCTGGAGGGTCTGGACCACTCCGAGAATTCAACAGCTCCACCCCCGCCGCCCTTGCCGGGTGAAAACACGAGCGGCGGCGGGTGATTGTATTGATGACATGCACATGGCTTATGTCATGACTTATATATGACGCATTGCGTGACGCAGATTTTGCTGCCGCGTTCCCACCGGATTCCCGGGGCGCGGCGAATGCTGTTCCGGGGTACCCGTGGGGGCGGGTGACCGGAGCAGAAGTCCGTTGCGGAGTCAATTCCAGAATACTGGCCGTGGGGGAGGTCGTGGTGCGCCTTTTCGAGCGCCGCCGAGAACTTGAGACCCTGACCGACGCGTTCGCCGAATGCGTCGCCGGAGCAGGGCAGCTCGTCATCGTCACCGGCGGCCCCGGGCTCGGGAAGACCGAACTGCTCCACGAGTTCGCGAACACCGCCGGCAGAGGCGGCGCCCGACTGCTGACCGCCATCGGCTGCCCCCGGGAACGGGCCCGGCCGATGAGCGCGGTGCGGGAACTCCTGCAGAGCGGCGAACTCCCGACGGACGTTCTGGAATGTCCGCCGGAACCCGCTCCCGGTGCGAACTCGCCGTCAGGCACCGATTACCGGACGGCAGCGGGTGGACTGGACCACCGCAGCACGCAATACGCCCCCGAAACCCTCCTCCAGGCCGTCTGCGCACCGATCCTGGAGCTGTCCAGGGAGCACCCCGTGGTCATCGTCATCGACGACGCCCACCTCCTGGACACCCAGTCCCAGCAGACCCTGCTCCACCTCCTGCGGCGGATCCGGAACAAGCGGATCACCATCGTCTGCGCCGGCTGGGGGCAGTCCGCGCTGCCGGACCCGCTCATCAGCGACGGCCTCAGCCGCAAACCGCACCGCCGGGTCCGGCTGGCGCCGCTCTCCGAACAGGGCGTGGCCCGGATGCTCGCCGCCCACACCGCCCGGCCGCTGCCCGCCGGGCTCGGCGCCACCTACCACCGGGTCACCGGCGGCAACCCCGTGCTGGTGCGCGCCCTGCTGGACGACGGCACCCAGTTCGGCGCCGAACTCGGCGAGCCCGTCCCGAGCATCGCCTACCGGCAGGCGGTGCTCGCCTGCCTCTCCCGGGGCGAGCCCCGGCACCTCTCGGTCGCCCGGGCGCTCGCCGCGCTCGACGAGCACGCCGACGCCCGCACCGCCGCCCTGCTGCTCTCCACCAGCCCCGACGCGGTGCAGGTCGTGGTCGACGTGCTGGGCTCCACCGGGCTGCTCGACGGCTACCGCTTCCGCCTGCCCGCCGCCGCCAACGCGGTGCTCAGCGACCTCGACCCCGGCGAACGCGCCCGGCTGCACGGCGAGATCGCCCGCCTGCTCTACCTCGACGGCGCGCCCGCCCCCGTGGTGACCGCCCACCTGATGGCCGCCGGCCAGGTCGACGAGCCCTGGGGCCTGTCGGTACTGCGACTGGCCTCCGAGCAGGCGCTCGCCGCCGACGAGGTCGAACGCTCCACCGGCTACCTGCGCCTGGCCCTGCGCGAATCCCCCGACGCACAGCAGCAGCACACCCTGCGCACCGCGCTGGCCCGGGCGGAGTGGCGGGTCAACCCGGCCGCCGTCACCCCGCACCTCGAACCGCTGCACCGCCAGGTGCTGGGCGAGGAGCTGGACGCGCGGGACGCGGCCACCGTGGTGCGGCACATGCTCTGGCAGGGCGAGACCGGCCTCGCCGACGAGGTGGTGGCCGCGCTGGCCGCCTCGCTCGACCCGGACGACGCCCACGTGCTGGCCGAGGTGGAGTTCGTCCGGCACTGCTTCTACGGCGTGCCCCGGGTCAGCCACCGCGGCGACCTCGCCAAGCTGGCCGCCCTGGAGCGGGCCACCACCGGCCAGGTGAACACCCTGTGGGCCACCGTGGCCCTGCTGGTCAGTGGTGACGTCAGCACCGAGTCGGTGGCGCAGGTGACCGAGGCGCTGCAGAGCGGCCAGGTCAGCGACCTGAAACTGGAACTCACCATCGTCTCGCTGCTGGTGATCGCGCTCAGCGGCCAGGTCGAGACCGCGATCGCGGTCTGCGAGGAGCTGCTGGCCGACTCGGTGCGGCGCGGCTGGACCACCTGGCAGGCGCTGCTGCTCAGCGTCCGGGCCCGGGTCGCGCTGCTGCAGGGCGACCCGGCCACCGCCGACGCCAAGGCCACCGAGGCGCTCGAACTGCTGGACGCCGAGGCCTGGGGAGTGCTGATCGGCATGCCCCTGTCGACGGCGGTCTTCGCCAACACGGCCATGGGCCGGCACGAGGCCAGCAAGCGGCTGCTGCGGCGCAAGGTGCCGGACAGCATGTTCAACACCGTCTTCGGCGTCCACTACCTGCGCGCCCGGGGACACCACTACCTGGCCACCGACCGGCCGTTCGCGGCGCTGAACGACTTCGAGACCTGCGGGCACCTGATGCGCGAGCGCACCCCCGACCTGCAGCCGCTGGTGCCCTGGCGCACCGACGTCGCCCAGGCCAACCTGCGGATCGACAAGGCCCGGGCCCGGGTCGCCAAGGAGTTGGCGGAGGAGCAGGTCGGGCAGCGCCACCCGCTGGGCACCCGCTCGCGGGCGATCGCCCTGCGGGTGCTGGCCGGCACCAGCCAGCCCCGGCACCGCACCGCGCTGCTGCGCGAGGCGATCGACCTGTTGCAGGCCTGCGGCGACCGGCAGGAACTCGCCCTGGCCTTCGCCGACCTGTCGGCCACCTACTACGAGCTGGGCGACTACGCCAGGGCCCGCCTGGTGGCCCGTCAAGCCAGCCAGGAGACCGGCGACGGCGAGCCGGCACCGACCGAGGAGCCGGTGCCCGCCGCCGCTCCCGCCGCCACCGTGCCGGGCCCCGACGGTGCCTCCCCGCTCAGCGACGCGGAGAACCGGGTCGCCGTGCTGGCCGCGCTCGGCTACACCAACCGCGAGATCAGCGGCCGCATCCACGTCACGGTCAGCACGGTCGAACAGCACCTCACCCGGGTCTACCGGAAGTTGAACGTCGCCAGCCGCGCCGAGCTGCCGTCCAAACTGCTGGACCGTCAGCTCCCCGCCCTGCCCGAGCAGCGCTCGCCGAGCGACCGGCGGCCGCGCCAGCCGGTCGTGGCCACCAAGGAACTCCCGGCGCTCTGGCGCCGGTTGGCGCTGTAGCGACACCCCGAGGCCGCCGCCGTACCGCCCTGTGGGCGGTCGGCGGCGGCTTCGGTGTCGGCGCATCGGGCGGGCTCCTGCCAGGCGGTGGGACGGGGTTGCGGGGCCGGCCCGGCTGATCGTGCCCGGGCCGGCCCCCGGTCGTGCTAGTCGAACTTGCCGAGCTCGTCGTCCAGCAGGTCGAAGAGCTCGTCGGCACTGGCCGTCTCCAGCACCGGGCCACCCCGGTCGGCCGGCTCCGGGTGCGGGTCGCCCGTCCACCTGGCGGTCAGCGCGCGCAGCCGCAGCGCCACCCGGGAGCGCTGCTCCTCGTCGAGCGGTCCGGCCGTGGCCGCGGCCTCCAGCAGCGACTCCAGCCGGATCACCTCGGCCTCGACGTCCGGCGCGCCGTCCGCGTCCTCGACCAGTTCGTCGAAGAGGTGGTCGGCGATGGCCGCCGGCGTCGGGTAGTCGAAGGTGAGGGTGGAGGAGAGCCGCAGGCCGGTGTCGGCGCCGATCCGGTTGCGCAGTTCCAGCGCGGAGAGCGAGTCCACCCCCAGCTCGCCGAACCCGCGCTCCGGGTCGACCGCCTCGGCGCCCGGGTGGCCGAGCACCTCGGCGACGTGGCCGCGCACGGTGTCCAGCAGCAGCTGCCGGCTCTCCGCCGGGGAGAGCGCCGCGAGCCGCTCGGCCAGCGGCACGGGCCGGGGCCCGCCGGTCGCGGCCGGCCCCGCCTGGGCGGTGCGGCGCACCGGGGTCCGGTCGGCCAGCGCCCGGACCATCGGCAGCGCCTGCTCGGTCGGCCGCACCCGCATCGGCAGCAGCAGCGGGCGGTCCGAGGCCAGCGCGCGGTCGAAGAGCGCGAGCGCCCGGTCGACCGGCAGCGGCTCGACGCCGTCCCGGGCGAGCCGGCGCAGCTCGGCCTCGCCGAGCGAGCCGGCCATGCCGGAGCCGGTGTCCCACAGGCCCCAGCCGAGCGAGAGCGCGGGGAGCCCGGCGCGGTGGCGCTCGGCGGCCAGGGCGTCCAGGAAGGCGTTGGCCGCCGCGTAGTTGCCCTGCCCGGCGGCCCCGAGGGTGGCGGCGGCCGAGGAGAACAGCACGAACGCCCGCAGGTCGAGCCCGGCGGTCAGGTCGTGCAGGTGCCAGGCGGCCTCCGCCTTGGGGCGCAGCACCGCGTCCAGGCGCTCGGGGGTGAGCGCCGAGACCAGCGCGTCGTCCAGCACCCCGGCGGCGTGCACCACCGCGGTCAGCGGGCGGGTGGCGGGGATCGCGTCGAGCAGCACGGCCATCGCCGCGCGGTCGGCGGCGTCGCAGGCGGCGACCGTCACGGTCGCGCCCAGCTCGGTCAGGTCCGCCAGCTCCGCCGGCAGGACGCCGGTGCGGCCGGTCAACAGCAGGTGCCGGACGCCGTGTTCGGTCACCAGGTGCCGGGCGAGCAGGCGGCCGAGGCTGCCGGTGCCGCCGGTGATCAGCACGGTGCCGCACGGGTCCAGCGGCTCGGCGGCAGCGGACTCCACTTCGTCGACCCGGGCCAGCCTCGGGACGTACGCCACCCCGGCCCGCAGCGCCAACTCCGGTTCGCCGGTGGCCACCGCCGCCGCCAGGGCGGCCGCGGAGGCGGGGTCCTCGTCGAGGTCGACCAGGACCAGCCGGCCGGGGTGTTCGACGGCCGCCGACCGCACCAGGCCCCAGATGCCGGCCTGCGCGAGGTCGGGCGCGCCGTCCACGCCCACCGCTCCCCGGGTGACGACCACCAGCGGCTCCCCCTCGGTGCGGTCCTCGGCGAGGCGCTCCTGCAGGACGGCCAGCGCGCGGTGCCCGGCCGCACCGGCCCGGGCGGGGGCGGGCGCGTCGTCCGCGAGGTCATCGGCGGTGATCCGCACGGTGTGCGGGGCGAACTGCGACTGCGACTGCGGCTGCGGCTGCGGCTGCGGCTGCGGCTGCGGCTGCGGCTGCGGCTGCGGCGCCAACGGGACCGGCACCCAGCTCAGTTCGAACAGGTCACCGGTGTCCGGGGCGGCCGCGGCGGCGGCCGCGTTCAGCTGGTGGGCCGTCACCTGACGGATCCGCAGGGCCGACACCACGGCGACCGGCGCGCCCGCGCCGTCGAAGAGCCGCAGGGCCAGCTGCTCGGTGCCCTGCGGGGTGAGCCGCAGCCGCAGGGCCGAGGCCCCGGCGGCGTACAGCGACACGCCCTCCCAGGAGAACGGCAGGGTCATCACCGTCGGGTCCTGACCGTCCAGCAGGTCGATGGCGTGCAGGGCGGAGTCGAGCAGCGCGGGGTGCAGGCCGAAGCCGGCCTGCTCGGCCCCCTCGGGCAGGGCGAGCTCGGCGTAGACCTCCTCGCCCAGCCGCCAGGCGGCCCGCAGGCCGCGGAACAGCGGGCCGTAGCCGTACCCCTGGTCGGCGAGGCGGTCGTAGCTGCCGTCGAGGTCGACGGGCACGGCGCCGGCCGGCGGCCAGACCTCCAGCGGCTCGGGTTCCGGGGCGGCCGACGGGGCCAGCACGCCGCCGGCGTGCCTGGTCCAGGCGGTGCCGGTCTGCCCAGCGCCGGTCTGCTCGGCGCGGGCGTGCACGGTGACCGGGCGGCGGCCGGTGCCGTCCGCGGCGCCGGTCACCACCTGGAGCTGGATCCCGCCCTGGGCGGGCAGCACCAGCGGCCGCTCGATGGCCAGTTCCTCGACCAGCGCGCCGCCCACCCGGTCGCCCGCCTGGATCGCCAGCTCCACGAAGGCGCTGCCGGGCAGCAGCACCACGCCGGCCACGGCGTGGTCGGCCAGCCAAGGGTGGGTGCTCAGCGAGAGCCGCCCGGTCAGCGCGACGGTGTCGCCCTCCGCCAGCCGGAGTTCGGCGCCGAGCAGCGGGTGCCCGGCCGCCGTCTGCCCGAACCCGGCCGCCTGCGCAGGTCCTGACGGTCCGTCATCGAGCCAGAGCCGCCGGCGCTGGAAGGCGTACGTCGGCAGGTCGATCCGGCGCGCCGTGGTCCCGCCGTAGAGCCGCTCCCGGTCGATCGGCACGCCGCGCACCTGCAGCGCGCCCAACGCGGTGGCCAACGCGACCGGTTCCGCCTTGTCGCGCCGCAGCACCGGGACCAGCGCCGAGCGCTCGGGGTCGGCCAGGCAGTGCGCGCCCATGGTGGAGAGCACCGCGTCGGGGCCCAGCTCCAGGAAGGTGCGCACCTGTTCGGCCTCCAGGGTGCGGACCGCGTCGGCGAAGCGGACGGCCTCGCGCACGTGGCGCACCCAGTACTCGGGGTCGGCCAACTCCTCGGTGGCCAACCGACCCGTCAGGTTGGAGACGACCGGCACGGTCGCCCGGCCGTACGTCAGATCGGCTATCTCGGACCGGAACTGGTCCAGCATCGGCTCCATCAGCGGCGAGTGGAAGGCGTGACTGACCTTCAGCCGCTTGGTCCGGGCGAACGACTCCGCGACCCGCAGCACCTCCGGCTCGACACCCGAAACCACCACCGCGTCAGGCCCGTTGACCGCCGCGACGCCGACCCCTGCGGTCAGCCACGGCTCGACCTCGGCCTCCGTGGCCTCGATCGCCACCATCGCCCCGCCGGCCGGGAGCTCCTGCATCAACCGGCCCCGCGCCGCCACCAACCGACAGGCGTCCGCCAGCGAGAGCACCCCGGACACGTGCGCGGCCACCACCTCGCCGATGGAGTGCCCGGCCAGGTAGTCCGGCCTGATGCCCCAGGACTCCAGCAGCCGGAAGAGCGCCACCTCGACGGCGAAGAGGGCAGGTTGGGTGGTGGCAGTCTGGTTCAGCGGTTCAGCGTCGGTGCCGAAGACCAGCTCCTTGAGCCCGGCGTCGAAGTGCCCGCAGACCTCGTCGAAGGCCTGCCGGAAGGTCTCGAACTCCCGGTACAGCTCCCGGCCCATGCCGGGGCGTTGCGCGCCCTGGCCGGTGAACAGGAAGGCCAGCTTGCCGGCCACCGGCTTGCCGCGCAGCAGCCCGGGTGTCTCCTGACCTGACGTCAGTGCATCGAGCTGGGCGGCGAGTTCGTCCCGATCTCGGGCGACCAGCGCGGCCCGGTGGCCGAACTCGGCGCGGCCGGTGGCCAGCGAGTAGGCGAGGTCGGCGATCGGCGCGTCCACCAGGGCGGTCAGCTTCGCCGCCTGGGCCGCGAGCGCCTCCGGGGTGGCCCCGGAGAGCAGCACGGGCAGCAGCGGCGCCTCGGCGCCCACCGGCTCGGCGTCAGCCGGCTCGGGGACGGCCTCGATGATGGTGTGGGCGTTGGTGCCGCTGATCCCGAAGGAGGAGATCCCGGCCCGGCGGGGCCGGTCGACCTCCGGCCACGGCTGACTGTCCGTCAGCAGCCTCACCTCACCCGCCGACCAGTCCACCTGCCCGGACGGCTCGTCTACGTGCAGCGTCTTCGGCAGCACACCGTGCCGCATCGCCTGCACCATCTTGATCACCCCGGCCACACCGGCCGCCGCCTGGGTGTGCCCGATGTTCGACTTGACCGACCCGAGCCACAACGGCCGCTCCGCCGAGTGCTCCTGACCGTACGTCGCCAGCAGCGCCTGCGCCTCGATCGGGTCGCCCAGCGTGGTCCCGGTGCCGTGCGCCTCCACCACGTCCACCTCGCCCGCCGACAACCCCGCACTCGCCAGCGCAGCACGGATCACCCGCTGCTGCGACGGACCGTTCGGCGCCGTCAGCCCGTTGGACGCCCCGTCCTGGTTCACGGCGGAGCCGCGGATCACCGCCAGCACCTGGTGCCCGTTGCGCTCAGCGTCCGACAGCCGCTCCAGCAGCAGCATCCCCGCGCCCTCGGACAGGGCGGTGCCGTCCGCGCCGTCCGCGAAGGACTTCGCCCGGCCGTCGGCGGCGAGATTGCGCTGCCTGCTGAAGTCCACGAACGTGTCGATCGTGGACATCACCGAGACGCCGCCGGCCAGCGCCAGCGTGCACTCGCCGCCGCGCAGGGCCTGCGCCGCCAGGTGCAGCGCCACCAGCGAGGAGGAGCAGGCGGTGTCCACGGAGAGGGTGGGGCCTTCCAGGCCCAGCGTGTAGGCGACCCGGCCCGAGGCCACGCTGCCGAGGCTGCCGTTGCCCAGGTGGTCGCGCACCTCCTCCGGCGCGTTGCCGAGCCGGCTGCCGTAGTCGTGGTACATCACCCCGGCGAACACGCCGGTCGCGCTGCCGCGCACCGAGTGCGGGTCGATGCCGGCGCGCTCCAGCGCCTCCCAGGAGGTCTCCAGCAGCAGGCGCTGCTGCGGGTCCATCGCGATCGCCTCGCGCGGCGAGATGCCGAAGAAGGCCGGCTCGAAGTCGGCTGCGTCGTAGAGGAATCCGCCCTCGCGGGCGTAGGTGCGGCCGGCCTTGCCCGGCTCCGGGTCGTAGCACCCCTCGATGTCCCAGCCTCGGTCGGCCGGGAACCCCGAGATGCCGTCACCGCCGTCCGCCAGCAGCTGCCACAGCTCCTCGGGGGTGCTGACGCCGCCGGGGAAGCGGCAGGCCATCGCCACGATCGCGATCGGGTCTGCCCCGGGCTGGCCCGTGGCAGCCGCTTCGGCGACCGGCTCGGTGGCCGGCTCCGTCGCGCCGAAGAGCTCGGTCCCGAGGTGGCCGACCAGGGCGGTCGGGTCCGGGTAGTCGAAGACCAGGGTGGCCGGCAGCCGCAGCCCGACCGCCTGGCCGAGCCGGTTGCGCAGCTCCACCGCGGTCAGCGAGTCGAAGCCGCAGTCCCGGAAGGCCCGGCGCGGGTCGAGCAGCATGTCCGGGTCGTGGCCGAGCACGGCCGCGACGTGTGTGCGGACGAGCTCGAAGAGGGCCGCGTCGCGCTCCGCCCGCCCGAGCGCGGCCAGTCGGTCCAGCCCGCCGCCCGGTGCGGCGGGTGCCGCGGCCGCCGCGCGCCGGGCGGCCGGGCGGAGCAGGCCGCGCAGCACCGGCGGGGGCGTGCCCGCCGAGCGCAGCGCGGGCAGGTCGAGGCCGATCGGCACCAGCAGCGCCCGGTCGCCGGCCAGTGCGAGGTCGAGCAGCGCCAGGCCCTCGGCGGTGGCGAGCGGGCGCACCCCGGAGCGGGCCATCCGCGCCACGTCCGCCTCGCTCAAGTGGGCGGTCATCCCGGTGCGTTGCTCCCAGAAGCCCCAGGCCAGCGAGAGGCCGGGCAGGCCGAGGGAGCGGCGGTGCTGGGCCAGGCCGTCGAGGAAGGCGTTGGCCGCCGCGTAGCCGGCCTGGCCCGCGCCGTCCACCGTGCCGGCGGCCGAGGAGAAGAGCACGAACGCCTTCAACTCCCGCTCGGCGGTGAGCTCGTGCAGGTGCCAGGCCGCGTCCGCCTTGGGCCGCAGCACCGCGTCCAGTCGCTCCTCGGTGAGCGCGGTGACCAGGCCGTCGTCGAGCGCGCCGGCCAGGTGCAGCACGGCGGTCAGCGGGCGGGTGGCGGGCACGGCGGCGAGCAGGTCGGCGAGTTGCGCGCGGTCGGCCGCGTCGCACTTGGCCACGGTGATCTCCGCGTCCAGGTCGGCGAAGTCGTCCTGGGCGACGCCGCTGCGTCCGGCGAGCAGCAGGTGGCGCACGCCGTGCTCGGCCACCAGGTGCCGGGCCACCAGCGCGCCGAGCACGCCGGTGCCGCCGGTGATCAGCACGGTGCCGTCGGTGTCCAGGGCCGGCCCGGCGGTGCCCGCCGGTGCGCTCCTGGCCAGCCGGGGCACGTGCACCTTGCCGTCGCGCACCGCGAGTTGGGGCTCGCCGCTGGCGGCCACCGCCGCCAGGGCCTGCTCGACGGTGGTCTCCTGGTCGGCGTCCACCAGGACGAGCTGGTCGGGGTGTTCGCCCTGGGCTGCCCGGACCAGGCCCCAGACGGCAGCCCCGGCCAGGTCCCGGACGCCCTCCTCGCCGACCGCGACCGCTCCCCTGGTGAGCACCACCAGGCGGGCGGTGGCGGCCCGTTCGCCCTCCAGCCACTCCCGCAGGGCGTCCAGCACCCGGGCGCAGGCGGCCCGGGTGCCGGCGACCGGATCCTCGCCCGGCAGCACCTCCAGGACCGCCAACTCCGCGCTGGCCGCCGGCTCCGCCGGGCCGCCCGCCGGAGCGAGGGCCGGCCAGTCGAGTCGGAACAGCGCGTCGGAGCGGGTGGCCGCGCCGAGCGCGGCGGGGTCGACCGCGCGGGTGGTCAGCGCGTCCACCGTGGCCACCGGCGCGCCGGTACCGTCGGCGAGTTGCACGGTCAGGGTGTCGGTGCCGGTGATCCGCAGACGCAGCGCCCGCGCGCCCGAGGCGTGCAGCGAGACGCCCTGCCAGACGAACGGCAGCCGGGCCTGCTCCGGCTGCCCGCCGCCGAGGCCCGCGGCGTGCAGGGCGGCGTCGAAGAGCGCCGGGTGCAGAGCGAACCCTTGCTCCTCCAGCGGGAGTTCGACCTCGGCGAAGACCTCCTCGGCGCGCCGCCAGGCCGCCTTGAGCCCCTGGAAGGCGGGGCCGTAGTGGTAGCCCTGCTCGGCCAGCTGCTCGTACACCCCGTCCACCGGGACCGGCTGCGCGCCGGCCGGGGGCCAGGCCGCCAGGTCGAATTCGGGCTCGGCGGTGTCCGGCTCCAGCAGGCCGCTGGCGTGCCGGGTCCACTCCCCCTCGCCTTCGGGGCGCGCGTGCACGGTCAGCGGGCGTCGGCCCACTCCGTCCGACTCGCCGAGGTGCAGTTGGAGTTGGACGGCGCCGCGGTCGGGCAGCAGCAGCGGCACCTCCATGGTCAGTTCCGCCACCCGGCCGCAGCCGACCTCGTCGCCCGCCTTGACGGCCAGTTCGACGAACGCGGTGCCCGGCAGCAGCACCGCGGCGCCCACCGCGTGATCGGCCAGCCAGGGTGCGGTCGTGATGGCGAGCCGGCCGGTGAAGAGCAGGCCGCCGCCGTCGGCGACCGCGACCGAGGCGCCGAGCAGGGGGTGTCCGGCGGCGGTCAGGCCGGCAGCGGCCACGTCGCCCACCGCCCGGGAGGCGCCGAGCCAGAACCGCTCGCGCTGGAAGGCGTAGGTCGGCAGGTCCACTTTGCGCACCGGCGTACCGGCGAAGACCGTCGCCCAGTCGAGCGCGACGCCGTGCACGTGCGCCTCGGCCAGCGAGGTCAGGAAGCGCTCCGGGCCGCCCTCGTCGCGGCGCAGCGAGCCGATCCCGACGACCTCGGCGTTCACCGCCTCGGCCGTCTCGGCGACGCTGTGCAGCAGCACTGGGTGCGGGCTGCACTCGACGAAGACGCCGTAGCCGCTGTCGAGCAGCACCCGGGTGGTGCCCTCGAAGAGCACGCTCTGGCGCAGGTTGGTGTACCAGTAGTCGGCGTCCAGGCCCGCGGTGTCGAAGAGTTCGCCGGTCACCGTGGAGTAGAACGGCACCTCGGCGGAGCGCGGGCGCAGCCCGGCGAGCTCCGAGTGCAGCCGCTCGCGGATCGACTCGACGTGGGCCGAGTGCGAGGCGTAGTCCACCGGCAGCCGCTTGGCCCGCACGTCCTGCGCGCGCAGCTCGGCCTGCAACCGGTCCAGGGCGTCGGCGTCTCCGGAGACCACCACCGAGGCCGCGCCGTTGACGGCGGCCACCGACAGCCGTCCGTCGTACCCGGCGAGCCGCTCGCGGACCTGCTCGGCCGCCAGGGCGACCGACATCATGCCGCCGCGCGCCGACAGTTCGTCGGCGATGGCCAGGCTGCGCAGGGCCACCACCTTGGCGCCGTCGGCCAGCGAGAGCGCCCCGGCCACGCAGGCGGCCGCGATCTCGCCCTGCGAGTGGCCGATCACGGCGGCCGGCCGCACCCCGTGGGAGCGCCAGAGCTCGGCCAGCGACACCATGACCGCCCACAGCACGGGCTGCACCACGTCCACCCGCTCCAGCGAGCCGGCGCCGCGGATCACCTCCAGCAGGTCCCAGTCGGCGTACGGCGCAAGCGCCTGGCCGCACTCGGCCATCTTGGCGGCGAACACCGGGGCGGTGTCGAGCAGTTCGGCGGCCATGCCGATCCACTGCGAGCCCTGCCCGGGGAAGACGAAGGCGATCCGCGACTCGCTCTGCCACCCGGCCCGCACCACGCCCGCGGCGGCGCGCCCGGCGGCGAGCTCGGTCAGTCCGGCGGCGAGCGCGGCGCGGTCGGCGCCGATCACCACCGCGCGCTCGCCCAGGGCGGCCCGGGAGGTGGCGAGGGTCCAGGCGAGGTCGGGCAGCGGGGCGCTGTCCAGGTGGTCGAGCAGCCGCTGGGCCTGCGCGGCCAGGCCCGGCTCGCCCTTGCCCGACAGCACCAGCGGCAGCGGTCCGGTCAAGTCGTGCTCGGGTTCGAGCGGTTCGGGCTCGGGCACGCCCTCCAGGATCACGTGCGCGTTGGTGCCGCTGATCCCGAAGGAGGAGACCGCGGCCCGTCGCGGCCCGCCGTGCTCCGGCCACGCCCTGGCCTCGGTGAGCAGTTCGACCGCACCCTCGGTCCAGTCCACCTGCGGGGTGGGCTGGTTGACGTGCAGCGTGCGCGGCATCCGGCCGTGCCGCATCGCCATCACCAGCTTGATCACCCCGGCGACGCCCGCGGCGGCCTGGGTGTGGCCGATGTTCGACTTGATCGAGCCGAGCCGCAACGGCTCGCCGCCGGCCCGCTGCTGGCCGTAGGTGGCGAGCAGGGCCTGCGCCTCGATCGGGTCGCCCAGCGGGGTGCCGGTGCCGTGCGCCTCCACCAGCTGCACCTGATCGGCCGTCAGCCGGGCATTGGCCAGCGCCTGCCGGATCACCCGCTGCTGGGAGGGGCCGTTGGGGGCGGTCAGCCCGTTGGAGGCACCGTCCTGGTTGATCGCGCTGCCACGGACCAGCGCGAGCACCCGGTGCCCGTTGCGCTCGGCGTCCGACAGGCGCTCCAGCAGCACCATGCCGACGCCCTCGCCCCAGCCGGTGCCGTCCGCCGAGGCGGCGAAGGACTTGCACCGGCCGTCCAGCGAGAGCCCGCGCTGGCGGCTGAAGTCGACGAAGGTGTCCGGGGTGGACATCACGGTGACGCCGCCGGCCAGCGCGTAGGCGCACTCGCCCGTGCGCAGCGCCTGGACCGCCAGGTGCAGCGCGACCAGCGAGGAGGAGCAGGCGGTGTCCACGGTGACGGCGGGCCCCTCCAGGCCCAGCGTGTAGGAGACCCGGCCGGAGGCGACACTGCCCAGGTTGCCGTTGCCGAGGTAGCCCTCGACGCCCTCGGGCACCTCGGCCAGCCAGCTGCCGTAGTCGTGGTACATCACCCCGGCGAAGATGCCGGTCCGGCTGCCGCGCAAGGTGTGCGGGTCGATGTTGGCGCGCTCGAACGCCTCCCAGGAGACCTCCAGCAGCAGGCGCTGCTGCGGGTCCATCGCGATCGCCTCGCGCGGCGAGATGCCGAAGAACGCGGCGTCGAACTGCGGGGCGTCGTAGAGGAATCCGCCCTCGCGGACGTGGGTCTTGCCCGGCACGTCCGGGTCCGGGTCGTAGAGCCCCTCGACGTCCCAGTCGCGGTCGGCGGGGAACTGCCCGACGGCGTCCACGCCTTGGTCGACCAGCTGCCACAGCTGCTCGGGCGAGCTGACGCCGCCGGGGTAGCGGCAGCTCATCGCCACGATCGCGATCGGCTCCTGGGCGGCGGCCTCGATCCGGGTGTTCTGCCGGCGCAGCCGTTCGTTCTCCAGCAAGGACTCGCGCAGCGCCTCGACGATCTGCTCGACGGATGTGTCCACGGTCGGTGTCGCTCCCTGATTACTTGGCGTCGCTACGGTCGAGCGCGGTGCGGATGAGGTCGGTGACGTCCATGCTTTTGATGTCGAGGGACTTGGTGACTGAGGCCCCGTCAGCCTCGGCTGCTGGCGTGTGCCCGGCCTCCGAGAGCTCCAACAGGCGTTCCAGCAGACCGGATTCGCGGAGCCTGGCCACCGGGATGCCGGCCAGCAGATCGGCCACCTGCGCGTCGTCGGGCCGCTCGGCCACCTCGCCCGGCTCCGGCCGCAACCTGGTCAGCAGGTACCCGGCCAGTGCCGCCGGGGTGGCGTAGTCGAAGATCAGGGTGGACGGCAGGCGCAGCCCGCTGACCGCGTTCAGCTTGTTGCGCAGCTCCACCGCGGCGAGCGAGTCGAAGCCCAACTCGGTGAACGCGCGCCTCGGTTGGACGGCCGACGGACCGTCGTGCCCGAGCACGGCGGCGACCTGCGAGCGGACCGCCTCCAGCACCGCGTGCTCGTGGTCGGCGGCCGGCAGCCCGCTCAGCCGCTGGGGCAGCGAGGCCGCACCCTGCGAGCCGGTGGCGCCGCCGGCCGCGTCCCGCCGGACGGCAGGCCGCACCAGCGCGCGCAACACGGCCGGGACGGCCTCGCCCCGCTCGCGCAGCGCCGCCAGGTCCAGCCGGGCCGGCACCAGCGTGGCCCGCCCGGCCCGCACGGCCGCGTCGAACAGGGCCAGCCCCTCGGCCGGGTCCAGCGCGCCGATGCCGGAGCGCTCGATCCGCTCCAGGTCGGCCGCGCCGAGCTGCCCGCCCATCCCGCCGGCGCCCGCCCACAGGCCCCAGGCCAGCGCGGTGGCCGGCAGGCCGCCGGCGGCCCGGTGCTCGGCCAGCGCGTCCAGGAAGACGTTGGCGGCCGCGTAGTTGCCCTGCCCGGTGGCGTCCAGAGTACCGGCGGCCGAGGAGAACAGGACGAACCTGCTGATGTCCTGATCCAGCGTCAACTCGTGGAGGTACCAGGCACCGTCGACCTTGGGCCGGAGCACCGGGTCGAGCCGGTCCGGGGTCAGCGAGCCGATCAGCGCGTCGTCCAGCACCCCCGCCGTGTGCACGATGCTGCGCACCGGGTGGTCGGCGAGGAGCGCGGCCAGCGCCGCCCGGTCGGCGACGTCGCAGGCCACCACCGCCACCTGGGAGCCAAGTTCGGCCAGCTCGGCCTGCAACTGCCGTGCCTCGGGCGCCTGTGGGCCCCGGCGTCCCGCCAGTACCAGGCTGCGCACACCGTGCCCGGTGACCAGGTGCCGGGCCACCAGCGCGCCCAAACCGCCGGTGCCGCCGGTGATCAGCACCGTGCCCCAGTCGGCGTCCTCCTGCTCGGCCTGCGCGGGGAGCACCCTGACCAGCCGTGGCACCTGGAACCCGCCCTCGCGCAGCACCAGTTCGGGCTCGCCCGACTCGACGGCGGCGGCCAGCAGCGGCAGTGTGACCGAGTTGCCGCCCTCGGAGTCCACCAGCACGATCCGGCCGGGGTCCTCCGCCTGCGCCGCGCGGACCAGCCCGCGCACGGCGGCATCCGCCAGGCCCCCGGCGGTCAGCACCACCAGCGTCGCCTTGGCGTACCGGTCCTCGCGCAGCCACTCCTGGACGGGGCCGAGCACGCCGTGCAGGGCGGCGCGCACCGCCGTCGGTACCGGGGCGTCGGTCACGGTCGGCACCGGCAGCAGCACCACCTCGGGGACGGCGTCGCCGAGCGCGCCCAGGTCCGGGTGGACGGGCGCGCCGAGGCCGAGGCCGTCGGTGCCGAGCACCGCGAACTGCCGCTCGCCCGTGCCCTGGGCGGCGAGCTCGGGCCGGGGCGTCAGCTCGACGGTGAACAGCGAGTCCTGCTGCGGGGCGAGTTGGCCCGCCGCCACCGGCCGGGTGACGAAGGAGGAGACCGTGGCGAGCGGGGCCCCGGCGCCGTCGGCCAGCTCGATCCGGATGCCCTCGCCGCCCTCCTCGCGGGTCAGCCGCACCCGGGCCGCCGTGGCGCCGCCGGCGTGCAGTTCGACCCCGTTCCAGGCGAACGGGAGCAGCACGCCGCCCTCGGCCGGCCGCGCCTCGTGCTCCTCGTCGAGCAGCGCGGTGGCGTGCAGGGCGGCGTCCAGCAGCGCGGGGTGCAGGCCGAAACGGGCGGCCTCGGACCGTGCGGCATCGGGGAGTTCGAGCTCCGTGAAGACCTCCGCACCGCGCCGCCAGGCCGCCTTGACGCCCTGGAAGACCGGGCCGTACTCGTAGCCCTCGGTCCGCATCCGCTGGTAGAGGCCGGTGACGTCGACCTCGGTCGCGCCGGTCGGCGGCCACTGGGTGAGCGGCTCGGGTCGGGCGGTGCCGCCCGGCGCGAGCAGGCCGGTGGCGTGGGTGGTCCAGCTGCCCTCCTCGGCGCCCGCCGGGCGGGAGAAGATCCGCACGGCCCCGTCGTGCCCGGCCACCACCTGGAGCTGCACGGCGGTCGACTCCGGCAGCAGCAGCGGTGCCTGGAGCGTGAGTTCCTCCAGCACGGGCAGGCCGAGCAGGTCGCCGGCCCGGATCGCCAGGTCGACCAGCGCCGTCCCCGGCAGCAGCACGGTGCCGA